>CAYTJL010000111.1:0-24774 GCA_964437785.1 uncultured Polyangiaceae bacterium
AGAGGCGGTGAAAGGAGGTTGTCTTGGCGATCGGGTGCCTCTGTGGGGAGGCGGGCGCCTCCGAGGAGAGGCGGTGGCTCAGCGGCTCTCGGCGAGCCAAGCAAACGTGCGCTCGAGCCCCTCGTCGGTGGGCACGATCTGATGATGCCCAAGCGTCTTGATTCGGCTATTGTCGAACCTCGTCGGCCGCCAGCTCGTGCGCGTCTTATACGGCGTGAAAATAGCGGGGAGCTGGCCTTTCGACCACGCGTGATAGCGCTCGATCAGCATCGATCCGGCGAGGAGCAGCGGATACGGCACCGGCAAGACCCGGAGCGGCCCCACCCTCTGCTGATACCGTTTGAGATACTCCGAGGCCGTGATGAGGTCATCATCAACGACATTGTACACATGGCCGTTGGCAGCGTCGTTGATGCCCGCGAGCGCGATGGCCTCGGCGCAGTTGTCGACGTACGTGAGCGGGAGGAGGTTATCGCCGCCCAAGTGAAAGAACACGCCGAAGAGCTGGAGCCCCACGCGCGACGAGAACGCCGAGCCGCCCGGACCATAGATGACGCCGGGCCGGAGCACCGTGAGCGGGAAGCCATATTTCTCGTGGTACTCCCAAAAGAGCCGCTCTTGCCGGCGCTTGGTCTGCGAATACAAATCACGGCGCTCGGGGTGCAGTTCGAGCGGTGTCTCCTCGTTGATGACGCTGCCAGGGGGCAAATCGGCCACGCCATACACACCAAACGAGCTCACCAAAACGATCTTGATGGTGCGTTTGGAGGCCACCACCGCTTCGAGCAGGTTCTTGGACGCGACCACCGTGTTGAGCGTCAGCTCGGCGGCGGGCCCGCTGAGCGCCGCGGCGAGATGATAGATGACGTCGACGCCCTCGATGGCCGCCGCGGCGCCCGCCACGGTCGAGAGAGAGCCTTTGAAGCGCTCGGCGCGCGCGCCCGGATAACGCGCCAACACGGCGTCGAGCTTGCCGAGCTTTTTGTCGCTTCGGACAAAACACCGCACGTCCTCTTCACCGCGCGCGAGCAGCCGTTCGACGAGCGCCGTGCCCAAAAACCCGTTGGATCCGGTGACGAGCGCCTTCATCGTGCCCCTCCCGAGACATCGCGTTTGGCCTGAGGCACTTGGCGGAAGATCTCATCCATCATGACGGAGATGCGGAGGATGTCGCGATAAGGAATGGGCGGCGGGCCATCGCCGGTGATGGCGTCGTAGAAGCGCTGGAAGAGCAGGTTGAGCCCCGAGAAGTAGTGAAACTCCGCGCGGGCGAAGCGCTCCAGGTTCTTGATGCCCTCGCGCATCCACGCCGCGCTCTGCGAGAACGCAGGCACGAGCCTGCCAAACGCGCTCGGGAGCGAAGAGCTCGGGTCGAAGGTCGCCGTGCGATTGGCGTAGTCGACGTGGAGCGTGCCTTTGGTCCCAAACACCTTGGCGTAGTGACCCACGGGCCGCGCGAACGACGAGAACAAACCAAAGGCCGTGACGCGCTCGCCCAAGATCATCACGCGCAGCTCGTCGATGAGGTCGTCGCGCGCGTCGCCATAACGCTCCTCCCGGCGGATAAAGCCCTTCGCCACGATATCGGGCTCGTCGTCGTCGATGAGCTCGGTCACCTTGTAGAGCAGGTGATCGATGTTGTTGTGGAGGAGCTTGCCCGGCAAACGATGCACCCAATGCGCCGGATCGCCCATGATCGCCGCGCCGAAGGGGCCTTTGAGGTTGTAGCCATACACGGTGTCGACGTGGACGACCTCGCCAAGCGCGCCTTGGGCGAGGAGCGATCGCATGTCCTCGCCCGGCGGATCAAAGAGGTAGCTGTACCCGACCGTCACCTTTTTGCCCTTCTTTTCGGCGTGATCGAGGAGCGCGCGCGCGCCCTTCGCGTCGAGCGCCAAAGGCTTCTCGACGTACACGTGCGCGCCCGCGTCGATGGCTTGAAGCGCGAGCGGCAAATGCGATCCGGGAGGCGTGGTGATGTGAACGACGTCGGGCCGCTCGGCCGAGAGCAGGCGCTCGAAGCTGTCGTAATACGCGGGCAGGCCGTACCGGAGCGCGACCTGCTCAGCCATCAACGCTTCGAGATCGCACGCCGCGACCACGCGCGCGCGCTCCGGCATCTTTTGGATCTCTTCGATGTGGCCGTCGGCGATCTTGCCGCAGCCGACGATGGCGATCGAAAGCGTCATTGAGGATCTCTCACGCGGAGGCGTGCGGGCCGTCGGACGAAGAGCGGAGCGCGGCCTGCGCCGCGGCGAGCCGCGCGATGGGCACGCGGAAGGGCGAGCACGACACGTAGTCGAGCCCGGTCTTGTAGAAGAAGTGGATCGACGCGGGATCGCCGCCGTGCTCGCCGCACACGCCGAGCTTGATGCCGGGGCGCGCCTTGCGGGCCTTCTCTTTGGTCAGCTCGACGAGCGCGCCCACGCCCGCGACGTCGATCGATTGGAACGGGTCCTTGGGGAAGATGCCCGCTTCGACGTACGCGCCGAGGAATTTGCCCGCGTCGTCGCGCGAGATGCCGAGCGTGGTCTGCGTCAGATCGTTGGTGCCGAAGCTCATGAACTCGGCGATCTCGGCGAGCTCGGCCGATCGGATCGCCGCGCGCGGAAGCTCGATCATCGTGCCGTACGAGAACGGGATGGCGCGCCCGCGCTCGCCGAACACCTGCTCCTTGACGCGATCGACGATGCCCTTGCACACGTCGAGCTCGCGCTTGGTCATCGCGAGCGGGATCATGATCTCGGGGTGCACCTCGATGCCCTCGGCCGCGACGTCACACGCGGCCTCCAAGATCGCGCGCACTTGCATCTCGTAGATCTCGGGGAACGTGATCGCGAGCCGGCAGCCGCGGTGACCGAGCATGGGGTTATATTCGTGGAGCTCCTCGTTCTTGCGCTCCAGATCGGCGACAGGCACGTTCATGCTCTTCGAGAGCTCTTGGAGCGTGTGCATGTCTTGCGGCAAGAACTCGTGGAGCGGCGGGTCGAGCAGACGGATGGTGACGGGCAGGCCGGCCATCGCGCGGAAGACGCCGACGAAGTCGCCGCGCTGGAACGGAAGGAGCTTGTGGAGCGCGCGGCGCCGCGCCTCCTCGGTGCCCGCGAGGATCATCTCGCGCACGGCCGCGATGCGCTCCTCTTCGAAGAACATGTGCTCGGTGCGGCAGAGGCCGATGCCCTCGGCGCCGAAGTTGCGCGCGGTGCGCGCGTCGAGCGGCGTGTCGGCGTTCGCGCGGACCTTGAGCGTGCGGACTTTGTCGGCCCAGCGCATCAGCTCGCCGAACTCGCCCGAGAGCGCCGCGGCGATGGTCGGCACCGCGCCCAAGAACACTTGGCCCGATCCACCGTCGAGCGTGATCACGTCGCCGGCCTTCACGACGACGGTCTCGGCCACGTGCCCGGTCGCGTCGTAGATGGTGATGCTCATCTCTTCGGCACCGTGCGCGACGTTGATCGCCGAGCACCCCGCGACGCAGCTCTTGCCCATGCCGCGCGCGACCACGGCCGCGTGGCTCGTCATGCCGCCGCGCGCGGTGAGGATGCCGCGCGCCGCCTTCATGCCGTGGATGTCCTCGGGCGACGTCTCGGTGCGCACCAAAATAACCGCTTTTCCTTGGCCCGCGCGGCGCTCGGCCTCATCGGCGCTGAAGACCACGTGGCCGCTCGCGGCGCCCGGGCTCGCGGGCAAGCCGCGCGCGAGAAGCTTCTTCGGCGCGTTGGGATCGATGCTCGGGTGGAGGAGCTGATCGATCGACGACGGATCGACGCGCAGCACGGCCTCGCGCTCGCTGATGAGGCCCTCCTTCACCATCTCGACCGCGATGCGCACGGCCGCGCGCCCGGTGCGCTTTCCGGTGCGGCACTGGAGCATGTAGAGCTTCTTGTCTTGGATGGTGAACTCGATGTCCTGCATGTCGCGGAAGTGCTCTTCGAGCTTCTTGTAGATGCTCACGAGCTCGCCGTACGCCGCGGGCATCTTGCTCTCGAGCGCGTTCGCGTCGTCGCCCGATCCCTTCGCGACGGGGTGCGGCGTGCGCACGCCCGCGACCACGTCCTCGCCCTGCGCGTTGGGCAGCCACTCGCCGAAGAAGCGCCGCTCGCCGGTCGAAGGATCACGCGTGAAGGCGACGCCGGTGCCCGAGTCGTCGCCCAGGTTGCCGAACACCATCGCTTGCACGTTGCACGCGGTGCCCCAGCTCTCGGGGATGTCGTGCATCGATCGATAGACCTTGGCGCGCTGGTTGTACCAGCTCCGAAACACCGCGCCGATCGCGCCGCGGAGCTGCGCGAACGGATCGTCCGGGAAATGAGCCTTGGTCTCGGACTCGACGATGCGCTTCTGCTCGGCGATGAGCGCGTCGAGCGCGGCCTCGTCGAGCGACGAATCCGGCACCTTGCGCTCGAGCTCGGCAGCGTTGTAGCGGGTGGAGTCGATGCCGAGCGTGGTCGCGGCGCGCACGCGCGCGGCGCGGAGCGCGGGCTCGAACAGCGTCTTCGACACGCCGAGGACGATGTCCGCGTACGTCTGGATGAAGCGCCGGTACGCGTCGAGCGCGAAGCGGCGGTTCTTGGTGCGCCGCGCGAGGCCCTCGACGATCTCTTGGTTCAGGCCCAAATTCAGGATGGTGTCCATCATGCCGGGCATCGACGCGCGCGCGCCCGATCGCACCGACACGAGCAGCGGCGCTTCGACGTCGCCGAAGCGCGCGCCCACCGCCTTGCCGACCTCGTCGATCGCGGCGACGACACCCTCTTCGATCGCGGTCGGGAGCATGTGGCGGTTCTCGTAGAAGAGGCCGCACACCTCGGTCGTGAGCGTGAAGCCCGGGGGCACGGGGATGCCGAGCTTGGCCATCTCGGCGAGGCCCGCGCCTTTGCCGCCGAGCAGCTCCTTCATCGATGCATCACCGTCGGCCCGACCCGATCCGAAGAAGTAGATGTGCTTGCCCATGATGTCCTCTTATCCGGCGACGCTAATCCGACTCCGCGCAAAAGCGTAGAGGCGAGCGCATGAATGTTTTGCGCGAGCGCGCGAAAAGTTCTTCGTGCTCAGAAGATCTCGGGGCACCACGCGGCGCGCCCGGTAGAGAACATCCGATCCGCGACGGCGAGTGATCCCGGCGTCAGCTCGTCGATGCGGCCCGCGAGCGCCAGCGACGTCGCGCTCATTCCGCCCATGTAGATGGCGCCGAGCGTGGCCGCGTCGAGCGCGAGATCGGCGGGCCCGGACGTGCGCTTCGCCGCCTCGCCGTCGATGCGATAAGCACCTTGGTTCCAGGGGCAAAACGCATCTTCGACCGCGATCGTGAGAGGCCTCGTGACCTCGCCGTAGGCGCGCGCGTTGAGCGCGGCTTCGACGTCGAGCAGGCGCACCCAGAGCGCGTCTTTGATGACGGCGCGCAACCTCCGCGGCTCGAGCGCCATGTGGAGCAGCGGGTGATCCGAGGCGAGGCGGGGAGCGCGGATGTTGCCGATGATGTCGATATCGAGGAGGTAGCGCCACACCGCGCGTGTGGAAGCGGGGGAGTCGCCGATGGCCTCGACGACGTCGAGCGGGACCTCGTCCATGCCGTGCTCCAGCGGCTGCGCGAGGCGATAGAGCGCGTACGCCGCGGGGACGCCGCCGCTCTCGCCCACCACACGGAGGAGCGTTGTGCGGTTACCGCGCATCGCGGGGGGATCGCCGAGGCGACGGATTCGCCACCACGCCTCCGACCGCGTGAGCATGCCCGGCGTCACGGCGCGAACGCGGTCCCAAATGGGGGGAAACAGCGCTGTTGCCTCGTCCTCTTCGACGAAGCGGAAGCGAAGATTGGGCTCGCCGCCGCGCGGCGGGAGGAGAGCGGCCTTGTGCCTCGGCACGTCGACGTCGACGGCGAAGGACGCGACGCCGTAGCCGAAGCGGCCATAAATACCGCCTTCGGAGGCCCAGAGCGCGGCCAAGAATTGGCCCTTCTCGCGCGCGATGTCAAAGCACCTTCGGATGAGCGACGTCAGGATCCCGCGGCGCCGGTGCGTCGTGCGCACAGCCACCATGGTGAGGCCTTGTGTATCGACGCTCGCGCCGCCCGGGACCGTCATCCCGAAGCGGAACGCGCCCGCCGCGCCGACGACGGCGGCGCCGTCATACGCGGCGAGCTCCACGTCGATCTCGGGGATCGCGGTGGTGCGCGCGATCCGCTCCTCGTTCACGGGCATGCCAAAGGCGGTCAGCACCGGGGTGGCGAAGGCCAAACGCTCTTCGCGGGGGACGAGCCGGAGGGTGATATCCATCCGGCCTCTTTATCACGTCTTCGGCTCCTCCGGGCACCTCACGCGCACCTCTTTGCCGTCGAAGGCGACGGCAAACGCATACACCGGCTCGGCCCCGGAGGCCCGCAGCTCCGCGCCATAATCGTTGCTCTGAAGCTGCGCGAGCCCCTCGGACAAAGCCTGCTCCAACGTCTTTTTGCCGGGCTTTGCCACCTTCAGCTCCAGCACCACACCGGGCTTGCCCGGCCTCGCCGGCCGAATCAACACATCGGGCCTGCCTTTGCCAGACTCCCGGTTCGACCTCACCTGATGATCCGGCTCCAACACCGAAAGGAGCCCCACGATGAACCCTTGATACACGCGCTCGGGGTAGCGCGCGCCCGGGTCGTGATACGAGAGCAGGTTGGTGACGAAGCTCTGGAGCTGCTCCTCGAAGGTCTCCGCGTCACCCGCGAGCAACGCCCTCTTCAACGCGCCGAGGTCCCCGCCCGAGCCCTCGACCTGGGCCTTCATCCATCGCTGGAACGTCGTCGCGTAGACCTCGCGGACCTCCCGGTTCGGGATCGACAAAAGGTACGTCGCCCGCTCCTCGATGCCGTGCGAGCGCTTTTGCGCCTTCAAGTAGCCCGAGAACACGAGCAGGCTCCACAACGCATCTTCGCTCTGAAACACCTCGTTCATCGCCACGTTCTCGTCGAGGAGCCGCTCGATGCTGCCGCCCGCGAGCAGCTCCTCGAACACCGGCTGGAGCTTGAGCGCGTGGCGCTCCAGCAGCTCTTTAACCAGATCGTTCGAGCTGGTCGACAGCCAATAAGGCTCGGGCTCCGCCTCCCCGCGGTCCAAGAAGCAGAGCACCGACCATGGGTTATAGACCACCTCGCCGCCGAACAGATAGCCGTTGTACCAGCGCTTCACGGCCTCCATGTGCTCGCCCCGGCCGCGCCGTTCGAGCAGCGAAGCGACCTCCGGCTCCGTGAACCCAAAACACGTGTTGAACGCCGTCGCGAGCAGCGAATACACGCCGAGGTTGTTGAGCCCGGAGAACAGGTTCTCCTTGGCCACGCGCAGGATCCCGGTCATCACCGCCTTGAACAAGTGCGGGTTGCTCTTGAGCCCGGCGCCCAAGAAGCTTCGCATGAAATTCAGGATCTGCTCCGCATAACCGTGCACGTGCCCAGCGTGGATCGGCTCGTCGTATTCGTCGATCAAGATCACCACCCGCTCACCGTGGTGGGTGCGCAAATACGAGGACAGGTCGAGCAAGGCGCGCTCGTAGAGCGCCCTATCGGCGGTGCGGTCGATGATCTCGCGGTAGTCGCGGCGCTGCCACTCGTCCAGCTTGTCGCTTGCCAGCAAGTAATGGTGCTCTCGAAAGGTCGCTTCGATGCTCTTCTTGATGGCACCGAATGTGTCCTCGAAGCTCGCCCCCTTGCTTCCTTTGAAGTTGAAGAAAATGACGGGATAACGCTGAAAGTGCGCCCGGTAAGCGTCGCCCGCCCGCCAAATGGAGAGGTCTTGGAACAGGTGCGCCAAGTCCTCGTCCCGCCGCTCGAACCAGCTCCGCAACATCGACAGGTTCAATGTCTTGCCGAACCGGCGCGGCCTCGGCAGGAGCATCGCCTCGGCGCCGCGGTCGAGGATCTCCTTGATCATGCCCGATTTGTCGACGTACTCGTAGCCCTCCTCACGGAGCTTCTTGAAGTCGTCAATGCCGATGGAGACGGGCGCGCTCATACGAACAGCACCCTACCACGATTTGCTCTTGGCGATCTCCCCGAGCTTCGCCACCGCGCGCATGAGATCGGGCGCTTTGGTGAGGAGCGCGCGCATCGGGTCTCCAATCGCGTTGATGCGCGCCGGCAAGGTTCGAATGGTGAAGGCCCGCGGGTCGAGCGCCGGACCTACCTCGCTCCATTGGAGCGGCGCCGATACCGTCGCTCCCGGCTTGGCCCTCACGGAATAAGGCGCCACGATGGTGCGCGTGGGCCCGGTCTGGCCGGTGTCGACATACACCTTGGGACCACGCTTGTGGATCATCCGCTCCATCGTGGCGATGGAAGGGTGCTTGTGGACGAGCAGCCTGCCCAAGAGATCCGCGAGCACCTTGGCCGTGGTGTACGAGGCCCCCGCGCCGAGCGGCACGAGCACGTGGAGCCCTGTCTGCCCAGAGGTCTTGGGATACCCTTCGAGCCCCACCTTGGCGAGGATCTCGGCGAGCGAGATCGCGAGCGTGATCCCCTCGGTGAGGCTCGCCCCCTTGACGTCGAAATCGATGGTCGAAAAATCACACTGATCGATGCTGGCCGCGCGCGACGCGAGCACGTGAATCGGGATCGCCGCCAAGTTGGCTACGTGCGCCAACGTAAGCGCGTCGTCGACCAAGAACACCTCGACCCGCTTGCCCTCCCCGTCGTCCATGACGTACGTCTTGACCCACGGCGGCGTGCCCAAAGGCACGTTCCATTGATAGAACGATTTCCCGTCGATCCCGTCGGGATAACGCACGAGCGAGATGGGCCGGCCCCGCAGATAAGGCACCATCACCTTGGCCACCGCCGCGTAATAGTCGCACAAATCGCGCTTTTTGAGGCCGTCTTTGGGCCAAAGCACCTTGTTCGGGTTGGTGATGGGCAAAGGCCCCTCGTCCGCCGCCGCGACGATCGCCGGAGAAGGCTCGCGCGCAGAGCTCGGCTCCGCGGTGGACGGCGCATTGGCCTCCACGTCCCCGTCGCTCGGCGCGCCGAGGGTGCAGCTCGCGGGCTCGACGTCGTCACGCACGCCGAGGAACCTCCCATGACGGATCTGCCCGCTCTCGCTGAGGCCCGCGAACCGCACGCGCACCACCACCTCGGGCCGCACGTGCGTCCGCCCTCGCGGCGCAGGCGCGAGCTCGCCGGTCGCGGCGCACACCTCAGCCGTCCGCTTCGCCAGCACCTCGATCAAATGGCTGATCGCCGGGCCGTCGAGCCCCGAGCCGACCTTGCCGCGGTTCACGAGCACGGAGCCTTCGAAGCTCGCGACGTCGAGCGCGCCGAGCGCCTCGCGCGCGCCCTCGCCCTTCGTGTAGCCGACCACCACGAGATCCTCGTCGCGCTCGCGCTTGATCTTCACCCACGCCGCGGTGCGCTTCGGCCCGGGCAAATACAAAGAGTCGCGGCGCTTCGCGACCACGCCTTCGAGCCTGCGCGCCTCCGCGAACGCGAGCAGCGGACGCGCGTCGCCCTCGTGGTGATCGAGCGCGCGCAAGATCCCCGGCGAAGGGAGGAGCGCCGCGAGCAGCGCCTTGCGCGCGACGAGCGGCACGCCCCGCAGATCGAGATCGCCTACCGCGAGCAGATCGAACGCGACGTAGATCACGGGGACCTCGATCCGCGCGAGCCTCACCTCGTGCGCCTTGGTCAAATGCATGCGCTGCGCGAGCCTTTCGAAGCTCGGCCTGCCCTCGGCGTCGAACGTCACCACCTCGCCGTCGAGCACCGCGCGCGGCACGGGCAACGCGCGCAGCGCGCGCGCGACCTCGGGGTACGTCACCGTGACGTCGCGCAGCTTGCGGCCGATCACCGCGGCGCTCCCGGGCTCCTTGATGCCGAGCGCGCGGACGCCGTCGAGCTTGAGCTCGTAGAGCCACTCGTCGCCCGAGAGCTTCGCGCCTTCGAGCGCGCACAACATGGGCACGAGCTTGCGCGCGTCGAACGCGCGCTCGTCGATGGGGCGCGCGCCGAGCGATCGCGCGCGATCGATGAGCGCGAGGCCGATCGCCTCCGCGCCCGCGAGCTCGTCGACGGTGAGCGCCGAGAGGATGCTGCGCGGCTTGTCGCGCACGGGATCGCCCTTGTTCGCCCACGCGTCCGTCTTCTTGAGGAGCAGCCACTCCTTGTCCTCGCCCTTGATGCGCACGAGCGAGAAGCGCCCCTTGATCTTCATTCCCACGAGCTCGAAATCGAGCTTGCCCGCGGCGAGCCCGCGCTCCGCGCTCTCGCCGAGGTACCGCACGCGCCCCTCGTCCCAGAGGATCATCGCGCCCGCGCCGTAGAGGCCCTCGGGGATCACCGCTTCGAAGTCGAGGTACTCGATCGGGTGATCTTCGGTGTGCACCGCGAGCCTTCGATCCGAGGGGTCGAGGCTCGGACCGCGCGGCACCGCGAAGCTCGTGAGCACGCCGCCCACCTCCAGGCGCAGGTCGTAGTGCCGCCGCGTGGCGTCGTGGAGGTGGATCACGAACGCGCCTTGCCGCGTGGGGCCGATCGACGCCGCGGGCTCTTCGCCGAAGGGCTCGTTGGTCGCCGCGCGATCCCGCTTCTTTTTGTACTCGTCAAGTTTCATGAGACGATTCGGCAAGCGCGCACAGCTCGTTTAGGATGCGCTCCATGGCGGCGCGCGCGACGGGATCGGCGACCATCTCCTTTGGGTTGGTGTCGATCCCCATCAAAGTCTACACGGCGGTCTCGAAGGAAAATGTCGCGTTCCACATGCTCCACAAGACATGCGGGACGAGGGTGAAGCTCCAGTATTACTGCCCCCTCGACAAAGAGGTGATCCTGCGGCGCGACACCGTGAAAGGCTACGAGCACGCAAAGGATCAGTTCGTCCGCTTCGAGGACGACGAGCTGAAGAAGCTCGAAGCGGAGCGGACCGATCAGCTCGACATCGTCGAGTTCGTCCCCGCGGGGACGGTCGACGCGCCGTTCGTGGGCGACGTGAGCTACCTCGGCCCGGGCAAGGGCGGCGACCGCGCGTACAAGCTGCTCGCGGACTCGATGGCGAGGCTCGGGCGGCACGCGATCGGCCGCTTCTTCTCGCACAACAAGACGGTGCTCGTGATGCTGAGCCCCTACAAAGGCGGGCTCATGATGCACAAGATCCACTACGCGGACGAGGTCCGAAGCATGGAGGACATCGAGCTGCCCGCGAAGGTCGCGATGAAGCAGGTCGAGCAGGACCTCGCGGACAAGCTCATCGCGGAGCTGTCCGCCGAGCGCTTCGATCCGTCGCGCTTCCGCGACGAATTCAAGGAGCGCGTGCTCACCGCGGTCGAGCAGAAGGTCGCGGGCAAGGAGCTGTCGCAGCCGCCGGAGCAGCGCGACGCGCAGATCATCGATTTGTTCGAAGCGCTCCAGCGCAGCTTGGCCGAGCGCAGGGACCGCCGCGAGCCCGCGGCGGCGAACGAGGTGGTCGCCGAAGCGGTGGGCAGCGACGTGCGCCCCGAGGCGGAGGAGTCGAAGCCCGCGATCGACGTTGTTCGCGACTCCGCGTTCGCGGGTCGCTCGATCGCAAAGGCAGCTCCCAAGCCGCGCGCGCCGCGCGTGAAGAAGCAGGCTTGAGAGCCCGGATCAGCCGTCAATCATCGTCTTGAGGAGCGGGCGGATCGTTCCGCGCGACGCCCTTGAACGGCGAGAGATGAAACGTGAAGTGGAGGTCGGCGACGTTCTCGAAGTTGCCTTGGGCGAAGCCCGAACCGACCCTCTTCGCGCGGTACGTCGCGTAGCCGTTGTTGAGCCGAATCACGAGGAGCCCGTTCTCCACGTGCCAGACGCCGTCGTGGTAGACGCTCCCGTTGTGGTAGTAGTACGAGGCCTTTCCCCCGCGGTGCAGCTTGAAATAATCAATCTCGCACTTGTACCCCTCGCACTTGAGCGTCCACGTCGAGTCGTCGAGCGGTGGCATCGCCGCGGGCGTGTCGGCAGGGGGCTTTGGCTCTTGGGCGACCGGAGGCGCGGGCGCATAGATGATGATCGGCTGCCTCTGCACACAGGCCGTGAGGGCGAGGATGCTTGCAGCAAGGGAGGCGTAGAGAGCTCGCATACGCCTAAGAATAGAGCGCCGTCACGCGTTCTAAAACAGGTTTGAAGGAGCGCGATTTCGACAGGGGTCCGACAGGCGCCTACCCCGCGACCATTTGCCCCTTGATGCGCAGCACCGTCCGGGTGCGCTCGAGCCCGGCCTCGTCCGACTCGATCGTCACGCCGACCGCGCCGAGCATCTCTTTGACCGCGTCGAACGTGACGTCCGCCTCGGCGCGCCCGGGGATGGTCTTGAGCATGTCCGACGAGATGTCCATCGCGGGCGCCTCGATGTCGGCCGGAGCGGCGCCGACGAGCTCGAGCTTCGCGTCTTTGAGCTCGACGCTCGATCGCGTCCGCGATCGGCGATCTTCAGCGGCGATGAGCCTCGCCACGATGCGCAGCTCGCCCGATCCCGCGAAGCGGAACGCGCGCAGCGCGAGGTACGTGATCGCGAGCGTGATCTCGTCGACCCGCTGCTCCAGCAAGAAGCCGCCCGCGTCGTTGGCCTCGATCACGAGCAGCGGCTCGCCGATCACCGCGGCGATGGTCCCGCGCACGCTCGACAAAACCTCTTCGAGCGGAGCGCCCAACGTGCCTCGGCCGAGCGCCTTGCGCACGCCTCGGCTCAATGCGGCGGCCGCGTTGAGCGCCGCCGCAGCGGCTTCGAGGCGCGCGCGCAGCTCGGCCTTGAGCTCGGGCGGCAGCGACGGCGCGTGCTGCTTGAACGCCGCCGCGAGCGCGCGCAGCTCGCGGCCGATCGTGTGGTTGTGCTGCGACGACTCGCGGAGCAGCTCGTGGCAGAGCTCCATCACGCCCGTCGAGATCGGCCCCGCGCCCCCCGCGCCCGAGATGACGGGCCGCGCGCTGAGCTGCCTCCGCAGCTCGAAGTGCGGCGTGTAGCCCGCGTCGGTGGGCTGGGTCTGCGTCACGTCGGTGACCACGCCCTCGATGTGCCGCACGCTGCCGCCGGTGTCGCGGCGCCCCGTCGCCCGCACTTGCAGCGTGCGCATGGGGCCGTCCGCGCGGCGAATCGTGACCTGCGCGGACGCGATCGCGAGATCGCCTTCGAGCACGCGGCGATACAAAAACCCGAGGCGCTCGCGCTCGTCGGCGGAGACGAGCTGCGTGAGCAGCACGGGGTGCTCCATGCACACGCTCGAGTCGAGGCCCGTGAGCTTTTGGATCGCCGACGACACGTACTCCATCGCGCCGTCCTCGATGCGCACGCGGAACATCGCGCCGCCGAGCAGATCGAGCAACCTGCCGAGCGCCGACAGCTCGAGCGACACGTCGCGGACGACGATGAACCAGCCGATCCCGAGCGACTCGGAGCTGTACCACTCGACGTGGACCTCGGCGTCGATCACGCGGCCGTCCGCGCAGCGCGTCTTCACGCGGCCGTCGAACACGCGCTTCTCCTCGATGGTGCCCGCGATCCAGTCGTACGTCGCGCGATCGAAGAGCGTCTCGACGGGCCTGCGCTCGAAGCCGCGCGACGACACGCCGTAGATGCGCTCCATCGCGCCGTTCGCGTAGACGATCTCGGCGCCGCGCGTCGTGGCGACGCCGAACGGGATCTCTTCGAGCGCGCCTTTGAGCAGCGCGAGATCCAAGGCCTCCGTCGAGGGCGCGGGCCCCGATCGAGGCGAACGCCCTGCGGACGCGGAGTCACGACCCGCGTCGGCCGAGCGACCCGCGGACGCGGCGTCGCGACCCAAATCGATGGCACGATCCAGCTCGGGCGCGGGGGCGCGCGTCTCCGGCGCAGGGGAGGGGCTCCTCTCCGCGTCGGAGACTTCAAGCTCGTCAGGACCCGACACCCCTTCCGTGGACTCGGTCGGCTTCACGAGGGCACTGACTCTATCGTGGATCAGGGAGGAAGTCGCGCCTCGTACAGATCGCGACGAGGGGAAGCCCCGCGGCTCGGATCGCCTCCGCGCCGCCTTCGAGGCGATCGACGAGCGCGACCACGCCGACCACGTCCGCGCCCGCGGCGCGGAGCTTCTCGACCGCCTTGAGGGTCGAGCCGCCGGTGGTGATCACGTCCTCGAGGATCGCGACCTTGGTGCCCGCGCGCAGCGCTTTGTCACCTTCGATCGCGCGGCGCGAGCCGTGATCTTTGACCTCTTTGCGGACGTAGAGCGCCGCGAGCGGGCGCTCGCGCAGGAAGCTCACGAGCGACACCGCGCTCGCGAGCGGACACCCACCGAGCTCGACGCCGGCCACGGCCTCGCACGGCGGGAGCGCCGCGAGCGCGCCGAACATCAGCTCGCCCGTGAGCGCGTGCCCCTCGGCCGTGAGGATCGTCTGCTTGCAGTCGATGAAGAAGTCGCTCTCGCGACCGGACGCGAGGATCACACGGCGCCGCTCGAACGAGCGCTCGCGGAGCAGCTCGACGAGACGCTCACGCGAGGTGCGCGACGTGCCCGATGTCACCTCGCGCCCTTTCGGCGAATCTGGGCTTTTTGGCCCTTCTTGATGGCAGGCACGACAGGCGGAGGAGGCCCGGCGTGCTCGAGCTCGCCCGCGGTCGTCGCCTCGGGATCGAACTCGTCTTTGGGATCTTCGATCGGGTGAACCACGTCGACGGGCTCGACCTTCGCCGCGGGCGGAGGCTCGTGCTTGACCGGCGCGGGCACGGGCGCGGGCTTAGGGGCTTGTTTTGCAGGCGCGGGCGGCGCGGGGGCCGGCCGAGGGATCATGGGACGCGCCACGGGCGCAGGACGCGCAGCGGGCGCCGCAGCGCGCGCGCGCGACGCATCTGCCTTGGGCTCCGCGCGCGGCTCCGAGGTGGAGATGTGGCCTTTGACGAGGCCTCCTGGACGAATGCCGATGCGAGGCGCGGAGAGATCGCCGACGACGCGCGCGCCCGCTTCGAGCACGATGGACTCGGTCGCCGAGACGCTGCCCGCGACGGCGCCGCGTACGACGACGTTCCTGCCGTGCACGTCGCTCTTGATGAGCGCGCTCTCGGCGATGACGAGCTCGCCGTCGATCTCGATGGAGCCCTCGACGCGGCCCTCGACCTCGAGATCGCCCTCGCCGCGGATGCTCCCGCGGACGAACGATCCGGGGCCGATCGATGAGGATGCTGTGCTCATCGGCTTACACGTCCATGTCGACGTTGCCCTTGAACTGGGCGCCGTCCGCGATGGTGAGCCGCGCGGCCTTCACGTCCCCGATGAGCCTCGCGCCCGCGAGCAGATCGACGCGCTCCGCGGCGCCGACGTTGCCCGTCACCTGACCGCCGACCGAGAGCGACGCGCCGCTCACGTCGGCCTCGACGAGCGCGCCGGGCTCGATCGTGATGGCCCCTTCGGTGGTGAGCTTGCCGCGCACCGTGCCTGCCACGACCACGTCCTCGTCGGAGGTGATCTCACCCTCGACGGTGATGCCGTGTCCGATGATCGTTCCCGCCACGTTCCGTGCTCCTGGTCAGCGATTGCGCGATGTGGAGCCGGCGCCCCCACGAAGATCGCGCGGGGAAGCCCCGCGACCGCCGGCCGCGGGGGCCTGGCCCCCGCGGGTGTTGGACTGCGACGGAGCCGACAGCTCCGGCGGAAGATCGAAGACCGCGTCGATGCGGCCCGAGAAGGCCGCGCCCTCGTCGAGGCTCACCTCGGCGCCGCTCAAATTGCCCGCGACGCGCGCCCCCGCGCGGACCGCGACGGCGCCCGTCGCCGCGACGTCGCCCGTGATCGCGCCGTCGACCACGACGCTCGCGGCCGCGACGTCGCCCGTGATCGCGCCGCCCTCGTCGACGCTGAGATCGCCGCTGATCGCGACGTCGCCCTCGATCTGCCCCTCGACGTGCAGATCGCCGCGGCCCGAGATGCGCCCGCGCACGCGCGATCCGCGGCCGAGCGTGGAGGCCGCGTCGTTGGTCTCGGGGGTCGTGCTCGCGGTGCCTCGCGCCATCTGATCGTCTCCGGTATCGCGGGTCGCGGGGCCGCACAATCGCAGGCAATCCGCGAAATTTCGCGCGGACCCTAGCCCAAGGCCCGCGCGCGAGCAAGACCCGCATCACCCCTTCCGTGGTAGAGGGAGCCATGTCCTCTTCGGATGTGCGCGGCCCCTCCCGCTTCGCTGCGCCCGCGCTCGCCGGCCTCTTCGCCGCGAGCGTCGCGTGCGGCTCGTTCGAGCCGATGATCGTCGCGCCGCCCGCGACCTCGGTGGTGTGGAGCCGCGAGCAGCGCGTGGAGCCGCGCGACGGCCGCACCATCCGCTTCTTGGCGGTTGGCGACGCGGGCAGCCGCAAGAACGGTGAGCCGCACCCGGACGCCGTCGCGGTCGCGGGCGCGGCGCGCGACGTGTGCCGCGACAAAGGGTGTGACTTTGCCCTGTTCCTCGGGGACAACCTCTATGAGACGGGCGTCAACGACGACCGCGATCGCGCGGCGTTCGTGGAGCTCTACGGCCTTTATCCCAAGGCGATGCCGCTCTATTTCGCGCTCGGCAACCACGATTGGGGCCCTCACTTTTTAGCGTACTTCGCGCCCCCCGAGACGGAGCGGGCGCGGCGCGAGCTCAGCCTCATCGCGGCGGGGAGCCCTATCTTCCGCGGGCAATCCCACTTTTATGACTTCGAGGCGGGCCCGGCGAGGCTCTTTGTCTGGGACACCAATTACCTCGTTCATCAATGCGAGGACACCGACGAAGAGGGGGCTCACTGCGCGGGCGGCCCGCAGGCGGACATCGGGTTCGCCAAGGTCTTCGGCGAGATCGGCGCCTCGCGCGCGGGGCCGACCAAGTGGGTGATCACCGCGGGGCACCACCCGTATTGGTCGAACGGCGACCACGGCAACGCCGGCGCGTACGACCCGAGCAAGGTGATTATGCCCAAGGGCAAGGGCTTCAAACACTTGTTCGACACGCACGTGAAGGGCAAGGCCGATCTCTATTTGTCCGGGCACGACCACAACCTCCAAGCGTACCTCGGCAAAGGCCTCGACGGGACGGCCGTGGTGGTGAGCGGCGCGGGCGGCAAGACCAAATGCCAAGGCAAACACGCGAACGATCACGTGGCCTTCGAGGCGTACGGCGATTTGGGCTTCGCCCTCGTCGAGGCGAGCGCGAGCGCGATGGCGGTGACGTTTTATCGGGTCAAGAAGGGTGGCGCGGTGAGCCAAGCCTTCGTGATGACGAAGGGCGCGGGCGACGCCGCGTGGAGCGCGGGGAGCGGCGGCGGCTCGACGCTCTGCAAAGAGTGAGTCACCACGAAAAAGAGCCGTCAGGCCCGTTGCACGAGCCCACGACGCCGGCCGCTTCGTACGAGCACGTGTAAGCGCCGTTGTCGCCGGTGAGGGTGGCGTCACCGCTCATGAAGTCGGGGGACGTCGAGGCGTCGAGCCCGTACGAGGCGCCTTGATCGTCCCAGAACACCCAATGGACCTCGAGCCCCGCGTCACCCACGCTCACCACGTACCCTGTCTCGGTGTGATAGGCGGTCTCGCCTTGGTCGCTCAAATCGAGGCTGGCTTGGCCCGTGAGGAGCGCCTCGCCCGCGTCCGCGTCGAGCGCGACCTCGATGTAGAGCATCCCGTCCACACACTTGCCCTCGATACACGCCTCCTCCACGCGGACGTCGACGTATTGTTTGGGGCCGATGGGGAGGATGTTGTAGATGACCATGCCCGTCGCAAAATCGCTCGTCGCGCAGCCGACGTCGATGGTGCCGCCCAAGATGCCGAGGTCGGTGCACGAGGCGATGAGGTCTTTGTCGCCCGCGAGCGGCGCGGGGTATTTATCCATGCCGGGGATGGGCAACATGAAGCCGAGGAGCGATCCCAACGAGAGATGAGCCCCGGAGCGCGACAGCACGGCTTTGGCGCTCACCTTGTCGACGACGCCGCTCGGGCTGTCCAAGGCTTCGCGGACCGTCTCGGTGCGCTCTTCGGCGGATCCGGTCGGCGGGCCGCTCGGACCTTGGGAGCACGCGGGGAGCGAGGTGAGCGCGAGGGAGAGGCCCACGAAGGCGAGCGGGAGCGAGGAGGTCGTTTTCATGATCGGGTCTGTTGCGCGCACGCTACCAAACCATGCGTCGCGTTGCTGCTCTCCTCGAATGATCGCGCGGGCGCAAAGCCTGTTGCGCACCGTCGAGGCTTCGACGATCGGCGGCGGACGAGGTGGCGGCCGCCATGCCAACACGCGCGATCCTCGGGGAATTTGGGGCACGGGCGACGGCGCGGGACGTGCTGAGGAGAGCGGGTATGAACGACCAACTCCTCTCGACCGTAAACCATCCTTCACTGTCCGATCGCGCCTCGGAGGCGGGCGTCGAGATGCTCACCGATCATGAGCTCTTGGCCGCGGTGGTCGGCGACGGCGCGTTCGCGCCCGCGCAGGCGGCGGCGCTCCTCGCGCAGACCTTGGGGCTCACGTCGCTCGCGAGGCTCGGATCTCCGGCGCTCGCCGAGCTGCCCGGGATGAGCGCGCTCCGCGCCTCGCAGATCGCGGCGGCGTTCGAGGTGGGGCGTCGCGCGCACGAGCGGGCCACGGCGGAGCGCGCGAGGCTGCGCGGACCGCGGGACGTGGTCGGGTACATCGGCCCGATGTTGCGCGCGCTCGATCACGAGGAGCTCTGGCTCGTCGGCCTCGACAACCAATGTCGTATCTTGGGCGCGCGCCGGGTGGCGATGGGCGGCGTTCACGGCTGCTCGATCATTCCGCGCGACGTGCTGCGGATCGCGGTGCGAGAGTCGGTGTCGTGCTTCGTGCTCGCGCACAACCACCCTGGGGGAAACCCGGCTCCCTCGGACGAGGATCAACGCACCACGACAGCCCTCCACGACGCCGCGGATCGGGTGGGTGTGCCGATGCTCGATCACCTGATCATCGTGCCGGACGGGACGTGGTGCGCGCTCAGCTTCACGGGGCTCCTGCGCAAGCGATCGACCACCTCCACCTCGCCGAGCGCGTTCGGCGGTCGGGATTAACACTAGAAGTCATCCTCACAGCCGTAGCCGCTGGAGGCCCGGAATTTTAAACGCAAAGACGCAAAGACGCTAAGAGAAAGGGGGAGGGTTGGGCTGTTGCCGGTGTGGCTCGTCCCCGCTCCCAAGCGGCGAGCGTGGAGACCGGAGCCCCCCTCTCTGCCCTCTCTTTGCGCCTTTGCGTCTTTGCGCCTTTGCGTAAATTCCGAATTTCCTACGGCCAAGACTCGTTCCTGTGACTGTAACAGAGTAGTGCTAAAATACGAGCTTCGAAAAACGATGGGCAAGCGTGTTCATCGGATCGAAGCGATGTTGTCGGACGATGGCGCGTTGGGCCCGAGGTTCCCGGAGGCGCCGCCGATTACCACGCTCGTCATCGTGCTCTCGGGCCGAAAGCGGGGTTGGCCCAAGCAGATGGCGCACCGCACGGGGTGGCCGGAGCTGGGCTTCAGCGGCGCGCATTTTCGTGTGGATGCGGTCTATCAGCGCACCGTCGAGGAGCTGCGAGCGCGAGGCAGCGTGCTTTGGTTGGTGTTTACACCACTCGCCAGAAACGCGACGCTTGACGCGATTCGCAGCGTGGTTAGTGAGCTGCGAAGGCGGGTCCGTGACCCCAAAGAGCTCCGCGAGATGTACGTCGCCATGATGGTGCTGGCGGACATCGATCCATGGAATTACCACCTCGACAAGGAGATCGCGGCGATGATCGAAGATGAGACCGAAGAGTGGCCCTCGATGAAGAAGACCTTGAAGAGAGCCTTCGACAAGGGCAAGAGGGAGGGCAAAGAAGAGGGCGAGAAGAGGGGTGAAAAGAGGGGTGAAAAGAGGGGCATCGTAAAGATGCTCCGCCGCATCTTCATGAGGCGGGTGGGCCGCCCCCTCGATGACGCCGAGAAGAAGGCTCTCGCGGCGCGCATCAAGGCGGGTGACCCCGAGGTCGAGGATCGCGCGCTCACGCTCGAAGGCGAGAAGCTCGCGGCGTGGCTCCTCGATCCCGGCGCCTCATGATCCCACGCCGGCCATCGTCATCAATTACAGCCCGTCCCCGGACACTCGCACCCTTGCCCCTCCGGGGCGGGCTCCGCGCACGCCGCGGTGAGCCAATCGGTCACGAGCGCGAGCTCATCCATCGTGAGGAGCGGCGCGTCCACTCCCGCCATCTGCCGCGGCATGGGCGGGAATCCATCAGGCTGAATCACCTCGGCCATCCGCTCGTAAACGAGCTTTCCGGTCGCCTCGTCATAAACGGCCTGCGTGTCCTCCCAGCGAAGGAGCGAAAACGGAGCTCCGTTTTGAGGAGGATCGGTGTGGCAGCCGTGGCAGCTCCGGTGGAGGATCGCGAAGACGTCACACGGGTAATCTCCGCTCATGGCCACGGGGGGAGCGCACATCGAGGCTCCTCCCCCGCCGCCCCCGGCGTCGTCCCAAACGCCGGCGTCGAGGCACGGGCCACCGAGGCAGCCTTCGGTGGTCTGGGCGTCGCACCCGAGCAGGGCCGCGACGATCACGGCCGCCGCGAGCCAAGGGATCTTGTTTTTGGACACGCGGCGAGCATATACGATGCGCCCAGCATGTCGGAGCCCTATGCTGTGGAAATGGAACATCGCGCAGCGCGCCTCGTGGTCGCAGGCGCGGTAGGCGCGAGCGTCGCGCACGAGCTTCGCAACGCGCTCGCGGTCGCCGAGTCCGCGATCTTCCTGGCGCAGCGCGACCTCGACGATCGCCAGAAGCTCACGCGCCATCTCGATCAAATCGCGGCCGAGATCCGCAAGGCGCACGACGTCATCGGCAGCGTGCTCGGCCTCGCGCGCGGCGAGCCCGTGCGCCGCGAGCCCACGCACCTCGGCAGGCTCGTCGAGGCCGCGCGGCACTCGCTCGTGCTCCCGAACAACGTCCACTTCGAGGCCGCGCTCGACCCGCCCGACCTGACGATCGACTGCGACCCGGTGCTGCTCGAGCGCGTCTTCTCGAACCTCTACCTCAACGCGCTCGAAGCGCTCGCGGGCCGCCCCAAAGGCTCGATCACCACGCGCGCGTGGCGCGGCGACGAGCGCACGTATCTGGAGGTCGAGGACGACGGCCCCGGCTTCGATCCCTCCGTCGTCGATCGGTTGTTCGAGCCGCTCACCACGTCCAAAGCCAAAGGCACCGGGCTCGGCCTCACGCTCTCGCGCACCATCATCGAGGCGCACGGCGGCGAGATCACGTGGACGACCGGGCGCGACGGCGGCACCGCCCTTCGCATGTGGCTCCCCAACGGATGAACAGCGATGCTCCCGACACCTCGTAAACAACACTACGACTTCGCCCATCGCATCCTCCCCTACGAGGCGCACAACCGGCCCGAGCGCCTATGGGACAGCCTCACCGGCCCGGCATGGTCCGAGTCGCTCGCGGGCGCGTGGGGCGCTGCGGGCCAAGGGGCGCCCGAGCAATTGCCCGTCCGCGGCCTCAGCGTCGAGGGGGTCTTGTCGGGAGATGCGGTGTTCCGCGAGGACGGGCTCGAGATCGTCATGGTGCGGATGCCGCCCGCCCTCGCCCCGGGAGAGGCCTTTTGGATCGTCCTCATCCGCAAACAAGGCACGACGAGGCCGCTCCGGTATTTCGCCTTCGAAAAGGCGGCGGGCGAACAAGACGCCACGATCATGAGCGAATGGCGCGCGGACGGGAGCCGCATCAACTTGGGTGACGCCGGCGACAACCTCCTCGCCGAGAACATCCGATCGATGGCCATCATGGAGGCGCTCTCCGAGCCTGCCCCCGCCAATACCGGGTATGCCCCGCCCTATTCTCCCGCCACGGCGGCGGCCATCGCGGCCGTGCGCCCTGTCCCGGGCGTCGATCTCAGCAAGCCCTTCGTGTGCGAGCTGTCGACCTTCCACACCGTGAGGATGTGGCTCTCCATGCCGCTCTGCGGGATTGGCCTCATCTGGTGGCTTATTCACCGCAGCCAGCCCGAGATCATCGATCCTCAAGGCATCACGCTTCGGAGCGGCGCGCGGTACACGTGGGACCGGCTCACCGACCTGAAGCGCGTCCGCGTGGTCGGCGCGGTGACGGGTGTGCGGATGGATTACTACATCTCGCTCGCCTTCGGCGGCGAGACCGTCAACGTCACGCCGGGCGATCTCAACAACGGCCCTCAAGCCATCGCGTATCTCGAAGCGCTCTTGGGCACGCGCCTCCGCGACGATTATTGATCGTCCGCGCGGGTCGCCCCTAACGCTTCTTGCGCGGCCGGGGGATGTCGTACTCCTCGATGCGCGAGATCAACGTCCTTCGCGACATGCCGAGCAGCTCGGCCGCGTGCGTCTGGTTGCCTGCGCACTTCTCGAGCGCCTCGATGATGCGACGCTTTTCGAGCAGCGCCATCTCGCGCTTGAGCGAGTCGCCCGCCGGCGTCCCGGTGTCGAGCGTCTCGCTCGGCGATGAAGGAGGATCGCGCGGAGGGGTTTGCTGCGCGGGCGCGGCGACAGGGCGCGACGGCGCGGGCTCGCTCCGCAACTTCTGTGGCAGGTGCTCGACCTCGACGACGTCGCCCTCGCAGAGCACGGCCGCGCGATCGATCGCGTTGCGCAGCTCGCGGATGTTGCCGGGCCACGCATAGCGGAGCAGCGCAGCCTCGGCGCGCGACGAGATGGACGGCGGGCGCCGCCGATCGAGCTTGCGGTACGACGCGGCGAGGAAGCTCTTCGCGAGCGCGAGGATCTCGCTCGGTCGCTCGCGCAGCGGAGGGATGAAGAGCGTGATGCCGTTGAGCCGGAAGAACAGATCTTGGCGAAAGCTCCCGCGCTGCGCCTCGGCCTCCAAATCGCGGTTGGTCGCCGCGACGAAGCGCACGTCGATGGGCTTCGGCGTGCGGCCGCCGACGCGCATCACCATGCGATCTTCGATGACGCGCAGGAGCTTGACCTGCACCGACATCGACAGCTCGCCGATCTCGTCGAGGAACACCGTGCCCTTGGCCGCGGCTTCGAACAGGCCGGGCCGCGCCTCGGACGCGCCCGTGAACGCGCCGCGCTCGTGGCCGAACAGCTCGCTCTCGAGCAACGTCTCCGAGAGCGCCGCGCAGTTGAGCGCGAGGAACGGACCGCCTGCGCGCGACGACATCGTGTGGACCTCGCGCGCGAGCACCTCTTTGCCCGCGCCCGTCTCGCCCAAGATGAGCACGCTGATCGGCGCCTTGGCCGCGCGGTGCGCGTCGCGATAGAGCGCCCTCATCGCGGGATCGATCACGACCTTGCCGCCGTCGCCCGCGCCTTCGTCCGCGACGTTCGAGGGCTCGTCCGCGCGGCGCACCACGATCATGGTCGAGCCCACGTTGATGGCGTCGCCGATCGCGATGGGCACCGACTCCTTGTGGATCTGGCGAAGCTCGAACGTGCCGCCCGCCTCGACCGGCGCTCCCGCGCGCACGCGCGTGCCGTTCACGCTGCCGAGGTCCTCGACCACGATCTTGTCGCCCACGTGAAGCGCCGCGTGCTTTCGCGAGACCGACGCGTGATCGACGCGCACGTCGGAGCCGTCGCCGCGGCCGATGAGCACGGTCCCGCGCGCCGGCAAACGGTGAACCGCGACACCGTCGCCCGCGAGAACGAGCAGCTCGAGCTTCGCGTCGTCACCCATCGCGCCCCCACGTATCGTGCGATCCACCGGGGATCAACCCTGCTAACATCCGCCCCACCATGCTCCGAGGTCTCCCGCCGGCGCCGGGTTCCATGTTTGCCCAGGTGTACCGCGTGCTCAAGCCCGTGAGCGAAAGCGCGGGAATCGCAGCGTATCTCGTGTCCGAAGAAGGGCAGAGCGCGCCGCGCACGCTGAAGACGTTGCCCCCCGATCTCGCCGAGATCCCCGCGCTGCGCGCGCGCTTCGAGCACGACCTGCTCGGCGCGCGCATCACGAGCGATCACGTCGCGCGCACGCTCGCCGCGGGCCTCGACGAGGCGTCGGGCCTGCTCTGGTTCACGCGCGAGGCGCTGCGCGGCGAGAGCCTCGCGAGCTTCGTCTCCGATCGCGGCGCGCTCCCCGTCGAAGAGACGGTCGCGCTGCTCGATCAGCTCGGCGAGGGGCTCGCCGCGATCCACGCGGCGGGGCTCGTTCACCAAGACGTGCGGCCCGACAACGTCTTCTTGATGTCGAGCGGTGATGAGGGGGCCGCGCCCCGCGTGGTCGTGCTCGACCTCGGGCTCGCGACGTTCCTCACGGCCGCGCGCGGGTCGAGCGCGGCGCCGAGCGCCGAATTCATGGCGCCCGAGCAGCTCGCCAACAAGCCCCCTATCTTGCCGGCCTCGGACGTTTGGTCCTTTGGGCTCATCGCGTTTCGCCTGCTCACCGGAGCGTCGTATTGGTCGAGCGAGGGCGGCAACGCGCTCCGCAAAGAGATCCTCGAAAAGCCTTTTACCAAAGCCTCGGAGCGCGCCCATGCCCTCTCGGCCGCGGCGCCGGCCGGGTTCGACGCGTGGTTCGCCAAGTGCGTGGCGCGGCCTCACTCGGCGCGGTACGCGACCGCGCGCGAGGCGCTCGACGAGCTGAAGAAGGGGTGGGGCTCGCCCGAGCGCGCGGCGCTCCCGAGCTTCCCGCTCGGCTCGGACGCCAAGCCCGAATTGCCAAAGCTCGCTCCCCCGCCCCAGCGAGGGCCTCTGCCGAGCTTCTCGCTCGACACGCCTCCTTCCGCGCGCGGGCCTCTCCCGAGCTTCTCCCTCGACGCGGCGGACGATCTCGACGAGCCCACGCCCGACCCCAATAAGCCCTCTCCAACCATCTTTGGTGCACCTGCGTTTGCGTCGTCGGCCAACACCCCTCCGC
>CAYTJL010000111.1:24874-29736 GCA_964437785.1 uncultured Polyangiaceae bacterium
TCTCCAACCATCTTTGGTGCACCTGCGTTTGCGTCGTCGGCCAACACCCCTCCGCCGGGCAACACCTCTGCTCCGGGGTTCGCGGCCAAAGGCGCGACGAGCGCGATGGATGCTTTTCCCGGCCTCCCTAACGGCCCTCCCAACGGACCTCCCGGCGCGCCTCCCGACGCGAGAGCGCCGTTCGCCTCCGGCGGCTTTGGGCCGCAAGGCGGTTATGCCCCGCCGCCCAACCCACCCGGCTTTGGCCCACCGCCGGGATACATGCCGCCGACCCCGCCCAAGAGCGGCGGTTCGAGCGGGCTCATCATCGCGATCGTCGTGGCGGGCATCTTCTTCTTGGGCCTCCTCGTGGTGGGCGGCGCCGGAGCTGCGTTTTACCTGACGGCGAGGCGCTCGGCCGGCCCGATCGCTGCGGCCACGGCGCCCGGCGAGGGGCCCATCCCGGTCACCTCGCGCGATCCGAGCTGGGGTGATCGCTACGCGCCGGTGACGCTCGTGGTGTTCTCGGACTTCCAATGTCCCTTTTGCAAGAGGTCCGAGCTGACGCTCACCACGCTCCGCACCATGTATGGTCCAAAGACCCTTCGTATCGTGTGGAAGAACAACCCGCTCCCGTTCCACGCGAGCGCGAAGCCCGCCGCCGTCGCGGCCATGGGGGTGTTCGCGTCGGGCGGCGACTCCGCGTTTTGGAAGTTCCACACCGCCGCGTTCGCGGCGCAAGACGGCTTGAACGACGACAACTTCGCGGCCTGGTCGCTCGCGGCGGGCGTGGAGCCCAATCAATGGCGCGGCGCCAAGGCGAGCGGCCCGACGTCGAAGGTCGAAGAGGACATGGCGCTCGCCAAGACCGTCGGCGTCACGGGGACCCCGGCCTTTTACATCAATGGAGTGAAGATCTCCGGGGCCCAACCGCTCTCCAAGTTCATCGAGGTGATCGATCAGCAAAAGGCCGCTGCCGCCGCGCTCTCCGGCGTCAAGCCTGAAGACGTGTATCCCAAGCTCGCGGCCGAGAACTTCGGCAAGAACGGGCCGGACGGCGCGGGCGGGCCCTCCAAGGCGGACGACAACAAGGTTTGGCGCGTGCCCGTCACCGGCGCTCCCTCGCGCGGCCCGGTCGCCGCTAAGGTGACCATCGTCGAGTTCGGCGACTTCCAATGCCCCTTCTGCAAGCGGGCGCAGAGCACGTTGACGGACCTCCGCAAGCGGTATGGCGCCGACGTGCGCATCGTGTGGCGGCACAACCCGCTCGCGTTCCACAAGAACGCCGATCCCGCGGCGCAGCTCGCGATCGAGGCCTTCGTCGAGCGTGGGGACGCGGGGTTTTGGGAGGCGCACGACCTGCTTTATGAGAACCAGCGCAACCTGACGCGCATCGACCTGATGAGCTACGCGGGCAAGCTCGGCCTCTCGAAGCCGCGCGCGAGCGCGGCGATCGACAACAAGCTTTATAGCGGTCAAATCGCGGCGGATCAAAGGCTCGCGCGCGAGGTCGGCGCCGAGGGGACGCCGGTGTTCTTCATCAACGGGCGGCGCGTCCAAGGGGCGCAACCGTATGAGAAGCTCGCGACCATCATCGAAGAGGAGATCCGCCACGCGGACAAGCTGATGGCCCGCGGCGTCGCGCTCTCCGACGTTTATACGACCATCCTGGCCGAGGCCGCCGCAGACGACAAGAACCTGGGTGTGGGGCCTTGAGCCGCGCGGGGACGGCCTTATCGATTGGCATCCTCGTGATCGGGTGTGATCCGGCCAAAGGCCCTCCGCCCGACATGCCTCATGACGTGACGGTCGCGCCCCAGAGCGCCTCTCCCTCGGCGCTGGCCGCCCCCACGCCGCCGCCCATCCCCATCCGCGCGGAGCCTTTGCCGAGCGCGACCGCGGAGCCCCCGCGCGCCGCGCCTCCGCTCAAGATGTCGGAGATCGCGCCCACGCAGGGCGATCTCAACACCTTGCTCGCGGCCGAGTGGAAGAAGGCGTCGGGCCTCGGGCTCAAGCTCTACACCGAGATGTACGCCGATTGGTGCAAGCCCTGTCGCGTCGTCGCCAAGGTGCTCAGCGACCCTGCGTTCGCCGAGCGGTTTCGCGGCCTCTACATCGTTCGTCTCAACATCGATGATTGGCAGGAGAAGCTCCACGCGGCGGGCTTCAAGGTGCGTTACATCCCTGCCTTTTACGGCGTGGGCGCGCGCGGAGAGCCCACCGGCAAGAACATCGACGAGCGCGCGTGGGGCGAGCCCGGGCCCCCCAAGCCCCCTGAGCCCACCAAAGTAGCGCGCGTGCTCGGCGATTTCTTCAAAGAGTGATCCGACGCCCAAAGCACGCTCGATTTTTTTACTCCTATAAAAATTACCAAAGATGGGAACCAATCGGGTGGCCGAGCGTGTACATGAGTGACCCTCGGCACCATGTCCTACCCTCCCCTCGACTACGATACCGTACAACGCGCCGTCCTCGACGGATCGGTCGAAGATTGCCGCCGTCTCGCGCGCGAGGTCAACCGTCTTGTCACGCACATGTTGGGAACCAAGGCTCCTCGTTTGGATGTAAGGGATCTGGCGCAGGAGGTCATGCTCAAGATCGTTCAGCACTTTTGTCGCTTCGATCCGTGCGGGGAGGCCACCATCGATCGATGGGTGAGCACCCTCGCGTGGACCACGATGATCGATCACGTCCGGCGATCCAAGCGTTATACGGGCTTGTTCGCGAGCGACGACGCGGACATCGAAGATCCCGCGCCGTGCCACAGCCGGGGGTTCGAGGGCCTACGCGACGAGCGGCGCCTCGCGGAGGCGGTCGGCGCGCTCGATATCAAATTTCGTGTCCCGCTCGTGCGGAGATACTTAGATGACCGCTCGGTCAAAGAGGTCGCCGCGGAGCTCGGCATCAGCGAAGGTACGGTCAAGTCACGTTGTAGCCGCGCCATCGCCGCGATCCGCGAGCACCTCGGCGCCGACATCATGGCCTCCGGCGCCGGCGCGGCGCGGTCCGCAAACAGCGTTGCTCCCTCGGAGCAAAAGAGCGGGAGCGTACGATGAACGACGAGCGCACCATCACAACAGAGGAGACGGACGTGTCGTGCTCCGGTGTGTTTGCGCTCGGCGCTGCTCGGGACGAGGCCCTCGCCGCGCGTGCGCTCGCGGCGTTCGACGCATCCATCGAGCTGCCGGAGGACATCGAGGCTCATCTCGTCAGGGTCATTCGCGCGGCGCGAGCCGGTGAGCCCACCAAGTCTCCCGCGCTCGCCGAGCTGTCATTACCTGGCAAAGCAGAGAACGGCAAGCGCGCGCGCGCGCGCCATCTCCCCTCGGAGGGGAGCCGCGGCCGCCGCGCCAAAGCCGCTGCGTTGCTCGTGGCCGCAGCCGCCGTGTGCTGGTGCTCCGGCGCGGGAGAGAGGGAGTCTTCACGAGGAGCGCTCACCACGGACGCTTCCATCACGGACAACCCACCTTCATCCATCTCCCCGGCGATCGAGCCTCCCGACGAGGTTGCTCCTCCAGCGCAGCGCGAGGCCCCGCCAACGCCTCTTGCGGTCCGTAAAGGCCCCTCCGCGCCAACCCCTCCCGCCGAGGCGCGAGGCGACGCGGAGGGCCCCCCGGCACGGACACCACCGCTCGCGGCGTCGGCGCAGGACGCCGCCGCCCTGCTGCCGCCCTCCGATTCGTTGTCACCCGAGGAGTGGATCGCCCTCTCTCGACGAGCGCTCGACGGCCGCATGCCGCGGCGCGCGCTCGACGCCCTCTCCCAGTGTGGGCGAACGTGCCTTTTGGGCGAGCGCCGAGAAGAGGTGATGGAGATCAAGATCCGCGCGCTCTCCGCGGTGGGTGAGCGCGTCGCCGCGAGCGTGCTTGGCGAGCACTTTTTGGCCATGTACCCGGAGAGCCCGCGCGCTGCGGCGGTCCGCGGGCTCGTCGCGAACATGCGTGCTCCGCGCGAGCCTTCGGGCCTCGATGACTCGCCCGAAGAGCTGGCCTTTTATTCTGCGCCCGACGCGGAGGGCCCGAGCGCCCGTGTCATGCACGCGACGCGGAGCAGCCTTCGCTCCCTCGGTCCCGGGGGTGCTCGATGGGTCTACCAAACGAGCGCGATGGATATCGATCACATCGAGGCGGCGCATGAGGACGAGGAGGGGGACACGTTCGTCTCCCTCGTTACCCATGAAGGCCGGGCCGCGCGGCACATCGTGCTTCGTATCGACGCCGAGGGAGGGCTCATGGACGTGAGCCTCGGAGAAGAAGCCGATAGCGAGTGATCGGCGCGCTCGCGACACAGGTTTGACGGTCATCCAATCAACCCATGAGGAGAGGTGTATCCATGAAGATCCGAGATTTGTCGAAGCTCATCGCTGGGGCGCTCGCGGGCGCCGCGTTCGTCACGACCCTGGCCGCGGGCTGCGCCGCCGTGCCCGAGCGTGAGGGCGTGGGGGAGAGCATCGAGGAGCTGCGGGCCAAATACCACCCTCGCTATTGCGAGACCAACTGCAACTGCCCGCTGGGGGAGGTCTGCGATTACCTCGATACGCCCTGGAAGATCTGCCACATGCCGCCCGATTTTGGGCCTCTCCCCCCGTTCCCCTACTGTTATGCGACGTGCCAATGCGGTTATGGCGAGGTGTGCGATCTCAACGGCGGATACCAAGGCTCTTGCCAGCCCATCGCGGGGCACTGCACGAGCGACTGCGACTGCGGCGTCACCGCCGTCTGCGTGAACAACCAGTGTGAGCTGGACTTCGGCCCGTTCCCCGGCTGCCGTTGCGACGCGCACTGCGGACAAGGAGAATATTGCGACGGCGCGTTCTGCGCGCCGGAGTGATTGCGGCCCAGACGACCACAGGTGGTAAGTGTGGGGCTTCAACAGGCCGCGAT
>CAYTJL010000112.1:0-14274 GCA_964437785.1 uncultured Polyangiaceae bacterium
CAACAACAAAGACGCCGCCGACGCCAAGATCCTCTGCGTCGGCATCAACTGACGGGGCGCAGCGCAGATTTCGTCAAGGGAAGAGGATTGGCCTGATCCGGGGCACCATTCGATCGAGCTCGCCTCGGTTGTGCGCCAAGAGCTCGTGCGCCCACACCTCTCGCTTCTCTTCGATGCACTCTTTGGCCAAGGCTCTACCGATCCGCTCGAAGCTCATTCCGAGCCCCGTCTTGAGCCGCTCCGGCTCGCCGCGGGCGCCGAGGACGAAGACACGATCCCTCATTTCGTCGGCGACGCCCGAGAGGACGTCGTCCGCGCGCTTTGGCCCTCTGTCGTCGAAGTCGACCAGCAACACCATCAAGCAGGCTGGATATTTCAGCAGCTCTCCATTGAGGCTATGCTCGAAGCTGTCGCGAATCGCCGTCCATCCACCCGCGGCAGGCAAGACGTGGATGCTCCTCGGTTTGACGGTATCCTCGAGGGTGAACCCCTGCGCGATTTGCCTGTTGGCGTCGTCCTCGGGGAGCACCCACACCTGCGGCTTGTATTTGTTCTTGCTCATGACACGATGTCACCGAGCAGCAATTGGGTCATGAGGTCGCCCTTGAGACCGAGATCCTTCAGGACCGTTACGCGCGTCGGCTCCAGGTGGCTCTCCCGGTGGAGCACCAGCGTGTTCTCGTCGGAGAAACGACGGATAGCCTCGCTGTTGTGCGAGGTCATCAACACCTGTCCGCCCCTGTTCTCGAAGGAGCGGCGGAGAGCGTTGATGAAATGCCCTACCTCGTTGATCGCGAGGTGATCGTCGGGCTCGTCCCAGAAACAGAAGAGGGGACCATACGCCGCGTTGGCGGCCAGCGCCATCGCACAGATGAAGAAGCACTTTTCGCCGTCGGAGAGCGACGCGAACGGGAGCGTTTGAGACGAGCCCTCATGGCGAAACTGAAGCGAGAGGCTCCTCGTCTCTCCCGCGATGATGGGGTTTTTGACGTCCCAAAAATCGCTCATCACATCACCCTTCAGGTACTCGTCGATGGTCGTATACGCTCGCGGCGAGTGGGCGATGAGGCCCGCGAACCACGCGCCGAGATTCTGAACGTCGCGGCGCGGCTCGAGCGTGTCCCCGGAGGACTCCCCGGAGATCAGGCTCGGTATGGGCGCGATGATGATCGAACGCGCGAGCCATCGCTTGAATAAGAGGACGGGGTCGTCCTCCGAACGCTCCTGGATGATCGGCAAGGCGACGAGGTGCCAGTCAATCCCAAACTCTGCCTTGGTGTCCTGCGACGTCCTCGCGAGAGAGACCCGCGCGTGGTCTCGAGCATAGATGGGTTGACCCGCCACCGTGAGCCGCTCGCTCAACACCCGAAGCTCCTTGAAGCCAGGCGGGAGCTCCAGCGCCAAGCTGTACTGGTAGAGCCGGGCGTCGAGCTCGACGTCGACCTCGAAGCGCATCGGCGCGTCCGAGCGACCGAGAAAGAAGTCTTTCGGCTTGACGAGCTGTCCAACGCGGTTGGTCCCCCGCGCGACGTTCTGCAAGAGCTCGAGGGCGAAGCTCACCGTCGATTTGCCGGATCCGTTCTTCCCGATGAGGAGCGCCGACGAGCTGTCGCCGAGAGGGAGAGAGAGGTTCTCCAAGCATCGGAAGTTGTGAACGTAGATCCGCTTGAACATCAGCGAGACAGCAAACTCCCTCAGAAGTCCCCTGTCAAGGAGGTCATCCGCGGAGCGTTGTACGTCATCCGCCAGCGAACGCAGATCCGATGACGCCCGCGGCGATGGCCCGCGCGGCGTCGTCGCCCACCACGAAGAGCTTGGCGGAGAGCGCGTCGCCCGAGCCGTCGGGCTTTGGAACGAGCTTTTGCGCGAGCACGCCGAGGAGCGAGCCGGCGAGCCGGGCGCGCGATCGCGGCGAGCTCCCGGTGAGGGTGTCGAGCTCTTCAATCGCGCGGACCGCGTCGCCCGCGGTGATCGACGCGATCACCAAATGACCCGCCTCCGCGGCGTCGAGCGCGGCGAGCGCCGCGTCGCCCTCGCAGAGATCCGCGATCGCGATCACGTCCGCGTCCTGCTTGTAGGCGGCGCGGATGCCGTGGGCGAAGCTCGCCACGTCGGCGCCCACGGCGCGTTGGCTCACGCTGCCTTTGTTGTCCTCAATCGCGATCTCGATGGGATCTTCGAGCGTGACGACGTGCTTTGCAAACCGCGCGGTCTGATGTGCGAGGAGCGATGCGACGGTGGTGGTCTTGCCGCTCCTCACGCCGCCCGTCACCACGATGAGCCCGCGCGCGCGATCGCAGAGCGCCGCCGCGCCCTCGGGCACGCCGAGCGACGCGAGCGAAGGCGCCTTGCCCGCGATCGGCCGGAGCACGAGCGCCGCCGCGCCGCGCCTCCGATAGAGGGTTACGCGGAGCCGCCCGGACGCGCCCGCCTCCCACGTGGCGATCGCATCTTGAGCGCCGTCCGATCGCGCGCCGAAGATGACGCGCGCCGCCGCGGCCGTGTCCTCGGACTTGACCGCATCCGCCCGAAAATACACCAAATCCCCACGAATTCGCGCGCCCGGCGGCTTGCCCGCCGCGATGTGAATGTCGCTCGCGCCCGCGGCGAGCGCCTTGTCGACGAGCTGGTGAAGGAACGTTTCGGAAGCGTAGGGGGAGGGCACGGGCCGCGAGGATACACGATCACCAGGGTCGACAGAGAGCCCGTCTTCGATGATGATGCGCGCGATGGTCGCTCGAAGGAGGCACAAGACATGGGCCGGCGCGGCGCTCGCCCTGTCGATCGCGCTGCCGCTCACCGCGCGCGCGGACGACGAAAAAGCCGAGAGGCCCACCGACGATGCGGGCGCGAGCGCGCTCGTCCTCGGCGTCGGAGCCGACGTGGGCGTGCGGCGCTTCTCGTATTCGGATGGGCTCAGCGCCAACACCCGTCCTTATAACGTGGTCGTGCCTTTGCCGGCGCTGTCGCTCGAGGTGTTCCCGGGCGCGCGCTCGAGCCTCCCGTTCCTGCGCGATCTCGGCTTCGTCTTCTCGTTCGCCAAAGCGGTTGGGCTCGACTCGGCCACCGAGGGCGGCGACAAGCTCCCGACCTCGTGGCACCGGCTCCGAACGGGGCTCGTCGCGAGGCTCTATTTAGGGGACTTCACGCACGACAAGAGCGGTCCGGGCACAACCACCCTCCGCCTCACGGGCAGCTTCGACGTCCTCGACTTCACCTACGAGGTCCCGACGTCCGATCCGCTCTCGGGCGAGGTGCCCGCCGTCTCGTACAAGATCATCCGCGTGGGCGTCGACGTGCGTTTGCCCTTCTGGCGAATGGCCCTCTTGGCCTCGGGCGGCTATCAACACCCCATCGAGGCAGGGGCCGTGTACGAGCGGTTCCGCGAGCCCAGCGTGCACGGCGCCGACGTGGGCGGCGGCCTCGCGATCAAGCTCGGCGCGGGCTTCGAGGCGCGCGCCGTCGCCACCTATACGCGCTTCTTCTCGTCGTTCAACCCCGTCCCCGGGGACGCGTACGTGGCGGGCGGAGCGCTCGATGAATTCATCAACGTCTACGTAGGTGCCCACTATGCGTATTGATAGGAAGATCGCCTTGTGGGCGTTCGCGATCCCGTGTGCGCTCGTCCTCGGCTGCCCTGGCACGCTCCAAGACAAGGAGCGCTTCTTTCAGACAGGCGATTGCCCCGACATCGAGGCGGAGCTCTTCCCGCAGCAGTGCGGCGGAACAGGCTGCCACGGCGCCGTGTCGCCCGCGGCGGCGCTCGACCTCGTGAGCCCCAACGTGGCTTCGCGCGTCGTGGGCGTGTCCGCGGCGGGCTGCGTGGGCACGCTCGCCGACCCGGACGCGCCGGAGCAGAGCGTGCTTTACACCAAGCTCACCGATCCTCCGCCGTGCAAAGACAGGATGCCTTTGGGCAAAGACCCGCTCTCGAACACCCACATCTTGTGCGTGAGGGATTGGATCGCGGCGCAGGTGCCCTCCGACGGAGGGGTCGTGAACGACAGCGGCGCGGGCGACGCGGGTGACGGCGGCGAGGGAGGAGGAGACGGAGGATGATTCATACTCTTCGTACATCGGTGCTGGCAGCGGTCGTCCTCTACGCCGCAGGGTGCGGGGCGCCCGCGGAGGAGGCGCCCAAGGCGCCGGCTCAGCCCTCCTCTTCTGCGGGCGCGGGGCCCAAACCAACCTCCACGTGGACAGGCTCGTCGCCGTGGGCGCTCCCCATCGAGGCGCGGAGGGCGGACACGGCCCTTGGCCAGCTCCGCCTGGAGGCCAAAGACGCGGAGCCGCTCGTGACGACGGCGTTCGCGAAGCGCTTCCTCGCCGCCACCGAGAAGCTCCCTCCGGTCAAGACGCGCAAGCTCTACCACACCAAAGACAAGAAGCGGTTTTACTCCCAAAAGGAGCACGACGGCCTCGACGCGGCGGCGAAGGCCGAGCTCACGATGATCGAGATCGACGAGGAGATCTATTACAACACCAAATTCGGATCTCCCATCTCGTACGTGCGCGCGCTCGATCTCTTGGCCAAAGACAAGCTCATCCCCGAGCAGAACGGCAAGGTGCTCGACTTCGGCTACGGGTACATCGGCCATCTCAAGCTGCTCGCGACGCTGGGCTACGACACGACGGGCGTGGACGTGGATCCCATGCTCCGCGCGCTCTACTCCGAGCCCGGCGATCAAGGCCCGATGGCCGGCCCGGGCGGAGGCGCGGTGAGGCTCCTCGACGGCCGGTACCCCGCGGACGCGCCCATCGCGAAGGCGGTGGGCTCGGGCTACGATCTCGTGATCTCCAAGAACGTGCTCAAAAAAGGCTACATCCACCCGGATCGCTTCGTCGAGAAGCACCGCATGATCGATTTGGGCGTGGACGACGCGACGTTCCTCAAGACCATCCACGACGCGCTCAAGCCCAAAGGGGTCATGATGATTTACAACGTCTGCCCGGCGCTCACGCCGCCGGACAAACCCCTCGTGCCGTATTCGGACGGGCGATCGCCCTTCACCGAGGAGCAGTGGAAGGCGGCGGGCTTCACCGTGCTCGCGTACAACCGCGACGACAAGCCCACCATCCAGAAGCTCGGGCACGCGCTCTCGTGGGACAAGGGCGAAGGGGCGATGGACCTCGTGAACGATCTGAGCGTCATTTACACGCTGGTTCAGCGGGACTGACCGGGAGGAGGGCCGCGTCATGGCCGTAATGCTCCGCGACGGATTGGGGGTCTCGCTCTCGTGGTGGTGGGAGCCGAGGGCCCAAGGCGAGGTGATCGCGCTCGACGAGCCGGGAGCCCAACGGCGTTTGGCCGAGGTCGTCGCGGCGCCCTCGGCGCGGGGCGCGATCCGTCGCTTCTTCGCCGAGGGCAAGCCGCTCGCGGGGGGCGCGCACGACGACGACGCCATGATGCGCGCGCTCGCGGCGCTCATCGCCCAAGGGAGCGTCACGGTGGTGAAGCTCCCCGTGGATCGGATCGGGATCCGCGATCGCGAAGGGGACGTGGAGGAGAGCGCGGCGCCTCTGCCCGTGCGCGAGGTGGAGCCCGTCAAAGAGGAGGTGTGTTGGCCTTGCCTCAAGGCCGCTGCGTCGGCGCAGGCGCTCCGAAACGCGGCCGTCGAGGGCTCACCGTTCGTGGAGCAAGGGTGATGAACAAGCCCTCGACGAAGAGCCTTTTGGCCGCGATCTTCCCGCCCAAAGGCGAGGACGCGCCCGAGGTGTTCGCGGTGCTCGACGGCGCGCGCGACGAGCGGATTTACACCAAGGTCTATGAGAGCCGTTTGGAGGTCGAGTGCCTGTTCGCGGGGGAGCTGTCGTATGAGCTGGCCTCGGCCGCACCCTATTTGGTGAGGCTCACGCCCGAGGCCGAATTCACGTCGTGGCTCCTCGGCGCGTGGGGAGGGTCTTTGGGCATCTTCGCGTGGTCGCGCGCGGGCATCGAGGCGATGCGCCGGCACCTCCGGCGTATTTTGCAGGTCAAAGACGAGGCGGGAAAGAAGCTGTATTTCCGCTATTACGACCCTCGCGTGCTCCGCCTTTATCTGCCCACGTGCACCGCGGCCGAGCTCCACTACGTGCTCGGGCCCATGGGTCGTGTGCTCCTGGAGGGGGAGGGCGGACAGGTCCTCTCGTGCGAGCCGTCCACGATGGGTGGACCCAAAGGGTCCCCCCAAACCCCCCCGAGCGCTAAAGAATAGAGGTCCCGCTCAACAAGGAAAGCCGTTCAAGGAGAGGGGCGTTAGCGCTTCAGCGTGGGCGCGTCGCTGCACGCGCCCATGCCCCCTTTGGCCGCCCCCACCCAACACATCTTCCCCCTGCCCAGGTGAATCTCGGCCTCTTTGGGCGTCTCGGCGGGGAACACCACCCGCCACCCGTCGTCCTCGGGCTTTTGGAGCAGCGCGTACACCGCGATTCGGCCCTTCTCGGGCAGAGGCAACGTGATCTCTTGGCGAACCCCGGGGAGCACCACCACGGAGCGGCTCACCGACGCGTCCGGCGCCATCACTTTGGCCGCCACGTCCTCATACGACTCCGCCCCATAGAGCTTGTCGTCCACGTACCTCGCCAGCACGTAGCAGCTCCGCGCCTCGTTCATGTCCTTGGACGGCACGATCGTGAGCTTCACCTGCTTGCTCCCGCCGCAGCTGGACAAGATCACGATGCTGAGGGCGCCGAGGAAGGGGCTTCGCATGAGGGGACGATCGCGATCGTGCCGCACTTCTCCGGGTCGGTCCAGAAGTCATCGTTTCGCGCGATGGGGCCATGGCAGAAACTTGGCCACGCTTCGAACAACACGCTCTCCTCCGCGCATGAGCACCTCCCTCGTCGATCGCGTTCGGGTCAACGAAAACAACCGTGAGCCGAGGCAGCCTTTGGTGCTGCTCGTCGACACGTCGGGGTCCATGTCCCAGGACCTCGCCGACGTCTCGAACGGCCTCGACGCGCTGCGGGCGGCGCTCGGCCGCGACAGCGTCGCGCGCAACCGCGTCGAGCTCGTCGTCGTCACGTTTGGAGGGAGCGTGGCTGTCCACGGCGCCTTCGGTGAAGCCGCGGTGTTCGAGCCGCCTACGCTCACCTCGTGCGGGGACACGCCCATGGCCGCCGCGCTCTTGAAGGCGCTCGATCTGCTCGACGAGAAGAAGCGCGCGTACAAGGAGAGCGGGCTCGATTATTATCGTCCCATGGTCTTCCTGCTCACCGACGGTGAGCCCACCGACACGGCCCAATGGCCCGAGGCCGTGCGGCGCGTGCGCGAGGCCGAGCGCGACCGCAAGATGGTGCTCCTCGCGGTGGGCACCAAGACCGCGAGCTTCGCCAAGCTCAAAGAGCTCTCGCCCGATCGCACGCCGCTCCGCCTCCACGACGCCCAGTGGGAGAGCATGTTTCAATGGCTCAGCCGGAGCCTCAAAGCGCGCAGCCGCTCGCGCCTCGGCGAGGACGTCCCGCTCGAAGATCCCACCGGGCCCAAGGGCTGGGGCGCGCTCCCGTCGTGACTCCGGTTCACGTGATCGGCGCCGCGATTTGCGGACCGGATCACGTCCGCGAGGGGCTCCCGTGCCAAGACGCATGGGCCTTTGGGCCCTCGGGGAGCGACGGAGCTGCGTTTGCGGTCGCGGACGGCGCGGGCTCGGCGGCGCACCCGGACGTCGGCGCGACGACCGCATCGGCGGCGCTGGTCGCGGCCCTTCGCGATCGCGGAGAGGGGGAGTCGCTCGACGCCGCGCTCCTTCGGGCCGTTGCCGCCGCGCGGGGCGCGCTCGTGCGGGAGGCCGCTTTGCGCGAGGTGCCTTTGGACGCGCTCGCGTGTACGCTGCTCGCGGTCCTCGTCGCGGGCGATCGCGCGGCGGTGGCGCACGTGGGCGACGGCGCGATCGTAGGGCAGCGCGCGGGGACCGAGGAGATCGTGCTCGTGAGCGCGCCTGATCGTGGCGAATACGCCAACGAGACATGGTTTCTGACCTCACCGAGCTTCGAACGTCGATTGCGCGTGACGACCCATGACGGCCTCGCGGCCGTCGCGGCCATCACCGACGGTTGCCAGCGCGCCGCGCTCGAGGATGGCAAGACCGCCGCTCCGTTCATGCCGTTTTGGGGACCTCTCTTTGCGTACGCCGCCGAGGCGCCGGACGCCGGGGATGCGAACGCCGAGGTGGCGAGGCTGCTCGAAGGAGAGGCGCTGTCGAGGAGCTCGGGGGACGATAAGACGTTGGTGATCCTGCGGAGGGCGCTCCCATGATGGGGCGGCCCGCGGACGCGGGGTCGTATCGGGACGACCGCGGCGCGCGGGTCGAGCTCGGCGAGGAGCTCGGCGAGGGCGGGGAAGGATCGGTGTTCGCCGTCCGCGGCAAAGGCGGCCTCTGCGCCAAGATCTACCGCGCGGACAAGGCCGCGCAGCGCGCCGGCAAAATCCGGGCGATGGTCGCGAACAAGCCCTCTTGGCTGCTCCGCCGTTCACTCGGCTGGCCTGTGTCACCCCTTTATGGCGGCTCCGAACAAGCGACGTTCGCGGGCTTCGTCATGCCCCTTTGGCGAGGCGCGATGGAGCTCTATCGGCTCATCGTCCCGGATGAGCGGATGGCCGTCGCGGGCTTCCTCGACGCGCGCGATCTGTGCCTCGTCGCCGCGCGCATCGCGCGGATCGTCGAGGGCGTTCACCGCATGGGGCACGCGATAGGCGATCTCAAGCCGCAGAACGTCCTCGTCGCGGCGGGCCCGCTCCGCGTCGCGATCATCGACACGGACTCGTTTCACATCCATGATCCGAGGGCGAACGTCACGTATCCGACCGAGGTGGTGACCCCCGAATATGCGGCGCCTGAGCTCTCGTCGGCGCGCGCGGAGCGGACCGCCGCTTCGGACGTGTTCGCGCTCGCGGTGTTGGCGCATCAGATCTTGCTTGGCGGCGCGCACCCGTTCGAGGGGGCGATCACGCGCGGCGGCGGGGGCAGCGCGGATCGCATCCCAGAGCGGATTCGCCGCGGGCTTTGCCCGCTCGTCCCCGGCGTCCGCGGCATCGTTCCGGCGGCGGGCGCGCTCCCGATCTCGTTGGTTCACGAGGACCTTCGAGCGCTCTTTGCGCGCGCGTTCGGCCAAGCGCCGTCGGAGCGGCCGAGCGCCAAGGAGCTGCGCGTCGCGCTCGAGCGCGCGGCGGGCGCGATGATTCGATGTGAGGTGAGCGCGTCACACCGCTACGATCGCGCCCTCGCCGCGTGTCCTTGGTGCGCGCGAAAGGCCGAGAAGGGCATTGACCTCTTCGCGCCGGAGCAGGGCTTTCAACGTGCCTTTGCCGGTCGCGGCGATCTCTCGCGCGCCCCGGAAGAAGAGCGGCGCGCGTGGATGCGGCGGCACATCGAGGGGCGCCTCGTCCGAGGCGCGGTGACGGCCGCCGAGCGTGCTTTTTTGGAGAAGACCGGCGCCTCGTTGGGGCTCGACAAGGCCTCTGTCGGGCGGATGATCGCCGAGGAGAGCGCGCCTCGCCCGGTGGTCGCAAAGACCTCTCCGCTTCGTGATCTCCGCGCGAGGGCGCTCGCGTGGCGACCGAAGCTCGCGTGGCCTTCATGGCCCTTTGCCCGGATCACGATCAAGGCTCCTCGGCGGCTCGGCGCCGCCGCGCTCGCGATCTCCGCGGGCTCGGCCGGTGTCGCCGGGCTCATGTTCGTTTGGCCCAAGGCCTCTGCCGCCTCGCTCGGCGGCGAGGCGCGGCCCGAATGTGCTGTCTTGGCCGAAGACGCGACGATCGGCAACACCAAGGGCAAAGGCGCCTTTTTGCGCGCGGCGCCCTCGCCGTCGAGCGACCGGCTCGCGCTGCCCGAAGGGACGGCTGTCCGGCTCTTGGGCCGGACCGAGGCGTCCGGTGATGTGGTGTGGTCCGAGGTCTACGTGCCTTCGGCCGGGCGCGGCGGGTGGGTCGCGTCGCGGTACGTGGTGGTGCGCCGGTAACAAGCCTCATGAGCCAAAGGCCGTCGAGGCTTACCCCTTCTTCGCCACGAGGAGCGCGCACTGCCGGCCTCGGTTGCTCGGCGGCACGACCACGGACCACGGGTCAGGCAAGATGTCGAAGGTGATCGGCGTCTCGAAGACCCATGTCGCCGAGCCCTCGGCGATGCGGTGCGCCTTGCAGAGCAGGCGATAAAACCGCCAGAGCGAGCCCTCTCCTTCGGTCGTCAAAACCAGCTTCTCGCCGGTCGAAGGGTCGGTCCGCTCGACGCCTACGACGGCCGCGTTCGACGTGGACCACGCGACCGGGAGCGACTGCCACGCAGGCACTTGGTTGAAGGCAAACACGGTGACCGTGCCGGACTTCAAGAACGAGAGCGTCGCGACGACGTCACCGCGCCTGACCTCGGGCAAGGCCCTTGGCCGCGCCTGAAACGCCATCGCTTTGGGCTTGCCACCGTCGTCCCACAACGCCGCTGCGAGCGACGATGACCAGCCCGCGAGCTCCATGGCCTCGGACGGCACGCGCAAGGAGCGATATCCAACCGCGGACTTGGGCACACACGACGTGGTGATGCCCTTTTTGCAGACCGGCAGGAGGAGGAGATCGACGTTGATACGGAAGCTGCCTTTGGGCCCGACGGACGCGAGCAGCTCGTCCGGGCCAGCGTCGGTGTCGGCGCGAGGATCGATGGGGAAGCGCGCGAGCATGGGCGCGACGAGCGGCCGGACGTCGGTCCTGTACGCGTAGTCGAGCGTCTTTTCGACGTTCTGGAGCGCGTATTCATAGGCCTTCTCGACCGAGACCAAAAACGGCGTGCGGAACGCCCGATCGAGCAGGCGCGCGCTGTCGAGGAACGCGTTCACGTCGGGCAGCGGCGCGGGCTTGTCCGGGTCGAGCAGCGCGAGGCCGAATTTCCCGAGCTTCGGCAATCGATCTTCGAGCGGCGCGTTGGGAGGGCCGGGCGGCGCGGGCGCCCCCGTGTCGAGCGATCCGATGATGGGCGTGACGATGGCGTAATACTTGTCGAGGATAGGATACTTGCCCTTGTCCCCGGTCATCATCTGGACAATCGGGCTGAGCGTGGTGAGGCCTTGGACGAGCGGCTCCAGATAGACGTTGCCCTCCGCGTCGATCTTCGCGTTGTCCGCGACCGTGAGCCAAAACTCGGTGAGCCACGAGGCCGGGCCGACCATGTCTTCCATGTCGGCGCGCAGGCCCGCCACGGACGTGACGTCCTGCCGGAAGCTCGCGACGTAGTCCCAGAGCGCCCCGCGGTAGCTCGCCGCATAACGGGCCATCTCCGCTTGCACCGCGCGGATGAGCGTCGCGCGATCGTTCGAGGTCACCGCCGCCGCGTCCAAGGTCGAATCGAGCACGAGCACAGCGGGCTTTACATCCACGTTGACCGCGCGCGCCGTGTAAAAGCCGTTGATGGGCCGCGTCGCGCCGCGCACGCCTCGTCCGGGCGTGATCCCCACCGACGGATACTCCGCGCCTCGCGCGAAGAAGAGCGAGCGGCCGGAGGCGCGGACGTCATCGAGGAACGCTTGGATGTAGATCGATGACCGGCTCGCCCGGAGGAGCCGAGACCAGTCATCGGGCTTTACCACGTACGGTGTGCGGCCATAAAAGGGCAGCGTGTAAACTACGTTGCTCTCGGCCTCGGCCCGGCCCACCACGGCGAGGTCGTCGAGCGCGCGGCGCAGGCTCTTGCCCGAGGCCGCGGGCACCGCGGTGGTCTCGGCGCGCACCATGCCAATCACCGCTTCGAGCGCGTCCCAATGTTCGCTCACCCACGCGGGCGCGCGCTGCTTGATCGCGCTCTTGCCGAGGAAGCTGTCGACCTCGTCGCCGCGCACGGCGCGGAGCGCGGCGATGACGTCATTCAAGCTCCGCGCCTCCACCGTGCCGCCCGCCGAGGCCGCGAGCACACGCCCTTTGGCTTGGAGATCCGACAGCTCCTCCGCCGTGATCGTGTCGCGCTTGAGCAGGGCGTCGAGCTGATCGAGGAAGCGCTGCCAATCGTCGAGGGTCACCTCGGAGACCTCGGCCTTGGGAGGCGGCACCGAGCCCGTAAAACGACGCTCGCTCCAACGCACGTAGTCGTTGACCACGCGCACGGGCACGTCGAGCGCGGCGGCCCACGCCTCGGGAGATGCCTTGACCTGATCTCCCAACGTGGTGTCGTTCGCGGCGTAGAGCAGCGAGAGGGCATAAACGCGCTTCGTGACGTCGGCGCTCTGCGTGACAGGCACGATGTAGAGCGCGCGCACCCGATCGAGGAACGTCTCGGAGAGGCCTTGTTTGCGCGTCGTAAAGGCCCATCGGAGCGGCGGATACGCGGGCGCGAGGGCGTCTTCGAGCGCGGAGGCGGCCTCGGCCTCGGCCTTGCGGGCAGCGTCGTTTTGCGACCAGCTCTTTTGAGGCTCGGTCTGCGCGCGTCGCACCGCGCCGTCGAACGCGCGGAGCGCGTCGCTCGCGTCGCCGACCGCGACGTAGTGATAGGCATACGCGCCTACGAGCGAGGCGGCGGCCACCGCGGCGACGGCGCCCGCGGTGATGAGCCTCTTGCGGTCGAGCGCGCGCGCGTCGCGCTCCACCGATGCAGCGTTGAGCGTAAGCGCATCGCCGATCATCGAAGCTTGGCTGCCCCCGCCGAGGACGATGCCGTCGAGCGACGGGGGAGGGGAGCCGGTCGTCGCGCCGAAGATCGCGTCGAGGAGCGGAGTCGCAGACCCGATGACGCGCGCGCCCGTGGTCGTGCAAAAGCGCGTGAAGCGGCCGAGGGCCGCGGGGTCGAGCGCGCCGATCGCCGAAGGCAAATACGCGTGCAGCGGCGTGAGCGTCGCCGCGAGATCAGAAGCGCTGCGCCCCGCGGGGACGAGCGGGGCTGTTTGTTGCGCGAGGGCGGCGGCTTCGACGAAGCCCTCCATGCTTTGATCGACGTGGGTCAGACAGATTCGGACCTTGGGCGGGCTGCCGCGCGCCCGCGTGATGAGGTCGACGCGATCGCGCACCAGCGCGCCGAGCCGCGCGAGCCCGCCCGCGCTCCACGAAGGGCCTTTGGTGTCGACCACCACGAGCACCAGCGCGAGGTCGAGGCCCGCGCCCTCCCACAGCTCGGCGAGGGCCTCTTTGGCGTCCGCGCCTTCGAGCAGATCGCCCGCGATCTCCTGCGCCAAGAGCCCTCGGCCCGCGTAGCAGCCGAGGCGCGCGTCCGCGAGCGCGGTGCGCGGGGGCGCCGCGCGGCAGAACGCGTCGTCGAGGAGCTGCGACTTGCCCGCGAGCCGCTCGCCGAGGACGGCGACCACGGGCGCGCGCGCGAGGGCGCTCGGGAGATCCGCGCGAAAACGGTCCCACACGGCCGCGATCGACGAAGGCTTGGGCGGCCTCTTGCGCGCGCGCAGGAGCAGCACCGCGGCCGTGACCAAGAGCGCGAGCCCGATGACCGCGAGCGCGGCGATCACCCAGGCGTTCATGGTCAGCCCTCCGCGCTCGCCGGCGCGGGCGAGAGGAGCAGCGCTTCGAGGACGTCCTCGAGCTGCGTGAGCGCGAGCGCGATCGCGGCCGGATCGCGCGCGTCTTCGGGCAGCGCCAAGGCCTCGCGGATCGGCGCGAGGAACGGCAGCGCGACGGGCGCCGAGACGGTGAGATCGTTCGTGAGCTCAGCCATGATCGCGGCCGGATCGAGCGGCGCCGGCGCGGCCTCCGCGGCTCGAAGAGGCGGCTCGGCAGCGCGCGGCAGGGGGTCCGCTCGCGGAGCCCGAGCCCCCACCGCAGACGCGACCCCGCCGGGCGCGAGCGCGCGCCAGCGATCGAGGAGCGATCGCGCTGGTTCTTGGGGATCTGCCGCCATCTCGGCTCACTACATCACATCTTCCAGGTGATGGCCAAAAGGACGATTTGAACGAAGACCACGACGCCGGCGGCCATCGCCGCATATTGAAGCAGCGTGCGCGCGCGCGTGAACGAGGGCGACGGAGGCGCGATCGCGCTCTTCGGCGCGGGGCCGAGGCGCGCGGCGAGATCCGCCGAGAACCGCTCGATCGCCGCGGGATCGTCGAAGTAACGGCCCTTGAAGCCGGCCTTCAAACAGAAGAGGTAGAGCCCGATCACGAGCGAATGCGGCGGGGGATCGCGCACGATGAGCGCGCGCGCGCGCACGTAAAACTCATCGCCGCCGTCGGCCACGTCGAGGCAACGTTGGAGCTGCGCCCACGCGGGGAGCGCGTTGTTCCCCGCGCCCTTCGCGAGCCGCACCTCCACCTCCTCGTCGAGGTGAAAGAACATCGGCGCGAGCGCCTCGATCGCGCCGTCTTGGCCGAGCTCCTGCGCGA
>CAYTJL010000112.1:14374-18687 GCA_964437785.1 uncultured Polyangiaceae bacterium
GAGCTCGATCGCGCGCATGGAGTCGTCGTGCGCCGAGAGGATCTCCGACCACATCGCGGGCGTCACGATGAGGTCCCTCGCTTGCGCGTGTCGGTCACGATCGACGATTCTACGATGACCGCCTGGTCGGTCCAGCTCACGAGGAGCGCCTCGATCTGCGCGAGGAGGCGCCGCACCAAGGGCTCGTCCTCGGCGCTCCTGCGCCGGAGCGTGATGCGGTAACGGCGCCGGAGCCCGCCCTTCGCCTGCGCGGGATCCGGCTCCTCGATCGCGGAGAGATCATCGAGCCACACGTGCGCGCCGAGGTACGGGCCGTCCGCGGTGGTGCCGAGGATCTCGAGCACGCCCGAGAGATCGCGGCGATCGAGCGCGGGCAACATCCGGCGCGACAAGAGATCGAGCGCGCGCTCCGGGCGGGCCCCGAGCACGCTCGGCTCGGGCCGGCGCATGGCGCCGAGCGCGCTCCACGAGACACCCGGCAAATGCCGTGTTTGCAAGGCGATCGCGAGCTTTCCCGCCGCGCCCGACCAGAGCCCGGGCTGCGACCAGCGCGCGTCGACCATCAGCTTGACGGGCCTCTCGAACGTGCCCGCCATGCGGACCGCGAGCGAAGGATCCGCGCCCTCGTCCAGCACTTCGAACACGTCGCCCTCCTGCGAGAGCGCCGCGGGCAAGAGCGGCGAGAGCCCCGCCTCCGTCGAGCGATACACGCCGCGCACGGTGAAGAGATCCACGTTGTGAAGGAGCGGGCTCGTGTGCCGGATGGGGTAGCTGTCCTTCGTCCCGTCGCACACGATCGGCTCGGCGTAGTCGGACCACACGTTCGAGGTGGGGACCACGGAGAGATGAAACGTGTCGTCGGAGACCGTGAGATCCGTGGGGAACCCCTCGTCCACCTCGAAGTGGATCGCGAGCGTGCTCCACGACGAAACGGGCGCCTCGACGTGCGCGAAGAGATCGCGATCGGGCATGTGAAAGAACGCGCGGGCGCGCGCGAGCGGGCCGGGATCGCCCGTCTCTTCGGGGATGATCCGCGGCGCGCGCTCGCCGAACGTCACCTCGCACGGCAGCGTCGCCTCCTTGCCGTCCACGGTCACGAACGCGCGGACGAGGTGCTTCTCCAGCGCGTCGCGCAGCGCGAGCGAGGCGCGATAGTCGTTGAGGCGCCGGATGTGGAGCGCGATCACCCGCGGGCTTCGGAACGCGCGCAGCGCCGCCAAACGCACGCGCACCGTGAGGCGACGATCGTGCGGGACGAGGCCCGCGCCCTCGATCCGCGCGGGGATCACGGTCATGGGGAGATCGGTCGAGAAGATCCCCGTGCGCCCGTCCGCGGCCTTCACGCGGAGCTGCGTGCCTGCGGCGATGTTCACGGGCTCGGGCAGCTCTGCGCCCGCGCGCGCCGCGACGAGGAGCGACGCGGGCGCGACCGGGAACAGATCGTCGAGCGTGCCGGCCGCGATCCGCCGGATGGCCGCGGTGGTCGAGGCCGCGGCCGCGGCGCGCGTGCGCGCGGAGAAGAACGCGACGGCTTCGAGGATGCGGCGCACGTCCGGGTCCTCGCGCGCGAGCAGGAGCCTCCCTTCGGCCTCGCGCGAGGCGGCGAAGGCGTCGAGCGAGGAGAGCTCCTCCAGGTAGAGCGACGTGAGCTTCTCGTACGACGTGCCCATCTCCACATCACCCCAGGTTCACGAGGTTGCCTTGCACGTTGGTCAAGGCGCCTTTGAGCGTGCAAATGCCCGAGGATTCGAGCGACATCATGCCATCGGCCTTGACCTCCACCATCGGCGCTTTGCCCGCGAGCTGCGCTTGCCCTTCGAGCGACACCTTGGTGCCCGCGACCGTGGCGCCCGCCGCCTCCAGCGCGACCTTGCTCGTGGACGCGCCCGTGAGCTTGACCGACACCTGCCCTGTGCCCGTGATGTTCTGCGCAGAGGCCTTGAGGTCGGCGCTGCTCTTCACGGTCATGTCCTTTTGGCTCTGGATGGTCGTCGTGTCATCGCTCTTGTAGGTCGACGCCTTGCCGGACGAGATGCTCACCGTCTCTTCGGCCTTCACCTCGAACTGCTTGCACGTGACGCTCACCTTCTCCTGCGTCTGCGTGATGACGCTCGTCGCCTGATCGCCCTTCACCTTGAGCTCGATCTTGGTCCCATCCATCTTGATGGTCTGGGTGATCTTGCCGTCGTCGTTCTGGATGGTGACGGTGAGGCCGTCTCTCTTATCCATCTCGATGGTGCAGACGAGGGTCCCCATGGCTCACTTGGTCTCTTCCACCTTGAGGGTGAGCTTGCCCTCTTCCATCTTGAAGAGGATGGTGTCTTTATCGTTCTTGCGCAGCACGCGGAGCACGGGTTTGTCGCTCTGATAGTCGTGGAGCATCGAGGTGGACTGTTTGTCCGATTTCCCGAAGAACACGTGTTGTCCCTGGCCGTCCATAGGCACCCTCGCCTCGCCGCGCCAGTCGAGCAGCCGCACCACCTTGGCCTTGTCGAGGTCGAGCGCGCAGAGCACGCGCTCACCTTTGTAGAGCGGGAAGTAGATGGCGCCCGCGCCGGACTCGGGCTCGTAGGGAGCGAAGATGATTTGATCTTCGAAGAGCGGGATCTTCACCCGATATCGCTCGACCGACGTCTCGTCGTCCTTTTGGAATTCATACGTGAGGTCGGTGTCCTCGCCGATCTCGCTCACCACCTTGCCTTCGAGGTAGCCCGGATAACGAGGCGCGTTGAGCGCTGGGAACCGCCTGGCTTTGTCGGTCTTTTGTTCGAGCCGCGTCACGATCGAGAGGTCGAAGTCGGTGGCCTTGTCGGTGAAGTCGCGGTCGGGGCCCTGGTCGACGGCGCGCGCCTCGATGGTCGTGTGGATCACGCGCATCGCCTCGGTGGGGAGCCGCCGCGCGGCGCTGTGGCCGCCCTTGATCGAGACGTCGACGAGGCGCCCGGGCGTGACCGACACCGTGGGGAAGCGCCGGAAATCGAGGGCGAGCTCGTTCAACGGGAGCAGCGGCGTCGCCTTGGCTGCGGCGACGGCGTCGTCGACATCTTTGGCGATCGGCGTGCGGAGCAGGCGATCGTGGTAGAGGCCGCCCGACGCGTTCGCGTTGTCCGCGGCCTCGGTACGCGTCGCTTCGGTCGACGTGTTGCGCACGCGCGGCGTGTGGCGCGGCACCGCGGGGAAGACCCACCTGGCCTCGCGGACGTCGCCGCCGAGGATCTTCGCGGCCTCGCCGTCCTGCTTCTTTTGGCTGAGGATCGCGTACGTGCGCGCGTCGTGATCGAAGGCGACGGCGCCGCCGTGCCCGCTCACCCAGCCGAAGACCAGGTCGTAGAAGCTCGCGCCCGCGCCCGGATCGAGGTGAAAGAAGATCTGCTTCGCCGGGGCGGTGATCGCGTCGAGCTCGTATTTCAAGGTGATTTTGTCGCCCTTGTGGGCCTCGATCACGTCCTTGAACGATTTGTCCGTGAAGAGATCGCACGGGAAGTGCTGCTTCCAGAGCGCGCTCGCGGGGTCGGCGAAGGTGACCTTGTAGCGGCGCGTGATCGCCGCGCTCGCCTCGACGCCGTGCGCGTGGACCTCCTCGCGCAGCTCGCGGCCGAGGATGATCCCGCCCGTCGCGATCTTCGCGTCCTCGGGCTTGGTCTTGGTGTCGAGGAGCGCGGGCATGAGCGAGATCGTGATCTCGCCCAAATCAGGCTTGAGGAAGTCGTCGAGGAGCTCGTCTTTGTGTTTGCCTTGCAGCGCCTCGCCGGCCTGCATCACGAGCTCGACCTCGCCGTACGCGCCCCACGGATACAAATCGAGCGACAGCGCGCGCACGTCGCCGCCCGGGATCGCGTGCTCTTTGCCGCCGACCTTGAGCGTGAGCGAGAGCGTGATCTTCTCCCTCACGACGCGGCGTCTCCCGTGGTCGAACCTACTTGGTGACGCTCTCCCGCTTGATCTCGACGCTGCGGAGCACGCTGTGCAAGAGGAGCGTGTACGTGACCGTCTGCTCGTCGATGCGCCCTTTGAGCGCGAAGCGCACCCACAGCCCACGATCGCGGCCGATGAGCGTGATGCGCGGCTCGCGCAGACGAGGCTCGTGACGCCGCACTTGATCGAGGATCTCGGCCATCATCGCCTCGACGAGCGTCTTGTCGGCGGCGTACCGCTCGTAGCTCCCCATGCCGAAGACCTCGACCGCGCCCGTGTAACCCTGCTTGGCGTTGAGCACCGCCGTGAGGTTCTTGGCGACGACGTCGATCGGATCTTCGTCGCGCGCCCCCGCGAGCTTGGTCAAGAACGACGACAACGCGCGCCTCCTCCGTCAA
>CAYTJL010000112.1:18787-29559 GCA_964437785.1 uncultured Polyangiaceae bacterium
CGATCCGCGCCATCGTACCGTCACGCCCGCCTCCAGCACAAAACGAAGCGCTGGCCTTCGAGCTCGGGCGTCGCGTGGAACGCGAGCGCGCTCTCTTCGATCACGTGATCCCACTCGAGCCGCTCGCCGCCGGGCGGGCTCGTCGCGGTGCCGAGCCTGTAGAACTCGGCGCCCGCGCCGAAGCCGTACCGGAACTTGGGCGCGGGATCTTTGGTGAAGGGCACGCCGCGGAGCGCGTATTCGCGCACGATCCGCAGCCGATCCCGGCTCGCGAGGCGCACGCGATCGAACGGCACGCGATCGGACTCGTCGCGCTTGAGCACGACCACGTACATCTCGGTCGCCGCGCGCGCGCTCTCCGGCAAGCTCGCGATGAGGCGCCCCAATCCATCGGGCTGGAACGGCACGCGCGGCGATCCGGGCGGGCTCCACGAGGCCCAGCCCTTGATGGTGTCGAGCGCGTGCGCGAAGCACGGCCACGGCTTGTCGTGATCGTAGGCCGCGAGCGCGGGCGGGGCCTTGGTCTCGTCGAGGGCCGACAGCTCGACGGAGAACGAGCGAAGGGAAGCGAAGAGCGGATAAGGATGGAGCCCGACGCCGCGCATGTCGTCGAGCAAGGCGTTGAGCTTGCGCGACTCGATGCGGACGCGCTGGATGGATGCGAGCGAGCGCCCCTCGTTGACGGCGTCGGCGGCGAGCGCGTCGAGCTTCTTCTCGATCTCGACGAGCTCGCTGCGCAGCGCCTCCAAACGCCGCATGAGCGGCCTCCACGCGTCGGCGCGGAGCAGGGGAGGTGCCGTGTCCGGCGCGAGCCGGATTTGGCCACCTTGGGAGAGCGCGAAACGACCGAGCCAGAGCCGGTCGCGGCTGCCCAAGTACGTTGGAGATGCGGAGAGCACGAGATCGTGCGTCCGCCGCTCGATGGTCTCCGCGCTCGAAGGGCGAAGCGGATCCTCCTCCGCTTTGCCTTCGTCGGGCGGGTCTACGACATGAAGGAAGACATCGAAGGGTTGCCGCCCGACCGCCCCGAGATCGAGCGGCGCGCGGATAAGGGCGTTGTCTGGCACGTCCACCACCGTGCCGTTCGGGAAGATCGCGGAGAGGCCGTTTACGTACAGCACCCCGCCGTCCGGGGCCTCACCGTTCCAATCGATCTTCTCGACACCATACGAGGGCAGCCCGTGGGCGCGCGCGCGCCGGGCGGCCTCGGCCGAGAGCGACTCCTCGAGGGCGAGGAGATGCTTTGGCCGGAGGACCTGCCCGATTCGCCATTGAGGTCTCGCGAGCGCGCCCATGGACCTCGATCAACCGATCTTGAGGCCCCACGCCTTGGTGAAGTTCTTGCCGTCGCCGACCGCGATTTGGAGCACCTGCTCGTCGGGCTGGGGCTGAATCCCGGTCTGGAAGGGGTAGTTGAGCGGCGACTGGACCTGCTTCGAAGGGTCGTCGGCGACGGAGAGGTTGAGATCATCTCCGCGCTTCTCGAGGAGGCCCTTCATGTCTTTGTTGTTGCTGTGGAAGCAGAGATAATACTTCTTCTTGTCCTTGCTCGGGTCGTACTCGAAGACCGAGAACTGGAACTCACAGATGACGTTGGTCATCGTGTTGTAGATGAGCTCCTGGATCGACTGCTTGTTCTCGACCGAGACCTGACCCGAGAAGTAGACAGCGTCGGTGACGCCCGTCTCCCACATGATGTCGCTGAGCACCGCGACGACCTTGAGCGCCTCGGAGGGCTTCGTCGGGTTCTTGCAGCTCTGATCGGCCTTCAGCTCCTTGTCACCGAGCTTGAGCTTGGTGATGAAGCCGACGGACGTCTGCTTGTCTTTCTTGAAGTTGTAACCCTGGTAAATGTCGAGGATCTTGCGAAACTCCGGCATGGCCGCTTCTCCCTAATCAGGTGTTTCCGTTTCAGGGCCCGCCCAGGGCGGCCTCGAGCTGGAGCTCGACGTCCATACCCTCGAACTGGATGTGAGGCAGGATCTTGATGGTCGCCTTGTACCAGCCGAGGGGGCCGGGTTTGGGCATCACGTCGACGGTCGCCGCTTTGAAGGGGTAATAGCGGAGCGTCAGATCATCGGGGTTGCTCACGATGGTCACGTATTGGCCGAGCCACGCCGCGAGCACCTTTTGGATGTACGCGCCGTCGGCGGCGGCGCCGATGTACTCACGCATCATGCGCTTGACGTAGTGCGCGATGCGCGTGATCGAGTAGGTGTAGGCGAGGTTCGTGACGAGCGCCGCGTTCTTGGTCGCGAGGTCCTCGACGAACTTCTTCGACTTCTTGAGCGACTGCGCCGAGAAGAACGTCGCGACCGCCTCACCCTTCTTGTGGACGAGCGGGATGAAGCCGTTGTTCGCGAACTGGAGCTCACGGTAATCGGGGATCGCCACCTCGACCGGCGGTTGGATCTCCTCATACCCGTTCTTCGTGTACTTGTAGCTCACGAGCCCTTCGCAGAGGCCGCCGCCGCGCGGGCCGCGGATGTATTGCGCCCATCCCGAGCCCTGGTACGAGGCGATCATGTTCTTGGCGAAGAGCACGCTCGCGTGACCCCAGAGCAGGTTCTCTTTGAGGTCCGCGTCGTTCAGATCCCCGTCGAGCTCGTCGGGCGTCGCCACGCGCGAGAAGGGCACCGTCTCGCGATACCCCGTGTCGTTGCCGTACAGCTCGGGCTTCCACGGGAGGCGGACCAGATAACGAGGCAGGGTGAGGCCGAGGTAGGCCGCGTATTCGGTGTCGCGCAGCTCTTGCCATTTGCCGAACTGCGGCTCGGCGAGGACGGCGTCGAGATCGCTGATGGCCGCGACATCTTCCATCGTCTTGTACGGCGCGAAGAAGTCCTGCGACGCAGAGGCGATGAAGGGGCAGTGAGCGGCGTTGGCGACGCGGCCCATCGCCCGGAGGAAGCGGATGTCCTCGGCGTTCGAGCCATAGGCGTAGAGCCCGATCATCGACGCGAAGGGCTTGCCGCCGTAGCGGTCGTATTCACCGACGTAGATCTTGTTGAAGATCTCGCCGCTGAACATGTCGAGATCGTGATCGACGATGTCGTTGTGGAGCTCGTCCTGACCGACGTCGAGGAAGTCGATGTAGACATCCTCGTTCTCGACGCCGGAGGCCATGTTGTCGAGGCCGCGCCAGAGCGCTTCGAGCTCCTGGAATTCGGGGTCGTGATAGACCTCGTCGAGGTACTCGGACATCCTCCGGTCGACCACCGCGAGCAGCGCCGTCACCGAGTTGAGCAGCTCGGGATAGTCCGCGAGGCTGCGCGAGATCGCGTTGGCGGGATCGGGCTTGAGCCGCTCCAGCCTCCGTGTCTCGGCGGACGCTTCCTCGATGTTGGCCAGGAAGACCGCGAGCCCGTTCATCAGCCACGCGGCCTCGGGGAACTTGGTCTCTCGATCTTCGAACTTGAGCGGCGCGGTGAGCGCGCCCGGGGTGCCGTCCGCGTTGGGGACGGGCCGGACGATGGCCCAAGGCTCCGCCGGTTGGGTCGAGCCCGTGTCCGGGGGCGGAAAGAGATCGGTGCTCGTCGAGGCGATCGGCGCGAGGAGCTCGTCTTGAAGCGCCTTGAGATCGTTCTGCTCGGGATCGGTGAGCTTGTCCGTCGAGGGGGCGGGGTTGAGCTTGAGGATCGGGAAGTTGATGAGGACCCACTTTTGAAGGGCCTTGAACTTGTCGATCTCCTTCTTCGCGAGGATCGAGCGGATCGTCGAGCGCAGCTCGGGCCTGTTGCGGAGGGTCGATTGGAGCCGCAAGAGGAGCCTCTTGAGGAGACGCACGCGCTCGATCTCCGGGATCGCCTCCATCAACCGATCAGGGTTGAACGAGGCCATCGACGTGATGGGCACCGCGCGCTCGAGCTCGACGTCGTATTCGCCCAGATCCCCAGGCGGCGTGAGCTTGTAGTTGGTGGGCTTGGGCTTGCCGCCGCCCGAGCCGTCGTCCGGCTCCTCGATGAGATCGATCACCCACTTGGTCGGGTCGATGGCGATCCCGTTCTTCTTCTCGTTGTCGTCTTTGCCGATGATGATGGACTCGGCGATGCCGACCACCTTGCCGCTCGGCGCGCGCGTCGCGGGGTCGAGGCGATCGCCGTACGCCACGTCGCGAATGGAGACGATGACCTTGCCCCATTGGAGACCGGCGTTTGGATCCTTCGAGATCTCGACGCTGCCGATGGCGTCGAGCTCTTGTCCGTCGAAGTCGGCGAACCCGTTTTGCTTGATGGTGCTGTTGAAGAAGACCTTGCCCTTGATCGGGACGACCTTGGGCTGGGAGGTCACCACCGCGGGGACGGTCACCTCGATGTGCTCGATGGTGGCCTTGCCAGGGATTTTGCTCTGGAGGCGGCTGTCCGAGATGCGCCAAACAGGGATCATCTCGCGGAGATGATCATCCACGCTCCTCCCGCGCTTGATCGTCCGCACGTGCCTCTCGGAGAGCGGCTCGAGCAGGTTGGCGCCACGGAGCGACTGGCCTGCGAAGCCCCCCAAAACGAGGAGCCTGAAGGGTAACGTCTCTTCCTTGAGTGTCCCGGTGATCGTGGTCCGGTACGTGATGGTCAGTCGAGACTTGTAAATTTGCTCCTGGATCGGCTTGCTCGAGGCCAAGGCCGTCCTCCTTTGCTGGAATTGGGGGCAGCGCCGGTAGGCCCTGTCCACCCATGTCCGAAGAGCGTCCCACGGCGGGAGAAAAAGGAGCAACTTTCCGGTTTCAAGCGAGCGGGACGCGGCCCTCGAAGATCAAGCTGACCTTGGGTTTGCGCTCGTTTTGGAGCGGATCGAAGCCGAGCTGGGCGGGCGCGCGGAGCGCGAGGCTCCCCGCGCCTTCGAGGTCGACCAGGATCACGCGGAGGTGCGCCGCCGATCGCGCGAGCGCCGGAAAGACATGATCCCGGAGCCTCCGGCGCGCCTCGTTGATCCAAGGAGCGTTGCTGAGAGCGGTCGTGTCCTCGGTAGAGAGCACCGCTTCGAGCCCCGGCACCTTCACCTCGGCTTCGTCGCCGAAGGCCGCAAAACCAAGGGTCGCCGTGCCCAAACGCAGCTCCTCGGCGGGCAGCGAGCGGCGCACCATGGCGCGCCTCACCGTGACGCCCAGCTCGGGATACACCGCCGAGAAGAGCCAATGAGCGGTCAACGGCGAGCTCGGCCGCGCGAGCATGAGGGCGTCCTCGCGCAGCGGCCCGCGGGGGAACAAACGTGGATGAGGCTCGGGCTCGAGCGCGGCGATGCGGTCTTCGAGGATGCGATGATCGGCGATGGCGAGCAGATCCGCGAGCGCGGGGCCGACGCGCTCATCGGCGAAGAGCTCCACGAAGTAGCCGGGCAAAGGGCCGCTCACCGCATGAAGGCCGAGGTTCAACGTGACGAGGACGTGGTCCTCCTCGAAGCGCACCTCGTGGACGATGGTGCCTTGGGTGGCGCGCGACGCAAACGACGTGAAGCGGACAGCGAGCTTGGGGAACGAGGCGCGGAGGAGCGCGAGGAGCGCGGGCGCGTCGAACGATCGCGCGCGGGCCGCGATATGCTCTTTGCGCTTCGCCTCGTCTTCTTCAGGGCTCGAGGAAGGCATCGATGTCGACCTGGTAGAGCTGCGTGAGCGCCTCGCTCGCGTGGGTCGGCTCCCAATACGGCGCGAGATCGGCGGCGTGCGCGCTCATCAGACGGAAGTGCGGCGTGAGCAGCTTGGGCAGGTACACCCGAGGATCGAAGTGGTCGACGGCCGTGCGGATGTCCTGCGCCACGATGGCGGCTCTGGCCATGTCCTTGCGCTGCAAGAGCAGCTCGAACGCTTCGAGCTTGCGGAGGAAGGCTTCGAGCGCGGGAGAGACCTCGATGGTGCGCGCGCCGGGGGCGGGGGAGGGCTCCGCGGGTGCGCTCGCGGGCGACGCGGGCGGCGCGGGCGTCACGGGCTTTGGCTCCGCGTTGGGCTCGGGCTGCGCCGCGGGCTCGTGATCGGTGTCTGTGTCCGTATCCGTAGCGGGCTCGGGCTCGGGCACGAGCGGGGCCAAGGGTTTTGGCTCCGCCGGAGGGTGCTTGTTGAAGTAATCCGAAGCGCGGTTGTTGACGCCGGCGAGCTCGCCCAAACAACGTGCGTCGTCGATGCGAACGTGGACGGCGGAGCGGAGCGCGGCGACGGCGGTTTGGGTCGCGCTCGGCAGCTCGGTGGTGATCCGCTCGGCCCACGCGGTCCACGCCGGGCCGCGCGTCGTCTCGTGAAAGTCGATGAGGGCTTTGATGGATCGGAACAAGAAGCTCAAGGCCGTATCCACGGCGCGCTCTCGCCGCGCCTCGGGCCGGAGCACCGCCCAACGCTGGGACAGGGTGTCGGCGAGCGCGCCGACGATCTCGGGCAGCGAGGCTGGACCGCGCTCTTCGAAGGCGCCGAGCAGGAAGGTGCAGGCGATGCGAACATCGGTGTAGCCGTCGGCCAGGAGGTCGGCCGCCCGCTCGGCCGCGCGCCGGTGATCGCCCTCGCTCGTGAGCTGCACCAAGCTGTTGACGGCGCCGTCGGGCGCCGAGCGTCCAGGTGCGTTGAGCGCGCGGGCGAGGAGGGCAACGTCAAACATACGCGGTCGTCAAGGCTCCTTTGGGGCTCCGGCGAGGAGCCCAAAGAGCGCGGTGAGCTTGCGAAAGACGGGGTGCGCCGCCTTTCGCGCGAGGGTGCCGGAGGAGTATTGCCGAGCGGCCCATTCGGCGTCCACTTCTTTGCCTTTTTTTCGAGGGAAGAGCGGGAACGTCACCACGGCGTCGGGGGCGTGCCCGGGCGCGAGATGCGCCTCGATCGCCGCGGCGATGGCCTCTTGGGACGGGCCGGGCGAAGCGCCGGTGAAGACAACGAGGGTGAACGACCAGCGCCCCGCCTCGCCGCCCGGCAAAGGCACCACGGCCGCGCCGGCCACGCCTTCGAGCGCGCCTGTGAACGCCGACAGCTCCGTGGCGGGGAACACGTGCCCATCGCGCCGCGGGGCGACCGGGCCTGCCCAGAGAAACTCGGTGGATCGCGCCGCGAGGAGGAACCAACCATCGTGTTTGGGATCACCGGGCTTGGGGACGAAGACCCCTACGCCCGCGGTCGTGGGCTCACCGCTCTGGAGATCGCAGAGCGAATAAGCGCGGCCCGCCGCGGGCAGCGCATAGGCGTTGATGCTCCCGGGCCTCCGCGTCGAGAAGAGGACCGCGCCGCCCGAGGCCGCGTCGATCAAGAGGTTTTGGCCTCTCATCTTCTCTGCCTTGGCCTTGGTGACGAGGTCCTTCCACGCGAGGTAGTCGAGCGGCTCCTCGACGGCCCGAAACCAGTGCTCGGCGGGCAGCTTGCCAAAGGGCTTCTTGCGGATCGCGTCGCGGAGCTTGGCGGAGATGCCCAACGTGGTGATCGGGGCGCCTCCCAAGATCGAAGGGTCTTGTTCGAGGTCGTCCATGCTCGCGTGGACGAACGTGGCGCCCGCGAGGAAGGCGGCGAAGATCGCGGCCGGCTGCGTCTGTTGGAGCGAGAGCCCGGGGATCGCGAGCGCGCCTCCGCTCGAACCCACGGGCAGCCGATACGCGAAGAGGCCGTCGCGGAGCGCGTTTTGCCAAGCCATCTCGGCGGGCAGGGGGACAGGCACGTTGGGCGGCGCGCGGAGCGGCGAGAAGAGGAGCGCGCAGGGGGCTTTGGGCCCGTACGCGTGCGGCGCGGCGCCGTGCGCGGGGCCGCCGTCGATGACGCTGAGGGCCTTTTCGGCGAGCGGCCCGAGGTCGGGCGGGGCGGCGGGATCGATGATCACCCGCGCGGGCGAGAGGGCTTTGAGGCGCGCGGCGAGCGTGTCTTTGCCCGTGGGATCGATCGGCGCGATCACGAGGCCGAGGCGGAGCGCGGCGGCCAAAGCCACCAGCCATGAGGGGCCGATGGGCAACGTGATGGCCACGATCGCGCCGGGCGCGAGGCCGAGCGCGGCCCACGCGGCGGCGCAGGCCGACGCGCGCGAGGCCACGTCCGCAAACGAGGTTGATCGCCATCCGGCGCGGCGATCGAAGGTGATGAGGGCCGGTCGCTCGGAGACGTTGCGGCCGATGAGGTCGTGATACAGGTCGATGGCCGCGCCGGGGCTCGTGCGCAGGCCGGGCGCGGCGCGGCGGGCGTGATCGGTGAGCGCGGCCCAAAACGCGGGGGGATCTTGGTGGGATTGGGTGAGCCAGCCGAGGTCGGGGACGTCGTCCTCGCGGGAGAGATCGAGCGATCGGATCGCGGCGGGGACATCCATGGTGGGGGCAGGGAATGAGGCGGCGCGCGCGCGGAGGCAAGTTTTTTGGATCTTAGACACTTGCTAGAACGGAAGCCAATGCAGCCCAGACGCCACAGGTGGTAAGTGTGGGGCTTCAGCAGGCCGCGATAATCGCGGCCCCAAAATTGTGGTTTCAGCCTTGTGAGTGGGGCGTCCCAGGCTCCTCACCTTGGCCCACAGGAGAGCGCGGGCTGGGCCGGGACCCAGCCCGCCGGGGGGTTTGGGGGGCTTCGCCCCCCATCGTGACAGAGACTTGGCCCGCGCGCGCCGGCTCCTCTTCAATGGCGTTCGCCAAACTATGTCTGCTTCACGCGTCATTCAGGCCTTCTTCCCGGAGCGGCCGCTCCCGAACGGCACACCGCACAAGCGCTTTCTGCGCGCCTCGGCGCCGCCTCACCCGGCTGCGGTCGCGCAGCGCCGCGGCCCGACCATGGGGCCTTTGCGGCCGCCTCATCCGGCGACGGTGGCGCAGCCCAAACCAGCCTTCGGCGCGGCGCGGCCCAAACCCGCGTTCGGGGTCCAGCGCAAAGAGGCGGACGTCCATGCGTTCCAGCCGCCTTCCGGGTTTTTGGAGGGGACCGGCCGGGGCGAGCCTCTGCCCACGTCGGTCAAGCTCCAGATGGAGCGTTATTTCGGCGCGGACTTCTCCGACGTTCGGATCCACCTGGGGGCCGAGGCGGCGTCGATCGGCGCGCTCGCGTTCACGTTGGGGTCGGACATCTACTTTGCGCCGGAGCAATACCAACCTCACACCCTCTATGGCCGTGAGCTGCTCGGCCACGAGCTGACGCACGTGCTCCAGCAGCGCGAGGGGAGGGTGGCGAACCCCTTTGGGGACGGCGTCGCCGTGGTGCAAGATCACGACCTGGAGGCCGAGGCGGACCGGCACGGCAAGGCCGCGGCCGAGGGGCGATTGGGGATCTCGCAAGGGTACTTGATCGGCGGCGGCTCGGCCCAGGGCAAGGGGATTCAGGCGAAGGGTGGATATCGGCTGCACGTGGGGGCTTATCTCCACGAGGGGCGTTTGCCGGAGCAGCTCGCGGGGCACAGCTTCGTGGCCATCGAGGCGCCCGACGGGGAGAAGCAGGCGTTCGGCTTCTCGCCCGCGCATTATGGGAGCTACGATCCTGCGCGGGACTTGGGCAAGCTCCGGCGCGGCGTGGAGGGCACGGTGCACGACGACGCAGGTGCCTTTGACAAGCCCGGTGTGCGGACGCAGAGCTACACGATTACGAGGGAGCAGGCGCAGGCGGCGCTCCGCAAGGTGGAGGAGTACAAGAAGGGCCATTATGCGTACAGCGCGGATCAGCGCCAGTGCACGACGTTCGCGATGGACGTGATGCGCGCGGCGCACGTGCCCGTTGTGGAGGATGGGGCGGCGCCGCGGCCGCGGGTGGTGTACGAGGCGCTCGACGAGGGGTAGTCTGTTCAGGCTCGACGCGGCGTAGGAAGGCCGCGTAGGCTCGTCGCGACATGGCACGATCTGCGGCGCTCATCATTCAAGCCACGTTTGCGCCGGGCAAAGAGCCCGGCGCCGCGAAGCCGACGACCCCTGAGAGCAAGGCGAAGAAGTCCGGCGGCAAGGCCGACAAAGCGCCGGATAAGGCTGATCGCGCGACGCGCGACGATCGTCCGCCGCACCCGGCGACGCTGTCGTCCGCACAGCGGAGGGCGGCGCCGGACAAGGCCGAGAGGCCGCCGCACCCGGCGCATCCGTTGAGCGCGCAAAAGAAGCCTGTTTCGGAGGGCGGTCCGCGCCCGCCGCACCCCGCCACGGTCCCACGCGGCGCCGCGGCGAGGGCGGCGGCTGCGGCGCAGGCCTCGTTCGAGGCCCCGCCGAGGTTGCTCGAAATGGGCAGCTTGAAGGCGGGTAAGCCGTTGCCCGTCGCCGTTCAACGCGCGGCCGAGGAGCAATTCGAAGGGGCCGACTTCAGCGACGTGCGGATTCATGAGGGGCCCGAGGCCGCGGCGATTGGGGCCTTGGCGCTCACGGCGGGCGATCGGATCTTCTTCGCGCCCGGGCAATACAAGCCCGACACCCGCGTGGGCCGAGCGCTGCTCGTCAAGCAGCTCGCGTACGTGGTGCAGCAGCGGGAGGGTCGGGTGGAGAACCCTTTGGGCGGCAAGGTGGCTATCGTGCGCGACGCCGCGCTCGACGCGGAGGCCGCGGCGCGCGCGGGGCAGAGGTAGGTGGCGGCCGCCACCCCCTAAAATGGCGGCGCCACTTTTGTGGCACGAATTCCTCAATCTTTTCGTGATATGCGAGTGGGCACTTCGCTTGCAGTAATGCCCTTCCATGAAAAGACATAGCCTCGTTGAAGGGGGCTGAGCGGCGCGTTGCGGAGCGCTCACAGGCTTTCGTTATTTTTGAGCGGATCCTTACGCTGTCGGAGAGCGCCTATGAGCGCACGCGATGATCACATTGTTTACGTTTGACATCGATCCACGATCATGGAGAGTTATCGTCATGCCTACCCTCAAAACCATGCAGCAGACCCCCGC
>CAYTJL010000113.1:0-21123 GCA_964437785.1 uncultured Polyangiaceae bacterium
CCGCCCGAGGGCGGTGGCCCTCCCCCGCCTATGGCGGGCGCGGGCGCGACCGCGGCCCACCCCGCCCGAGAGCGTGTCGGACATTTGTCGCCTCATCGCGCGGCTCTGCGAGTCTCGATACCGGATACCGGATACCGGATATCGAGGCGATATCGCGGTACCGATTCTCGATATCGAAGCAGCGGACACGAGCATCGATATCCGTTCCTCAAACGACCATCACTCGATATCGGGAACCACGGTTTGAAGCTGCCTTTAACGTAAGCGATAAAATATTGTAACCATTAGACTTTTTGGTCTTTATCAATCTTTGTTTAGCACGCTCATTGCACACCAAAGATCGATGATTTACGATTAGCAACCGCCGCTTCATCGCGTGTCGATGGGCGGATCCATCACGAAAAGGGCCCCTTGAGCGCTGTGGGCAACGTACAAGCGCGATCGGGAGGGAACATGATGAGCAACCCATCAACGACGGCTCGGAGCCCCCAATGGCGCTCCGTCCAATCCGCGGCCACGATGCTCGGGCTGACGGCGGCTGCGCTGCGGAAAGCGCTGGATCGGCGGGCCGTGCGGAGACCCGACGGCGGCATCGAGGCGGAGCTCGACGGCGTCCGCGGCCGAAAGCTCGGCCGGCTTTGGCGGGTGTCCCTGAGCGCCGCATGGTCCAACCCCGTTCACAAGACCCCCGACGATGCGGTAAGCTCCCCCCATCGCGAAGACGCGGAGAGTGACCGAGAAGGACAAAGGTCATGATCCGCAAAGAAGAACGGCGCGGACAGCGCTTCCTGGTCATTGACATTCGATACAAGAAGCGAGACGGCACGCGGGCGCGTTACCGCCACGACGCCGAGGTCCAAACGGTGGCCGGCGCCACGGCGGAGGAGCGAAGGATCCTCGCCAACATCGCACAACACGGCGAGCCCTTCGCGCCAAAGCCCGCTGCGACAGCCGCCGCGCCGGAGGCAAAGCCGGTGCTCTTCCGCGACGAGATCGCCACGTTCCAGATCACCACGGCGATCACCAAGCTGAAGCCATCGAGCCGCATCGGCTACGATGAGGTCTTCCGCACACGCCTCATCCCCGACCTCGGCGAGATGCCCATCGATCACATCGGCTTCGACGTCATGACCAAGCTCGACGCGGGCATGGTCAACGAAGAGCTCTCCGCGAGCCGCCGCAGAAACGTGCTGATCTGCATTCGCTCCGTGCTGAGGGAGGCGCACCGCGCGGGCAGGCTCGCGCGACTGCCCACCTTCCCGCCCCTCCCCAAGAAGGGCAGGAAGTCTCTCATCCCGCTCAAACGCGAGCAAATCGAGGCGATCCTCAACGTCTCTCCACCCGCGTGGAGATTGGCGTTCGCCCTGGCGGCGTACGCCGGTCTCCGTGCAGGCGAGGTGAGGGCGCTTCGCTGGCTCGATATCGACCTCGGCGCGAAGCTCATCGTGATCAGGCTCTCCACGAGCAAAGGCAAGACCTCGACGCCCAAGAGCGGGCACGAACGAGAGGTGCCCATCGCGGCGCCGCTCCTCGCGCTCCTCCAAGACGTCGGCCCCAAAGAAGGCTCCTCGCTCGTGGCGATGACCAGCCGTGGTCAACGCTGGTGCGAGTCGGGCCTCCTGCAAGCGTTCCGGCGCGCTCAAAAGAAGGCTGGGCTCAAAGGGTTCCGATACCACGACCTCAGACACTTCTTCGTCACGGAGCTGTTCCGGCGAGGTGGCTCGGCGCCGGCCGTGCAACTCCTCGCCGGCCATCTCCACCTGAGCACGACCCAACGATACGCCCACCTCGTTCGGAGTGACCTCCGGGCGACGATCGGCCTCTTCGACCAAGTTGGGCAACAGGTGGGCAACAGCGTTGGAGCCTAGGTCGGCTTTACATGAGCTATCGCTTGTAACCTGCTGATATTACTGGGTGGGTCGACAGGGACTCGAACCCTGGACCTACGGGTTAAAAGCCCGCAGCTCTACCGACTGAGCTATCGACCCTGGTGCGGCCAAACGAGATCCTTGGAGCAGCCTCCTTCGAATCGGGCGGGCTACCTACCACATGGCCCGGACGAAAGCTAGACCCGAAATGAAGGCCACGAAGGCGGGCTCCAACCTCGCGCCGTAGGCTCTGGACACGCGATCCACACGCGTGACAGAATCGCGCACCATGCTCGGATCGCGGCGCAATTCCCGGCGATCAATCACGGTCGGCGCGACCGGCGCGCGCTTGTGGCTCGCGGGCGCGACCCTCGCGGCGTGCTCCACCGGCGCATGCTCCCTCCTCAATTGGGATTTCCAAGCCCAAAACAGCGGAGGCGGCGGCGGTGGCGTGAGCGGCAGCAGCGGCACAGGCGGCACAGGCGGCATGGCGCCCCCTCCCCCGGCCGAAGCGTGCGGCCTCCCCGGGGACGAAGACGACAACAACCTCGCCGACTGCGCCGACCCCGCGTGCACCTGCACCGACAACGCTCCCCCAGGATGGTCCGGCCCGTTCACGCTGCGCGAAGGCACCACCAACTCCCCACCTTCGTGCGAGGCGCCGTCGGTCGCCGTCTTCCAAGGCGGCGCCGACCTCCAACAAGAGCCCGCGCAATGCTCGACGTGCACCTGCTCGGACCCGACCAACCCCTCGTGCTCGGGGAACACACTCACGCTCTACGCCGGCAACGGTTGTACGAACGGGACCGCCGGGACAGTGCCCTTCTCCGCCGGAAATAACACCTGTGTCGCCGGCAACTCCTTCGCCCTGTCCGTGAACATCCCCGCGAGCAACGCCCTCGACGTCACAGGGACCTGCGCCGCCGGCTCCCCGCAAACACCCACGCTGCCGCCCCCGGCGTGGAGCCGTGTCGCGATCGGCTGCTCCGACGGCGCGGCGGGCGCCGGGTGCGGGCTCAACCAGGTCTGCGCGCACGACCCCAAAGGCGCTGAGGCCCTCTGCATCTCGAAGCCCGGAGATGTCGATTGCCCAACCGGGTTGTACGCGGCGCGCAAGCTCTATTACGCAGACGTCACCGACGCACGGAGCTGCACCGACTGCTCATGCCAGCTCAAGGCCGACGGCTGCGCAGGGACGTACCTCGGTTATTCGAACACGGGGTGCACCGCTCAAGTGATGTCCGAGCCCGGGACGAGCGCCCACTGCGCCCCCCTCAACGGCGCGGTGCGCTTCTCGTTCGTCCCCGGACAACCCCAAAACCCCACCTGCGCTGCCAACGTCGCTGAGCCCCTCGGGTGCGTCACGCAGGCATCCCCCGTCACCGTCTGTTGCACCGCGGGCGCCGACCCGTGCCCCAAAGGCATGTTCCTGGCGAGCCCCCCGGGGCAAACCCCTTATTGCGTGGACACGACCGAGGTCACCCAACAAGCCTACGCAGACTTCCTCGCCACGTCCCCGCCCACCGCCGGACAACCCGCGTATTGCGGGTTCAACACCAACTATCAACCGAACCAGTGGCCGCCCGCCCCCGGCGAAGAGAGCCTCCCCGTCACCAACGTGGATTGGTGCGACGCGTACGCCTATTGCGCGTGGGCCGGCAAACGCCTCTGCGGAAAGATCGGCGGCGGCGCGGCGGACCCGGCGGCGTTCACCGACCCCGCCACCAGCCAATGGTACGCGGCCTGCTCCAAAGGGGGCACGCAGATGTTCCCTTATGGCAACACGCAGGTCGACGGCGTCTGCGCCGACAACAACAACAACAACAACGGGCCCTCGCCGGTCGCCTCGTTCCCGTGCTGCGTGGGCGGCTATCCGGGCCTCTATGACATGGTCGGCAACGTCCAAGAGTGGGAAGACGCGTGTGAAGCACAGAACGGCTCCGGCGACGCGTGCCGCGTCCGGGGCGCGGCGTACAACACCAACAGCGCCATGGGCTGCGCCGACGATCGCACACAAGGCCGGAGCTACCGCGCAGACCGCGTAGGATTCCGCTGCTGCGGGCAGTGACCATGACCGCGAGCCCCCACGAGCTGCCGAGACCGGGCGACCTCATCGCCGGGAAATATCAAGTGGAGGCCATCCTCGGCAAAGGGGGTATGGGCGTCGTCGTCTCGGCCCATCACCTCACGCTCCGCCGCCGCGTCGCCGTCAAATTCCTCCTCCCGAGCGCGTCCCGCCTGCCCGACGCAAACGCACGCTTCCTCCGCGAAGCGCAGGCCGCCGTCTCCATCCGAAGCGAGCACGTCGCCCAGGTGCTCGACGTCGGAGAGCTCGAGAACGGCGCCCCGTACATCGTCATGGAGCACCTCACGGGGACCGACCTCGGGCGCATGATCAAGGTGGGCGGCGCGATCCCTTACGAAGACGCCGTCGACTACACGCTGCAAACCATCGAGGCCATCACCGAGGCCCACGCGCTCGGGATCATCCACCGCGATCTCAAGCCCACGAACCTCTTCGTCACCACGCGGAGCGAAGGCTCTCCGCTCGTCAAGGTCCTCGACTTCGGCCTCTCCAAGATGACCGCACAAGACGTCTCCGCGTCCGAAGGGAGCTTGACCGCCGCAGGCGTCATCGCCGGCTCCCCTCATTACATGTCTCCCGAGCAGATCCGCAGCCTGAAGCACGTCGACGAGCGCACCGACATTTGGGCCCTCGGCGTGATCCTGTACGAGCTGCTCACCGGAAAACGCCCCTTCGACGGGCCGAGCCTCACCGCCATTTGCGCGAGCGTGATCGCCGACACCCCCGCTCCGATCCGCGCGCTCGCCCCCGCCGTCCCCCCGGCGCTCGAAGCCGCGGTGATGCGATGTTTGGAGAAGGACCCGTCGCGCCGCACGCCCTCGGCCGCCGAGGTCGCGCTCGCCATCGCCCCCTTCGCGCCCTCGCGCTCCTGGCCATCCATCGATCGGCTGAGCCGCCGATTCCCCGGCCATCCGTCGCTCCCATCCATCCAACGATCACCGCTCCTCTCGATCTCCTCACCCATCTCGCACCCTGCTTTGGCGCCCGCGGCTCCCCCGTCCGCGCCGTCCAACCCCTCTCTCTCCAACGCATCTCTCTCCAACGCATCTCTCTCCAACGCATCTCTCTCCAACGCCCCTGTATCAAGCGCCTCCGCTCCCAACACGGCTCCGCCCAACACCGTTGTCGAGGCGCCCGACGCCACCACCGTTCACATCGGCGCTTGGGGGACCACGGGGCCTCCCCAAAAGAAGAAATCGTCGCTCCCCTTGGTCGCGGCGGGCCTCGGCGCCGTCGCGTTGGGCCTCCTGTTTACGATGGTGTGGCTCGTGGCGCGATCCAACGATCCATCGCCCAAGCCCGCGGCGACGACCGTCGCGAGCGAGGCGCCGCCCGCGATCGTGGCCTCGGCGAGCCCGCCTGAGCCGCCTGCCCAAGAAGCGACGACCCCCCCGCCCGCGCCTTCACCCACGCCCTCACCCGTGGTGTCCGTCGCAAAGCCTCCTCCCCAACCCGCTCCGCCGCCGGCCGCCAAGCCCCAAAGACCGCGCCGGAACCCCCTCGATCGATCGGACTGACGGAGACATCGAATGCGCTCTGCCCCTCTCCTCGTGATCGCCGCGCTCGCCGCGCCCAGCGCCGCGCTCGCGCAACCCGCGGACCCGCACGCCGCGGCGGAGGAGCAGTTCAAGCAGGGTCGAGAGCTCATGAACCAAGGCGACTGTCGCAAGGCGCTCGCCCTCTTCCAAGCGAGCCACGCCGCGGAGCCAGGCCGGGGAAAGCTCCTCAACATGGCCATTTGCGAGGAGCAGCTCGGGATGCTCGCGCCGGCGCTGCGCCACTTTCAAGAGCTCTTGCCGCAGCTCCCCGCGAACGACGAGCGCTTGTCCATCGCGCGCCAACACATTCAAAAGCTCGATAAGAAGGTCGCGCGCGTGAAGGTCGCGTTGGCCCCGTGGGCCGCCAAAGACGCGCGCGTCACCCTCGACGACGTGGCGCTCGACGCCTCCAAGCTCGACGCCGACGTCCCCGTCGACCCGGGCAAACACGTTGTCTCCGTCGCGCAACAAGGCCGCTCGACGAGGCGTTATGAGGTGACCGTCGAGCCCGCGGGGCGGGCCTCGATCACCGTCGAGCCCGGCGACTCCATCGCTCCCACAGGCGTCGTCGCGCCGTCTCCCCCGAACGAGCCGGCAAACGTGAACGAGCCGTTGAACGGCAAGCAGATCGGCGGCATCGCGGCGCTCAGCGCAGGTGCCTTGGGGCTCGGCATCGGCGCCGTCACAGGCGCGCTCGCGCTCCTCAAGCACCAACACGCCGAGGAGCTGTGCCCCTCGCACACGGGGTGCAGCGCAGAGGTCTTGAGCGACGCCCGCGCCGGAAAAGCGCTCTCGATCGCGAGCACCGTCACCCTCGTGGCAGGCGCCTTGGGCGCGGGCACAGGCACGATCCTGCTCGTCATGGGGAGGCGCTCCAACGTGAGCGCCGTCGTGATCCCGGCGCCGCTTCATGGCGGCGGGTGGATCTCTGTGCACGGATCCTTTTAACGGCTGTACGATCGCGCACCACGAAGATGGATCTCGTCAATCGATCCGGCTTGCCTTTGGAGGTCACCACGGCCCTCGACAAGAGCGGCCGCGAGCACCTCGTGGTGATCGCCAAGGCGACCTACCGCTTCTCCGACGACGGCGGACCGCCCGTGCTCGACGGCGTCCCGCGCCCCGTGATCTTCACCGACGTCTTCACGGGAGAGCCCGGCGACTCGGCGCCGATCTACGAGGCCGACACCGCGCTCCGCAAGCAGCGCTGCGACGTGATCCTCGACGCGACCGCGCACGCGCCCGGAGGCCGCGCCGTCGCCGAGCTCGACGCCTCGGTGCGCGTCGGATCGATCACCAAGCAGATGCTCGTGGTGGGCGATCGCGCTTGGAAAAAAGGGGTCTTCGGCGCATCCGCCACCAAGCCCAAGCCCTTCACGTCGATGCCGCTCCACTACGGCCGCGCGTTCGGCGGCGCGCCCAAGAGCCGCGCGAACGGCATGTTCGACGTCTACCTGCAAAACCCCGTGGGCGTCGGCTACTGCCCGGACGCGCGTGCCGACGCCGTCGAGGACATGCCGCTCCCCAACATCGAAGATCACGTCGCGCGCATCACCGCGCCGAACGCGAACGTCAAACCCATGGCGCTCGGCCCCATCGGCAGACATTGGGATCCACGGCGCGTGCTCGCGGGCACGTACGACGCGCGCTGGCGCGAGGAGACGTTCCCGCTCCTGCCCGATGACTTCGACGAAGCGTTCATGCAGTGCGCGCCGGCCGATCAACAGATCGACTTCCCCCAAGGCGGCGAGGCCGTCGTGCTGCACAACCTCGTCGCGGAGCGCCCGATCGTCACGTTCGAGCTGCCGAAGCCCGAGCTCGTGATCAAGATCCTCACGACGTCGCACCACGCCGAAGAGCTCGCGCCCGTCGTCGACACGCTCTTCATCGAGCCCGACGCGCGCATCTTCACCATGGTGTACAGGGCCTCGATCCCGCTCGATCGCAAGGGCGTCCTCGCGCTCAAGATCCTCGCGGCGGGCGCGGTGTGCAAGAAATGGTGGGAGTCGAAGGTCTTCGGCACCGAAGACTGCGGCTGCGGCGGCGACGACTCCAAAGACCCCGGCGCGATCACCGTCGGCGGGCCCGACGATCCCGCGTGGCAAGACATCGAGAGCGGCGCGGAGGAGCAGCCCTCGTGAAGCCGCGCCTCCGCATCGCGGGCTCCGGGATGTGCTGCGCCGTGGGCCTCCACGCGCGCGCCGCGCGCGCCGCGATCCGCGCGGGGCTCGATCACTTCGAGGTCTCCGAGTTCGTCAACGAGCGCGGCGATCCCATCACCGTCTCGCGCCTCCCGCTCGGCGACGTGTGGGGCGCGCGCAGGCTCGCCGAGATGGTCGCGTCGGTCGCGCGCGAGGCCGTGCAAAACGTCGCGGGCATCGACCCGAAGACCACCGCGCTGCTGCTCCTCGTCGCCGAGCCGAAGAGGCCCGGATACAACCCCGCGTGGGCCGCCGCGTGCGCCGCCGCCGCAGAGCCCTTTGCGTCGCAGAGCAAGCGCGTGCTGCCGTTCGGACGCGCGGGCATCACGTTCGCGATGCGCGAAGCGCACGCGATGATCACGCGCGGTGACGCGCGCCACGTGCTCATCGCGGGCGCCGACAGCTACCTCAACGCGCACGGCGTGACGCATCTCTTGAAGCGCGATCGCATCCTCGGCACGGGCGGACGCGACGGCTTCGTCCCGAGCGAAGGCGCAGGCGCCGTCGTGGTCGAGCTCGAAGGTGAAGCGCGCGCAGGGCTCCACGTGCTCGGCGCGGGCGACGCGGAGGAGACAGCCCTCATCGACAACGACGAGGTCGTGCGCGGAAACGGCCTCACCCGCGCCGTCAAGGGCGCGCTGGAGCAGAGCGGTTATCGCTTGAAGGACCTCGATTTCCGCATGACCGACATGACCGGAGAGCAGCTCTTCTTCCGCGAGACCGCGCTCGCCACGACGCGCCTCATGGAAAAGAGAGATGGAGTCTTTCCGCTCCTCCACATCACCGACAACGTAGGTGAGACGGGCGCCGCGGTGGGCCCCCTCTCCCTCGCGTATTTGACCGACACGATGGCGCGCGGCCTCGCCCCCGGCCGCCGCGCGATCGCCCACTTTGCCAACGACGGACCCATGCGCTCGGCGCTGGTGCTGGAGCACCTGACCCCCTGATCGATAACGGTGGACCATGCAGACCAACGTGTACGCGAACGATAATGAGATTTGCAGCAAGGCCGCCGACGGCAAATCGATGTCCGCGTTCCCCGACACGTGTTGGAGCCCGCCCGCGCCGCCCGCCGGGCCCGTGCCCATCCCTTATCCCAACACGGCCTTCGCCAAGGACCTCGCGAACGGCACGCGCACGGTGTTCATCTGCAACACGATGGTGGCCCAAAAGGACAAGAGCTACCTCTCGACCAGCACCGGCGACGAGCCGGCCACGATGGCGTTCGCCAAAGGCATCGTCACCGGCGCGCTCAAGGGCAAAGCGTACTTTACGAGCTGGTCGATGAACGTGAAGGCCGAGGGCCTCAACGTCGCTCGCCACACCGACCTGATGACGCACAACCACGCGAGCCCGCCCGGCAACACCCCTCCTCAGGTGTACTTCGACGACGCGGGCAAGGCCAAGGCCGCGTGCGCCAACGAGCTTAAGCGCATCGAGAAGGAGTGCGGCCCCGAGAAGGACGACCCCAACGACCAGATGCAGGGGCTCCGCAAGGCGCGCAAAGGCTTCTTGAGCAAGATCAAGCAGCGCTTCCAGAAGATGACGGACAAGCTGAAGAAGGACAAAAACTTCAAGGGCAACCCCGACAACGACTGGATGGAGCACTGCGACGGGCTCTGGATCAAGCCCTCGGTCAAGAACTTCCCTCAGGCGATGAACGACTTCGCCAAAGAGATCGAGGGCATCGCCTCGGATCTGTCGGGCGTCGTGTCGAGCGTGGTCAAGCCCATCGTCGACAAGCTGGTGCGCGAGCTCGGCGAGAAGATCGCCAAAGAGGCCGCGGAGCGAGGCGTCAAGCTCGCCGCGCGCGCGGGCGCTCGATGGGCGGTGGGCGCGAGCGGCGCGGCGGTCGCGGGCGTGGGCGCGGCGGTGACCGAGACCATCGCGACCGCGTGGAACATCGTCGATTGGGCCTCGACCGCGTACGACGGATATCAGCTCGGCAAAGAGATCTACACCAACATCGACCAGATCAAGGCCGTGCTCGGCGACTTCGAGAGCGCGAGCAACGCGCTCAAAGGCATCTGGGAGAAGGCCAAGAGCAACCCCCAAGCCGCCATGGCCGACGTGATGGGCGTCCTCTCGCGGCTCAACGCCTGCACCCGCGCGCGCCGCTGCATCTTGGTGCCCTACAACAAGACCAGCACCGCGGGCAGCTTGGGCGGCAAAGGCTGCTGCCCCGGGCAGACAGGCCACCACGTCATCCCCGACGAGATGGCCAAAGGCAACTGCCCCGGCTACTCGCACGGCGCAGCGCCCACCATCTGCGTCGAGGGCGTGAACAACACCCACGGCACGCACGGGCAGATCCATCGCAAGATGGCGAAGCTCGTCGACGACTACAAAAACAGCGCGTGGTTCGGCAAATACGACACCATGAGCTACGGCAAGGCGCGCGACACCGCCATCAACAGCGTGCAGCAGACCTTCCCCGAGTCGAAGTGCAGCGAGGCGTGCCTGCGCGCCCAGCTCGACGCTTATTACAAGAACAAGTGCAAAGGCCAGCTGCCCGCGGTCTCGGGCCTCAACGCCAAGGACATCGACGAGGACGGCGGCGCGCAATAGCCCGCCTCGTGAGGACACGAATGCTGCTCGACAAAGAGGGTTACGAGCGTTACTTCAAAGGCTTCACCGTCTTGGACTGCTCGATCCGCAGCCGCGACGTGCTCTGCTTCGTCTTGATCTCGGACTACGACGACGAGGGCGACGACCCGCCCCCGCCACCTCCCGACGAAGATCGGGTGACCAAGGTGGTGAGCTACTTCGCCAAAGAGAAGAAGCAGTGGACGTTCGCGTCCTTCTCGGGGTTCAACCTGCTGCGCGCGGGCGCCGCGGTCTATCCCCTCCAGCAGTTCATCGGCGTGGACGGCGACGGTCAGGTGATCGCCATGGGCAGCGGCAAGAAAGACCACGAGCCGCGCGTGCCCGGCGGCAAACAAGGCCCCAGGAGGGGCGGTATCCGCAAGGCGCGCACCATCGACGGTTATCTGCACGTGAGCAGCGGATATCGGGGGCTCGGGCGGCGCGACGCTCCCGGCAAATGGACCTCGCTCTCCGCGAGCCTCGACTTCGAGCCTCTGGAGGATCAAGGCTCCGACGAATACGGCTTCGACGACTTCGACGCGTTCGAAGGCGGCGACTTTTACGCGGTCGGCGGCCGCGGCGACGTGTATCGGTATGACCGCAAGGCGTGGGAGGCCATCGACTTCCCGAGCAACATGGTGCTCGAGTCGGTGTGCTGCGCGGGCGACGGATACGTGTACATCGGCGCGCAGAACGGCACGGTCTTCAAGGGCAGGAGGGACGAGTGGGCCATGATCCACAAAGGCGATCTCACCTTGCCCTTCCGCGACATGGTTTGGTTCAACGACCGCGTTTACTGCACCTCGGACTACGGCCTTTGGGAGATCCAAGGGGACGAGGTCCGCGAGTCACAGGTGGATCCCGACATCAAGATCTGCTCCGGCAACCTCTATGCGGCCGACGGCATCATGCTCCTCGCAGGCGTGTATGGCGCGGCGTTTCACAACGGCGCGACGTGGACGCGGGTCTTCGACGTGCCGACGTTGGCTTGAGCGTCAGAGCGCTCTTCGCTGCAGAGCGCTGGGCGCGCGCACCAACAAGAGCTTCTCGCGCAGCCCGCGCACCAAGAGCTCCACCGCCGCGGATGCGCGCGCGGGCTGAGGGCCTTCGCGGAGCAGCGCGGCGAGGGCGCCGGCGTCGAGCCCTTTGCCCATGATCCTTCGATCTCCCGGCGGAAAGCCCGATCCGACACGGGCCCAGTGCTCGCGCAGAGGCTCCATGATGGGAGAGGGCAAGTCCTCGTGGACGTCGGTGAGATACCGCTCCAACACCTCATCGCTCGGCACGTCCTCAGGCGGGGCGAGCTCGCCCTCCTTCGGCTCCTGCGCTCTGCGGACGGCGATCGGCGGCTCGAGCGCCGCGCCCGTGATGCTCGCGTAAATCCAAAGAGCGTGCTTGGCGTGCTTGGCGTTGCGCTCCATCACCTCCAAGAGCCAAGGCACGTGCGCGGGATCCCCGAGCGCCTCGGCCGCGGAGAGCGCGTTGGGCAACCCCCCTTCGGCCTTGGCGAGCGCGAGCACGAACGAGGACGCATCCGGGGACAAGCGCGCATGAAGCGTAGAGGCATCGAGCGAGACCGGACCGGAGCCCCCACCGTGGACCGGGCTGCCTCCCTCGGCCAACGCGCGCAACATCCCCCGCGCGCCCGGATCGCCGAGGAGCGCCGCGGACCAAACGGCCCATGGATCGCGATCGTCGTCGGGCCCCGCGATCTCGCGCCTGAGCAGCGGTAAGAGGTCGCGCCGCGCGAGAATCCCCGCCGCGCGATACGCCGAAGACCGCACGCGCGGATCGGTGGAGCCCATGAACCGCTCGACGAGCGCGCCCGGGTCGTCGCCCCGAACGACGTAACCCTCCATCGCGAGGAGGTGAAGCGCCGGCGGGCAGCCGATGGCCGACAGCTCGCCGAGCACGCTCTGCGCGCGCGGAGGGGAGAGCCACGCCAAAGACGCTACGATGGGGCCCGATCGATCCCTCTTTTGCGCGGTGACGAGCGCCTCGACGAACGCTGTCGGGTTGCTCTGCTCGGCCGCGACGAGCGCCCACGTAAAGAGCTCTCCGTCGACGCCCTCCCGGCCGCGCGCCGCGCGTTCGAACGCCTCGCGGCACGCGAGGAGGCCGTCCTCGCCGGCCACCAAGAGACCTTCGATGTTCGCGTCGAGGCGCGCGTCGATCTCCATCAGCGAGGGGAGATCGAAGAGGGGTGAGCGCGCCGCGCGCTCGCGACGCTCCCAAAGGAACGACGCCTCGTCGGCGTGGCGCTCGATGATCGCAGGGATGATGGTGGGGAGCACGGATGTCTATCGAGAGGTGGGGGCTCTAATTCATGTTGATGAGAGAGCCTTTGACGTTCACGTTCGCCGCGCTCTCGACGTTGATGTCGCCCTTGGCGTTGACGTCGACCTGGCCCGTGGCTTGGATCTCGATGTCTTTGCCGCTCACCACGATCTTGCCGTCTTTATCCATGGTGATGCTGCTCGCGCCGCACGTGATGGTGACCTTGGTGCCGACCGTGACCGTCTTGGAGAGGCCCACGATCTCGGTCTGGACGAGCGCGACCTGCGTCGCCATCATGCCTCCTACCGTGATGGCATAAGCGCCGCCGATGGTGAGCGCCTTGGCGAGCCCCACCGTCTCGGCGGAGGCGAGCGCGACCGTCTCCGTCCTTGTCTTGCCGATGGTCTCGCTCGACGCGCCGCCGATGGCGATGCTCGAATTCGCGCCGATGTTCACGGCCGAATTGGCGCCGATGACCTCGGAGTGGTTCTCGCCGATTTGCTTGCTGCGGTTCGCGCCGATGATCTCGGACTGGTTTTGCCCGACGAAGAGCGACTCGTTCGATCCGATGGATTTGCTCCGGTTGTTGCCGACGAGGACGCTCTCGTCGTTGCCGACGGTGCGCGAGCGGTCATGACCGATGTTGACGGTCTCGTCGTTGCCCACGTCGCGCATGCGGTCGTGACCGACGGTGTGGGTGTCGTCGTGGACGACGAGCTTGGTCCTGTCGTTGCCGATCTTGACCGTCTCATCGTGCTTGACGAGCTTGTTGAGGTCCTTCTCGGCCTGCATGTTGACGAGCTCTTTGCCGGCCGCGTCCTCGAACATGATCTCGTTGTAGCCGCCCGTCCGGTTGGTGCTGTTGCTCTTCCAACCGCTCTGGGTCTTGTTGTCCGGGAGCTTGTAAGGCGTCTTTTGAAGCGCGGTGTAGACACGGCCGATGACCACGGGCCTGTCGGGGTCGCCGCCCAAGAAGTCGACGAGGACCTCTTGGCCGATGCGCGGCAGGTTGGTGCCGCCGTAGCCGGTGCCGCCCCAAGGCTGGTTGACGTGGATCCAGCACGAGGAGTTGTCGTCCATTTTGCTCTCGCGATCCCAATGGAAATGCACGCGGACGCGGCCGAATTCGTCGGTGTGGATCTCCTCGCCGGGCGGCCCCACCACCGTGGCGCTCTCGACGCCTTGCGTCCTCGGCTTGGGCGTCACGCACGGAGGCCGATACGGCAAGTCGGCGGACAGCGCGTCGACCTCATATCCCCACTCGCCGTCGTTGGTGCCGGCGAAGCTGCTCTCGACGACGAGGAGCTTCTTGCCGGGCGCGACGTCGCTCTTCAGGTGATCGAGGAGCGAGCACACGACGCCCGGCGCGAGATCGAGCGTGTCTGTCTGGAACGAGATGAGCTTGGTCGCGGCGCGCTTGGCTTCGAGCCTGCGCTTCGCGAGCTTCACGGCCTCTCCCTCGTCCGTGCGGTATTTGCCTTTGTCGTCGGCGTTGGGCGTCGCATCGCCCTTGTCGGACTCGTAGAGGAACGACCCAGGCATGTAGTGAAAGCGCTCGAGCGCCTCCTCCACACCCCCGGCGGACGTGGCCGAGGAGGCCAGGTTGAAGCTCGGCGGACGGCGGTAATCGTGGTCGCGCACCGTGTATTTGCCGGGCCGCATGCGCCGCGCGACACGCACCTTGGTCACGTGCTCCAGGTCGGCGTCGGTGGGGCTGTCGCGGAAGGGGATGGGCGGACGAGCGTCATTGAGGTGCGGCGCGTCGTGCAACACCATCTTGGTCTCGCCGTCCTGCTCTTCGAAGTAATAGGCGATGCCCGCCTCTTCGAGCATGCGTGAGAGGAAGGCGTGGTCGGTCTCGCCGTATTGCACGCGGTACTTGCGCTTTTTGTACGTGCCCGAGAGCTTGTCGATCGGGGTGATGCCCCACTCGCCCAAGATCTTCTTGACGATGTCGGGCTCGCTCTCACGCTGGAACATACGGTAGTTGCGCCGCTGCGTAGAGAGCCACAGCGCCGGCACGAGCGTGAGGCGATAGGTGCTGAGCCCCCGCTCTTCGAGCACGGTCTGCTGGAGATCGACGCAGATGCCCGTCCACGTGCGGGACTCGAGCGCGCCCGGCCCCTTGGTGATGGTGAACGAGAAGGGCTGCCCGACGACCGCTTCAGCGTCGATGTCGGGGTTGTCGCAAAGCCCCACGATCGAGATTTCGAAGAGCGAGCTCATGCGCTCTCGAATGTTGAAGTAGCGGACGTCGATCGCGTCCCCCGAGCCAACGTTGAGCACCAAGCGGCGGACCAGCATGTTCACGGCGGCCATACGGGGCATGGTCGCACGGCCCCGCGCGCGGATGCAAGGTGATCCGAAGCCGGAGAATCAGCGGTCTCGCGCGTCGCGGAGGGCCGCGCGGAGGCTCGCGCCGAGGGCGCCGTCGCGCGCGAGCTTGGCCGTCCACACGCGGCGGATGCGCGGCCAGGCGACGATGGGGATCGCGAGCGCCGACGACGTAGCTTTGGAGGCGTCCTCCCCGCGCTCCATCGCGACCGTGATCCGCGCGTACTCCTCGGCGCCAATCGGCCCTCGCGCGGCCTCGACGCCGCCCACGTAGGCCGCGTCGTACGCGTCGGTGAGCGCCCTCTTCCAGCGCTTCACCTCCTCTCGAATGGCCTCCAGGTGATGATCATGGAGCTTGTCCCAACGCTCCTCGACGAGCCCCTCGTCGCCCAGCACCTTGGCCCTTTGATCCGGCGCGCAGTCGATGGCGGCGGCGATGGCCGCGCAGCGCGCGAGCGGATAGTCGTTGAGCGGGAGCGGCTCGGGCTCCGCCTCGACCTGCGCCTCGGGCTCCGCGGGCGCGGCGGGGGCCTCCGTCGCGATCTCGGCCTCCGGCGGCTTGGGTTGGGCCTTTGCGCTGAGCGCCTCCTCATACGCCTTGGCGAGCGACGATCGATCGTTGACGCCCGAAGGGGCCTTGTCGGCGTCGAGGACGCCAAGGAGGGGAGCGGGCTTGTCGGCGCCGGAGACCGGAGATGGCTTGTCTAAAAAGCTCGGTTTATCGAGCGGAGGGGGCTTGTCGAAGATGGCCTGTTTGTCGGCGAGCGGCGGAGGGTCGAGGGGCTTTGGAGCCTCGAAGAGCGCGCTGAACGCGCCTTTGGCCAGGTCGGGCCGCGGGGCCCACGGCGTGACCGGCGGCGGCCCAAAGGACAGATCCGGTGTGATGGTAGGAGGGGAGACGATCGCGGGCGGCGTGGACGCGGGCGCCGGCGGCGCAGCCTGGGCCGGTGATCGAAACGGCAGCACGGGCTCGAGCGGCGGGGCGCCCAACATCCCTGTCGCGCCGGAGGGCGCGAAGGGCGATGTCTGGGAGTCGAGGGGACGAGGTGCGTTTGGATCCGGCGCGCGGAACGGCAGCGCCTCGCCGAGCGGCTTCTCCAAACCCACCATCGTGACCGCGAGCTTGCGGCGCTTGAGGACCGCGTCCTCCGCTTGAAGCGCCGGATCCACCGGCGAGGTCGGGGGCAGGTTCGCGAGGGACGCCGGAGGAGGGGTGACCGGGAGACCGCTCGTGAGATCCGGTGACGGCAACGGCGTCGTGAGCGACGGCGCGGCGAGCGGATCGAACGGGAGCACCGGCCGCGGCAACGGCGCGGTGATCGACTCGACCGACTCGCCCTTGGGCTCCGGCTTCGTCAGATCGCGGCCCGAGAGCGGGCTCGATCGATCGGCGTCTCCGCCGCTCATCGTCACGGTCACGAGCACGGGCTCATCGCGGTGACGGAGATGAACGACGCCGCGCCACGTGAGCGTGCACGTCCCGCGATCCGTGTCGAGGACGACCGTGTCGCAACGCAACCTCACCTCTTCGGGCGCGCCGCCCGAGCGCGCCACGTGCGCGTGCGGCGTCACGTCGTCGAGCGTGGTGGTGAGCTGAGGGTGATCGACGTGCAGCGATTTGAGGCTCAGCACCTCGCCCGGCCCGAAGCGCTCGATCTGTTGATCCGAAGGCGCCGCGTTGAAGTACGCGGCGTCGATGTCGCGCGGCAGCGGGTCGGTGTACCAAGCGTCGTGCGCGAAGGTCTGCGCGTGCCACCTGAGCTTCGTGGATCGCTCGGGCCACGAAGGCGCGATCGGCCCAAAGCCGACGGCGGGGATCACGTCGGAGGGGCTCCACGGCGCGCACCCCGGCGGGAGGATGTTGGGCGCGGGGCGCGACCCGCGCGCGTCGGGCGGCGCGTTGGCGGGCACGCCGGCGGGGTTCAACGTGCCTTGTCCGCCGGCCGCGCGCTCCCATCGGAGCGGCATGCGCACGAAGGGCGCGGCCTGCGAGAGCCAGCCTTCGGGCGTCCATCGCCGATCGCCGTGCACCTCGATCGACTTGTCGATCGAGCCGACCTTGAGCTTGGCGACGAGCGACGCCACGGGCTTGCCGCGCGTCGCGTACGCGGAGCCCGTGACGATCACGTCGACGTAGCGCTTGAACGGCGCGAGATCGCTCGCGGCCTCCAAGCTCCCCGCGACGGCGTCGGGCCACGTCGTGTCGGCGAGCGTCGCGCCGTCCTGCGCGGGCGCGAGCGGCGATCGCTTGGGCGCGAGGGTGAACGTGGCCTTGCACACCACGGTGAGGGCGAACGCCTCGGGCGCTGGGCACCAGACGCGCGAGGCAACGGCGAGGGGGCACGAGGAGGTGACGCGCACGACGGGGCGCATTATCGGTCCTCACGCGATAAGATGTCAGCACGATGGTCGTCGCCACGCTGCGCATCGCGTTCATCGCGCTCGGGCGCAACAAGACGCGAAGCTTCTTGACGGCGCTCGGGATCATCATCGGCGTCGGCTCGGTGATCGCGATGATGGCGATCGGCGAGGGCGCGAAGAAGCTCATCAAGGATCAGTTCGCGGCGATGGGCGCGAACCTCTTGATGCTCGTGCCGGGCAGCACCACCACGGGCGGCGCGCGCAGCGGGTTCGGCAACGCGCCCTCGATCACGTGGGACGATCTCCGCGCGATCCAGTCCGAGGTGCCGAGCGTGCTCGCGGCGGCGCCCTCGGTGCGCATCACGTCGAGCGTGGTGGGCGAGGAGCAGAACTGGTCGACGGGGGTGCGCGGCACCACGCCGGACTACTTCGTGATCCGCAGGTGGGCCATGGCGCGGGGGACCGCGATCACCGACGGTGACGTCGAGTCGGGCAACAAGGTCGCGGTGCTCGGACAGACCGTGGTCGAGCGGCTCTACGGCCCGAACGCCGATCCGATCGGGCAGGTGGTGCGCATCCGCAACGTGCCGTTCCAGATCATCGGCGTCGCCGCGGTCAAAGGGCAATCGCCGACCGGCGAGGACTTCGACGATCAGGTGATCGTGCCCGTCACCACGTTCCAAGCGAAGCTCCAAGGCGGCACGAGCCGCTTCATCCCAGGGATGATCTTGATCGCCGCGACCTCGCCCGAGACGGTCTCGCGCGCGGTCGAGGACATCACGGCGCTCCTCCGTGACAGGCACCGCATCCGGCCCGGCGCGGACGACGACTTCTCCGTGCGCAACTTGGCCGAGGCCGCGAGCGCCGAGACCGAGGGCACCAAAACGATGACCACGCTCCTCGCGAGCATCGCCGCGGTGTCGCTGCTCGTCGGCGGCATCGGCATCATGAACATCATGCTCGTGAGCGTGACCGAGCGGACGCGCGAGATCGGCATCCGCATGGCCGTCGGCGCCAAGCCGCGCAACATCCTCGCGCAGTTCTTGGCCGAGGCGACCACGCTCTCCGTCGCGGGCGGCTCGCTCGGCGTCATGATCGGGGTATGGGCCGCGTACAGGCTCGCCGACGAGTTCGGCTGGCCCGTGCTCCTGCGCGCGGACATCGTCGCGATCGCGGTCGCGTTCAGCGTGCTCGTGGGCGTCGTGTTCGGGCTGTATCCGGCGCGCAAGGCGTCGCGAATGGATCCCATCGACGCCCTCCGAATCGAGTAGATTTCGGCCGCCCGAGACCGCGCGTTGGCGCCTTGCCAAAGGATTGGCAAAATCGCCAACGCAATAACCAAGCGAATTTACGCTCGGGCGCATGAGCGAAGACATGAAGCACGAATGGATCGATCTCGGCCCGCTCGAAGAATTCCCCGAGGGGAGCGCGGTGCTCCGCAAGGAGGGCGCGCAGCGCTTCGCGTGCGTGCGCGTGGGCGACGCGGTCCACGCGATCGACGATCGTTGCCCGCACCAAGGCTATCCGCTCTCGCAGGGCACGGTCGCGGGCTGCGTGCTCACGTGTGACTGGCACAACTGGAAGTTCGACATCTCGACGGGCGAGAACACGTTCGGCGGCGAGCCCGTGCGGCGGTACCCGACGCGCGTGGACGAGCAGGGGCGCGTGCACCTCGATCGCGCGCTCGATCGCGCGGCCGAGGCGCGCCGCTTGGTCGCGGGGCTGCGCGCCGCGCTGGTCCAAGATCAGACCGCGCGCGCGCTGCGCGAGGGGTTGCGGCTCGGCGAGCTCGGCATCGTGCATCGCGACGAGGCGCAGGGGCTCGGCAAGCTGTACGCGGCGCTCGAGATCGTCACGCGCGACGGCGCGGAGCGCGCGCAGTGGGGCTTCGATCACGGGCTCGCCGCGCTCGCGGATCTGTGCTCGTGGGCCGAGCGCGGATCGCTCCGCGTCGAGGAGGCGTTCGCGGCGGGCGCGCACGGCGTCGCCGAGCCCTCGCTGCACCTCGCGCCGCGCGCCTCGCAGACGAGCAAATCGTCGATGCTCCGCGCGATGGATCTCGTCGACTTCGAGGGCGCCGATCCCGATCTCATCACGAGCGCGCTCACCGCCGAGCGGCGCGAGGAGGCCGAGGCGCGCGTGCGCGCGGTGGCCGAGCACCGCGGCGCCGAGGCGGCGGCGCGCGCGCTGCTCCCGTTCGCGACGCGGCACCTCTACGACTACGGCCACGGGCTCATCTTTTTGTCGAAGGGGCTCGAGCTCGCGAAGCGCTTCCCCGCCGCGGCGGTGGAGGTGATGGCGTCGCTCACCGTGATGCTCGGCTGGGCCACGGCCGAGACGTCGCTGCCCCCGTTCCGCGCGACGCAAGAAGCGATGAACGCGCTCGATCGCGATCCGCTCCCCGCGCCCTCGCCCTCTCCCGCGCGCGCGTGGGATCGCGCCGCGTTCGAGCGCGCGGTGCTCGACGGCGAGAAGCACGGCGTCGAGCGCGCGCTCGCGGAGCTCCGCGCGGGGACACCCGCGATCGATCTGCTCCGCGCGATCGGGCACGCCGCGGCGGTGCGGCTCTCGCGCTTCGATCGCGCGTGGGAGGCGAGGCTCGACGCAGAGGTGGGCGTGCTCGACGTCACGCACGCGGTCACGTTCGCGGAGGCGGCGATCGCGCTCGCGCCCCTCACCGCGCCGCGCGATCTCGCGCGGCTCGCGATCATCGGCGCGGGGTTCGTGGGCAAGATCCGCCACGGCGATCAGGCCGACGTCGCGCCGCTCACGCCGGCGAGCGGCGCGACGAGCCGCGACGTGATCGACGCCGTCGAGTCGCGCGATCTCGCGCGCGCGATGGCGGCGATCACATCCATCGAACGCGATCGCGGCGCGCGGCGCGCGGTGTACGAGGGCGTCGCGCGGTTCGCCGCGCTGACCGCCGCGACGCGGCCCATCTTCTACGCGCACACCATCAAGAACACCGAGGCGCTCCGCAGGCTCGACGACGGGGACGAGGGCGCGGACGGTGCTTATCTCCTCGCGCTCGTCTCGTATCTCACGCCCGTCCGGCGCGAGAACAGCTTCGCGAGGGTCGCGGCCGTGGCGACGAAGTTCATGGAAGACGGACGGCCGCCCGAGGGGCTCTATTGATCGAGACGGTGTTTTTCGAGGTGCTTTGAAGGAGGGTTTTAAGTAGGCTGAGGGCCGTATGGCCCAGAACCCTCCTCCCCCTCCCGGCGGTTACAACCCTCCTCCCGGCGGCGCCTATGCGCCCCCGAACGATCCTTATGCGGCGGATCGCGCGCTCCAGCAATGGGCCCAATCGCGCGGCGCCGTCCTCCAGCCGAGCCCCGATCTGCGCTGGTATCAGGGGTGGTTTCCGTGCGTCTACCTCCCCAAGATCGACAGCGTGGGCCGCGAGCTGCGGGCCGACGTGCAAGGCGCCCAAGTGATGTTGGTCGAGGCGTTCGAGGACGATCCCATCAAGAGGGCGACGGGCGAGAACCGCAACGTGATCGCCTTCGTCCTCTCGCAGCGTCCGACGTGCCGTGTCGCGCTCCGCTCCAAGCAGGGCGGCGGCATCGTCCAAGACATTTCGAGCGGGCTCGGGTCGCTCTTCGGCAGCAAGAACGCGGGCGGCGTGCTCGGCGATCCCACGTTGGAGGGCGCGTTCGAGGTCACCACCCCTTCGCGCGACGAGGGCAACGCGGGCCTGCCCATGCCGCTCCGACAGATGCTCATGGGCGCTCCTCCGTTCAAAGGCATCATCGAGACGCGGCCCGGCGGGATGCTCGTCATGTCGTACGATCATCGCATCTTCGAGCCCGGCAAGCTCGACGCCCTGATGGGCCTCGTCGTGCAGATGCACCAGACGTTGCCGCAGCGGT
>CAYTJL010000113.1:21223-29214 GCA_964437785.1 uncultured Polyangiaceae bacterium
TGGAGCGACCGATGACCGAAAAGAAGAGCTTGAGCTCGCTCGACCGCGTATTTCTGGCCGCCGAGACGCGTGAATCGTTGATGCACGTGGGGCTCCTCATCCCGTTCACCCCGCCCGAGGGGACGGACCCGGCCGACATCCTGCGCCCGCTCCTCGACGAGCTGAAGCGCAGCGCCGAGGCGCACCCGCCGTGGAGCTACAAGCTGCGCCACCCGGAGCTGCTCACGAGCCCCCTCCAAGCCTGGGTCGAAGACACCGAGTTCGACGTCGACTACCACGTTCGCCGATCGGCCCTGCCGAGCCCGGGCGACGAGCGCGAGCTCGGGATCTTGGTCTCGCGCCTCCACAGCCACAAGCTCGACTTTCACAGGCCGCCTTGGGAGGTCCACTTCATCGAAGGCCTACGCGACGAGAGCGGGCGCGGCCGCTTCGCGATCTACTTCAAGGTTCACCACGCGCTCGCCGACGGCTACACGGGGATGCGCCTCTTGATCCGCAGCCTCTCCCACGATCCGAGCGAGGTCGGCAAACCCATGTTCTTCTCGCTGCCTCCGCTCCCCCATCACAAGCACGTTGGAGATCCCGCGCCCACGCTCGGCCATCTGCTCCACGATCTGCGCGAGCAGGTGGGCGCCGCCAAAGACGCGGGCCGCGCGCTCCTCAACATGGTCCGCGCGGCGCGCGCGCACGACCGCGAGCTCGTGGCGCCGCTCCAAGCCCCCAAATCGGTGCTCAACCGAAGGATCAGCCGCAATCGCCGCTTCGCCACGCAACACTACGAGGCCGACCGGCTGCGCCGCGTCGCCAAGGCCTTTGACGGCACGCTCAACGACGTTGTCCTCGCGCTCACCTCATCGTCCCTCCGAAGGCTCCTCGACGAGCAGCGCGCGCTGCCCGATCAACCGCTCACCGCCATGTTGCCCGTCAACGTGCGCCCCAAAGACGATCCGGGCGGGGGCAACGCGGTGGGCGCCATCTTGGCCTCGCTCGCGACCGACGTCGCCGATCCGGCGCGGAGGCTCGGCGCCATCGTCGCGTCGACGAGGCGCGCCAAAGAGCAGCTCGCCGGCATGTCGAAGAGCGCGATCATGCAATACAGCGTCGCCCTCATGACACCCACGCTCCTCTCCCAAGTCCCCGGCGCGGCGGGCAAATTCAGGCCGGCGTTCAACATCGTCGTCTCCAACGTGCCAGGCCCCGACAAACCGCTTTATTTCCGCGGCTGCCGCGCGGAGGCCCTGTATCCGCTCTCCATCCCCTTTCACGGCCACGGCCTCAACGTCACCGTCAATGGGTATTCGGGCGCGCTCTGCTTCGGCTTCATCGGTTGCCGCGACACCCTCCCTCACCTCCAACGCCTCTCGGTCTACAGCGGCGACGCCCTCGATGAGCTGGAGGCCGCGATCGGGACGTCCGCCCCACCCGCCTAGCAGCCCGTTGCCGGCCAAACGGCTTGCGTCCCCGCGCCGGACGGGGTTTGATGAGGCATGGCTTCACCCCGCTCCCGCGCGCTCCTCATCGCTGCTTCGGCCGCGATCTTCATCGCCCCTGCGTGCAACCTGATCTTGGGCATCACCCCCGGCGAGACGCTCCCGGGCCACGGCGGAGGCGGCTCGTCCTCCGTTTCGAGCACGTCGTCCACGTCGGGCACGGGCGGCGCGACGTCGAGCTCATCGTCCTCATCGTCGGGTACGGGCGGCTCCGCGGGCGGGCCGATTACGTGCCTCGGCGGGGGGCCCAAAGCGGATGTACCCCAGTACACCAAACGCGCCCCGGGCGGAGGGTACGAGTCCGGTGTGTCGGTCGCGTTCGGCAACAATCATAACGTGTTTTTGACAGGCTTTTATTCGAGCGACAACACGGCGTTCGGCCTCGACAACCTGCCTTATACGATTTCGAACGGCGCCGACGTCTTCATCGTTCGCTACGACGCGACGGGCAACCACGATTGGTCGCGCGGCTTCGGCGGCCCCGGCGATCAAGAGCCGACGGCCATCGCGGTCGACCCGAACGACGATGTCATCATCGGAGGTACCTTTGGCGGGAGCATCGATTTCGACGGCAAGGTGCTCACCGCCAACACGGCTCAGATCGAGAAGATCGACAGCTTCATCGTCAAGCTCTCGGGCCAAGGGCCCTTGGCCCCGGTGCTCTGGGCCGTCCCCATCACCGGCAATGACGACGAGATCGTCGACGCGGTCGCGGTCGACGGCGACGGCGACGTGGTGGTCTCGGGCCGCAGCAATGGAGCGGTCGACTTTGGGCCTCTCTGCGGCGTCAAATCCGTCACGAGCGCGCGCAGCATCTTCTTGGCCAAGTTCGACAAGGACGACGGACACTGCCTCTGGGCCAGGCTCTTCGACGGGGACACGAGGCTCTACAACCAATACACGCGCGGGTATCGCACGGCGATGGTGGTCGACACGAGCACGGATGACATCTTCGTCACGGGCGGCGCGGTGAGCCCCAACTTCGGGCAAGGGCCTTTGATCGGCTTCGGCGACAAAGACGTGTACGTGCTCCGCGCCTCCGGCGCCGACGGCAGCCGCAAGAACGACAAATCGTTTTATGGCATGGCCCAGCAGGACGACGGGCTCCAATACGCGACGGCGATCGCCCTCGATCGCTGCGGCGACGTCCTCATCGCCGGCAGCTTCACCAAACAGCTCACCTTCGGCATGACGATGTTGACCTCACCCGGGGTCATGGGCGGCGACGACGACGACATCTTCGTCGCGAAGCTCGAAGGCCTCACCTTCAACCCCATTTGGGCCAAGTCGTTCGGCGACGCGGGGTTCCAAAGGCCGCTCTCCATCGGCGCGGACGATCACGGCAACGTGACGGTGACTGGGCTCTTGCTCGACAACGCGGCCTCGACGGGCATCAGCTTCGGCGGCGAGGTGCTCCCCGGCTTTGGGCCTTACGACGCCGACGCGGGCGCCTACAAAGAGGACGTCTTCGCGTTCAAGCTCGATCCGATGGGCGCGCACGTGTGGTCGAAGCGGTGGGGGACCATCGGATACGAGGAGCCGAAAGGCGGCAGCTCCTCGCCCTCGGGCTTCACGGCGATCACCGGCGCGTTCACCACGGATGGAGCGCTCCTGGATTTTGGCGGCGGCACACAGGTGCTCGCCGCCGAGTACATCGATGGGTTCCTGGTCGTGCTCGGACCTTGAGCCCAAAGAACGCGGGACAAATCGGCCGAGATATGGTCCACTGGCGCTCGTGAAGCGCTCTATCCTCCTCTTCGCCCTCCTCTCCCTCCCCGCCTGCGCCGACCCCGTCGTCACGCGCGAGGAGCAGTGCGCCCCCATCCTCGATGCGTGCATCGGCAAGCAACAGGCGTGTGTCGTCGGCGCCTCCGGGCCCGCGTGCCAGCCCTGCAACCCCGGTGAATATGCCGACAAGACAGGCAGTTGCCAAGCGCTCCCAGGCACGCAGACGACGCACACGTTCGCCGAGTTCTCCACGAGCTCGGGCGAAGAGGTGCTGGGGCTCTGCCAGAGCTGGACGCTCAACAACGCCGAAGAGCTTTGGGTCAACGCGGTGGAGCTCACGCAGGACGAGCTCTCGCACCACTCCAATTGGACCTTCGTCCCCGACGACAAATACCCCGGCCCGGACGGCGTTTGGGACTGCGACGAGCGCAACTACGATCAATTGAGCGGCGCGCTCGCGGGCGGCGTGCTCTACGCGCAGAGCACGCAGGCCGCGCACGAGGTGCAGAAGTTCCCGGAGGGGACCGCGGTCCGCATCCCGCCTTATTCACGCATCATCGGCGACGTTCACCTGCTCAACACGTCGCCCTCGGCGGTCACGGGGAGCCTCACGTTGAGCCTTTATGCGCTGCCCGAGAGCGACGTGAAGGTCAAGCTCGTGCCGTTTCATCTCACCTATGATGAGCTCGCCATCCCGCCGCACGCCACCTCGCGCTTCACGGGGCGCTGCGGCTTGGCCGACAAATTCCCAGGCGGCGTGCTCGCGATGGATGTCTATTACATCTTGCCGCACACCCACGCGATGGCGACGGGCTTCTTCGTCGACGTGCTCGGCGGCCCGCAGGACGGCGAGCGGCTCATCGAGGTCAAGGGCTTTACGTCGGAGCCCCACGGCCGCTCGTTCGATCCGCCCATCGACATGTCCAAGGCGCAGGGCCTCGCGTTCGGGTGCGAATACACGAACCCCCGCGCCGAGACGGTGCATTGGGGCTTCGGCGATCAAGAGATGTGCGAGCTGCTCGGCTTCGCGGACGCGACCACTGCGTTCGAGTCGCGCGTCAACGCCGCCGATCCCGAGGGCGCCGACGGCGACGTCCAGCTCTTCAGCGGGCCTTGTTTCACGCTCGCGTTTCCGTGGGATCACGACAAACCGGGCGGCCCCGGCCCGATGTAGATCCCTTGAAGGCGAGCGGCCCGAGGGGCCGCGTCGCCTCCGTGAACGCCGCGAGCCGATCGAGCTCGCCGCGCTGGTGGCGGCGCCAGACTCCATAGGTGCCGCCGAGCGTCGCGAGGAGCTTCTTTCCAAGGCTCGGGAGCGCGATGACGATGGTCATGGCGAGGCGCGTCCCCTCCCCAGAGGGCGTGAGATCATAATAGACGTCCGTGTCGCTCGCCCCCTCGATCACCCGCTCTCCGACGCGCACCCAAGTGCGTGAGGGGGCCGAGGCGAGGTGGAGATGCGAAGGCGCCCGGAGGGCCTTGACCACGTACGTGTGCTCCACGCGCTGCTCGCCCGCGCGCTCGGCGCAGTCGATGAGCGCGCCCTCCGCGAGCGGACCGCCGCCCCTCACCTCGTACCGCTCGTGGCCGGGTGAGAGCAGCGGATAGAGGTCGGGGATACGGGTGGTGAGCACCTCGAAGACGTGCGCCGAGGGAGCGCGCATCGCGCGCTCCGCGTTGAGGTAAAAGGCGTTGGGCCGGCGGCGATCGTGCGGGATCTGGGTCATGACCGTTGCTCTCCTGGAGCGATGGGCCCGACCCTGATTCGTTATCTCCGGGGGCGGACCTTGATGAGGATCTCCATGATGACGCGCCCGCCTTGGGGAGCGTCGTGGATGTAATGATCGACGGCGCGGAATTCGTCGGGCGCGAGGCTGCTCGACGGGAACCACACCGAATAGATGTCACGATAAAAGCCCTCTACCCCGGCGACCTCTCCCTCGTAGCGGAACACCGCATAACGGCCCTCCGGGATCGCCGAAGGGAAGAGCGGGGGCGCGATTTGCCTGCCCTCCGGGATGGGGACGCACGCGTGATAACGGCAGCGCTCGGGCGCGGTGAGCGTCGGGCTGTCATGGGCGATGCCATATGCGTCGACGGCGTCGCCGCACAAACCGAGCTGACGCGCGAGCGGGATGAGCGTCTCCCACGTTCTCATCACGGCGCGTGTGTCGTATCCGTTCGGGCTCGCGAGGCAGGCGACGCGCATCGCTGGGCGATCTTCGAAGCGCAGCCCCTCGGTGACGGCGGATAACCTCCTCTCCCGCTCCTCGTCGCTCGGAGCGTCGGGTAGAGAGTAGAGCGCGGCCGGCGAGAAGTCTTTTCCGTACTTGCTCGTCAGTTTTCCTATCTTGCTGCTCTTCGCCTTGCCGGGGTCGCGCACGGCCGAGGGGCTCTGGCCAAAGAACGCGGAGAAGGCCTTGGAGAAGTTGGCGGTCGACGAATACCCCACCGAGAGCGCCACGTCGGTGACGCTCCGAAAGGGGTGATACGCGAGCATCAGCGCGGCTGTCTCCAAGCGCTTTCGCGTGATGAAGGCGCCCGCCGGCTCGCCCATCACGGCGGCGAACACGCGATGAAAGTGGAACTCGCTGAGCGCCGCAGCGCGGGCGACCTCGACCACGGGCAAAGGCCCTCCGAGGTGCGCCGCGATGTGATCGAGCGCCCGTTCGACCCTGGCGCGGTGATCGGCGTCGTGCGGCGTCAAGGCTTGGGGTGCGCGGAGAGGAAGTCGAAGACCGTGGCCGCGAAGGTGGTGGAGAGCGCCGGGATGTGGCTCCCTCCTTGGATGGTCCAGAGCTCGGCCGCGCCGCCCGGATCGCAGTTGAGATAGCGGCTCACCGTGCTCTCGTCGCCGGCGATCGATTTCTCCAAATCGAGGGGCGGAGCCGAGGTGTCGGGCGCCGCGTCACAGCCGTTGTACCCTCCCCAATCGGCCACCGACTCGGACGCAGGAGGGTACGACGCGGGCCCGGTGGTGCCGCCCAGATAGTCAATCACGTCGTCGGACGTGCCGTGAATCTGCGCCACGCTCACAGGCTCGCTCGGGTTGCACGCGGAGGGGTCGGCGAACATGGCGCCGGCCAAGCTCGCGATCGCCGCGAACGTCTCGGCGTGATCGCACGCCATGCGGTACGACATGAACCCTCCGTTCGAGTGGCCGAACAGGAAGATGCGTTTGGGATCGACGTTGTAGCGCGCTTGGATCTGCGCGATGAAGCCCATGATGTAGGCCACGTCGTCCACGGCGACGTTGCCGAAGTTGCAGCACGCGGGCGTGGCGTTCCAGAAGCGTTTGCCGTCGGCGTCGACCGTGCCGTCGGGGGTCGCGTAGAGGAAGCCCCGTTTCTCGGCCTCGTCGTCGAAGTTGAGATAAAGCTCTTCGAGCGCGCCCGAGGCGCCGTATCCATGGAGCATGACGAGGAGCGGTGTGGGCTTCTGCGCGTCGTAGCCCGAGGGCACGAACAACGTGACGGGGCGATCGCCGCCGATGGGCGTCTCCCCGCCTCCGCCGCCGCCGCCGCCCGCGCTGCCGCTCGACGACGACGAGCCGCCCGTGCCGCTCGACGACGAGGAGCCGCCGGTGCCTTCGCCTCCCGAGCAAGCGGCGTTGAGCGCGACGAGCGGCAGCGCGGCGAGGGAGAGCGAGAGGGAGAGAACGAGTGTTTGCTTCATACCTTCTTTGCCTTCAGGAGCCCTTCGGCCTCGAGCGCTGCGTGGACGGCGGGCCTCGCGGCGACGCGCTCGGCGTGGGCTTGAATCGACGGCCACTTGCTCGGATCGATGGAGACGAGCTTGGTCCACCGGAACACGGTGTAGAGGTACGCGTCGGGCACGGTGAAGCCGTCGCCCGTCAAATAGGGTTTGTCGCCGAGCGACCGCGCCACGTAATCGAGCTTGCTCGCGATGAGCTCGCGTTGCCGCTCTTTGTGGGTGTCCTCGACCTTGGGGCTGAAGACCGGCGTGAACTGCTTGTGAAGCTCGGTGGACATGAACCCGATCCACCCGATGACGTGATACCGCGCGACGCCCGACGCGGGCAGGAGGCCCGCCGCGGGGGCGAGATCCGCGATGTATTGCGTGATGGCGATGACCTCGGTGAGCCGCTCTCCGCCGTCGAGCTCGAGCACCGGGACATAGCCTTTGGGGTTGATGGTAAAGAAGTCGACGTCGTGCGCCGTCTTCTTGGTGTTGAGGCTGACCTTCTCGAGCTCGAACGGGAGCCCCGCCTCGCGGAGCAGGATGTGCGGGACGAGGGCGCACGTGCCGGGAGAGAAATAGAGCTTCATGGAAGCGAGACTCCTTTGGAGAAGGAGCCTCCTAGCCGCTCTCCCGGCGGCTGTAAAGCGCCCCGATAGAACACGATGTTTACGCAATGTCCCGAAAAAAACCAGAACAAGGGGCTTGCACCTGAACATATTCTCAAGTAGGGAGGACGGGTGGCCCGGCCCAAGCTCTTTCGAGATCCCGTCCACGTCCAACTCCGGTACGACAACGTTGGGCTTGATGGGGAGGTCCCTGCCGCAGCAGAGGCAGATGCCAGGCTCGGTTGGGTCGTTCGTACGCTCGTCGACACACGAGAGCTGCAGCGGCTCCGGTACATTCGTCAGAACGGGCTCACCAATCTGGTCTTCCACGGCGCCGAGCACTCCCGCTTCACGCACAGCATGGGTGTCGCTTACTACGTATCGGTCGATCAGCCGTCGCGAACCAGTTACCACTACTGTGTCACCTCCCAGGAACGAGCCGTAACCTCAAGCGATCCGGAATTTT
>CAYTJL010000114.1:0-2049 GCA_964437785.1 uncultured Polyangiaceae bacterium
GATCCAACACCCCATCTCCGTCGACGTCGCCGGAGGCGACCGCGACGTAGTCGGCGTCGATGCCCGGGATCGATTGGGCCAGCTCGTTGGCCGAGATGGCGTTGGAGTCGACGAGCTTTTGCTCGCTCCACGTGTAGAAGCCGATGTGCCCTGGCGCGACGATCACGTAGAGGGGCTCCGTCTTCTCCTCCACCTTCTCCTCCACGAGCGGCATTTGGAGGCGCGCGATCGAGAGGCGCAGGGGACAGGCCTTGTCCTTGCCCTTCTCGTCCTTGCCGCACGTCGGCTCGCTCTCGTTGAACTGGTTGCCCCCTTGGCCCCAAAGCACGACGAGCTTGCCGTCCGTGTCGAGGAGCGCCACGTCCACGTGGCCGTCGCCATCCAGATCGTCGACGAGCGGCCTTTGCGTGTACTTCTTAGGTGATGCGTCGTCGATGGAGGCGAAGCGCCTCGTCGTCGTGAGCGCGGAGATCCCGCTGAGCTTGACCCCCGGCGCGTCGTAGAGCGGTTGAAGGTCGTAGAACGACACGTCGTGCGGTGACGTGGGCGCCGCCGGGTCGGGGCTCTCGAAGATGAGGAGGTCGTCGCGCGAAGCAGCTTGGTTTGGGATCGGCGCGAGCACGCAATGATCACACCGGACATCGATCGGCGCGGCGGCTCCTTGGGTCTCCTTCTCTGCGATGTTGGGGCGGAGCACCCAGAGGTACTTTTGAACGATGGGCCATGAGCTCTCGGTGAGCACCGCGACGGACACCTCCCCGCTCGGGCCGAGCTTGCCCACGGTCGCGGCGAGCACACGAGCGGTCGTGTCCGTGACCTTCGGGGCGCCGTCGATGGGCGGGAAGACTGGGAAATAGAAGGGGGCGAACGTCTGCCGGTCGGGCCTGCCGTCGACGAGCGCGCCGAACGTCCACGCTTCGCCTCCGTCCATCCCACGGCTCGCCGACATGAAGAGCTGACCGGTGGGGGTCTTGACCATTTGGCCGTTCACCATCCCCGTGGCGTCCGGGTAGAAGCCACCCAAGACAGGCGGGTTGGGGCTCGCGAAGGCCGCGCCGTAAGCCACCTTGAGCACGGTGGCGGGCTTGTTCTCAGGCCCCGTGACCTCATCGAAGAACGCGAGATCGGGGACGTCGTCGTGGTCCAGATCGCCCACGGCGAGGCCCTTGGCAGGGCAGTTGGTGGAGATCGTGGAGATGGCGAATCCGAGCTTCTCACTGCTGCGCTCGACGACGATCTCGGGCAGCCCGGGGGACGAGATGATGACGTCGTCGAGCCCGCTGTTGTCGATGTCGGCCGAGACCACCTCACACGCCCTCGGCGTATCGCTGCACACCGATGATTGGAACTTGGCGGGGAACGCGCAGGGCACGGCGATCACCTCTTGGCTCGCCTTGCACTCTCCCTCTCGCTTGGCGAATTCGCCCACGACGAGGACGGTGTCGAGCTTGGTCGCCCTACACTGCATGAGCGCGTCCGGCAGCTCGTACACCGAGGTCTCGTTCACGTCGCCTGCGGGCAGCTTCGTCACGGGATCGACGGTGGAGAAGAACGTGCCGTCGCCGGCGCCGTACGCGATGTGGAGCTGCGAGGAGACGCCGTCGTCCGCCACGAGCACGTCGAGCGCACCATCGCCGTTCTCGTCGAAGAGCGCGATGGATGCGTTGTATTGGCGGAGGAGACCGGAGTCGAGCGTGATCGTCGCGATCTCCTGGGGGACGATCTCGTCGCTGCCCGCGTGACAGAGCTTATAGACGTGGATCTCTTTGGTCGCCGCGACCGTGAACAACACCTCATCACAGCCGTCGCCGTCGAGGTCGGCGGCTTTGATGGCCGAGATCGTGTTGAGATCGCGCTTGAGATCGAGCTCGGGCGCCAGCGGGAGCATCTTGATGGGGTTGGCTCCGGGGACCTCGGGAGCGGAGATGATCGCGAGATCCACGCGATTCGCGTAGTGATCCGGGGGCAGCGGGGGTGGAGGACCGCCGTCCGGGGGAGGGGGACCGCCGTCCGGGGGAGGGGGACCGCCGTCCGGCGGGGGCGGCAAAC
>CAYTJL010000114.1:2149-28874 GCA_964437785.1 uncultured Polyangiaceae bacterium
CACCGTCGCCTCCATCCGCCGGGGGCGGCAAACCACCGTCGCCCATCATCATGCCTCCGTCGGGAGGCGGCAAACCACCGTCGCCTCCATCCGCCGGGGGCGGCAAACCACCGTCGCCCATCATCATGCCCCCGTCTGGAGGCGGCAAACCACCGTCGCCCATCATCATCATGCCTCCGTCCAGAGGCGGTAGACCGCCGTCGCCCTCGCACGTGGGCAAGGGGGGCGCTCCCCCTTGGCCACCGCTCGATCCTGCGTCCATCGACTCACACGCCGAGGCCGAATCTCCCTGTTGAGGCGCGGTGATGTTCGGGTCCAAGACGAGCTGTTGCCCGAGGAAGAGGAAGATGGAGTCGGCGGTGCCTTGACCGAGACGGACCTTGACCATCTTGGCGCCGGGCGCGTTGATCTCGAAGCTCGGGAAGAGGAAGGGCACGAGCGCCTTTTCGGGCTTCGCCGTGAAGATCTGCCCACCGCCGCCGAGGAGGCCCCTGCCCGCGAGGACGAGCTCTTTGCCCGGGTAGCGCGCTTGGTCATCGGTCAAATCGACGAGGAAGGGAGAGGCGAAGCGCTCGTCCGAAGGGCGTTCGCGGAAGTCCTGCCGAGAGGCGGCGCAAGCCCCTGGAAAGGCGCTGTCGAAGCTCGTCACCGTGGTGCCAATCACGTGCTCGTTCACCACCTCGTCGCAGCCGTCGCCGTTGGTGTCGCCGAGCTGGAGATCGAGCGCGGTGCTCGTGGTGAAGGTCGTAAGCTTTTCGAAGTCGCCTTTGGGCCTCCGGCAGACGCCATCCACGCCGCAGCGATATCCCTTCTTCGCATCGCAGTCACTGTTGGAGGAGCAGATGAACCGGCACTCGTTCGCGCTCCCCGGCTTGCCGCATTGGTCGCTCTCCTCGTCGCAGTCCTCTCCACGCTCGGGCTCGACCACGCGATTGCCACATACGTTGTGCTCGACGGCGTCGAGGTCGACGCACGCCGCCCACGCGACGGAGAGCGGCAGCGCCGCGAGCGCGGCGGCTCGGATCCAGGGGCGACCGAGGAATCTCGAAGGTGATCGACGCCCGTTCATGTCGCGCTCCCGTCGCTGGTCGTAATGTCCTGAGAGTGCACGAACCTTCTCCCTCGTACAAGGCCCTATCTGCATCGAGGCGGCGAACCCGCCGGGCCTCCTGCGATGACGTACGCAACGACCATGCCCCCTGGAAAAGGCCTACTATCATAGGCGCGCCGTCGCGGCATGGAGGCCCTCGCCTCCAGGGATGGAGGCGAGAGCCCTCATGCGCGCCGCCCCGCACCGAGCTTTCGATTCTCTCAACAAAGCATGATACGAAAAGCGTATTGTGTGGGGTTATCAGCCCGTCGATCCGGCCCCCGCCCACTCCACCACGAGCGCTTCGAGCCGGCGCGCGGTGGCGCTCGGGAAATACGAGAGCTTCTGGTTCGGCGCGAGGCGGAGCGACGGCAAGCGCCGCGTCAGCGCCTCGATCGCGATGCGGCCTTCGAGCCGCGCGAGCGGCGCGCCGATGCAGAAGTGGATCCCGTGCCCGAACGCGAGATGCGGTGTCGCGCGGCCGACGTCGAAGCGCAGCGGATCTTCGAAGCGCTGCTCATCGTGGTTGGCGGAGATGTACGCGATCTGCACGCGCTCGCCCTTGCGGATGCGCACGCCGCCGATCTCGGTGTCCTCGTTCACGGTACGATACATGGCGTGGATGGGAGATGCGGTGCGGAGCACCTCCTCGACGATGGGCGGGATCACCGATGGATCCTCCTTCGCCCGGACGAACAGCGCGGGATCGCGCCCGAGCTCCAGCGCCGAAGCGGCGATGAGGCCCGCCGTTGTCTCGTAGCCGGCGAAGATCACTTGAAGGAGCATGTTGATCATCTCGGGCATCCCGAGCGGCGGATCCAAGGCGAGCGCGCCTGTCACGATGTCCGAGAGGGCGTCGTCCCGAGGGCTCCTCCGCCGCTCCTCGATCGCCGCCGCGAGGTAGCGCTGATACGCGACGAACTCACGCGCATACCCGACGAGCTGGTCGAGGGGCTTGTGACCGGCGAAGACCTCGGCGCTCGCGGTCGTCCAATGATTGACCTGCGCGAGATCCGCGCGCGGCAGCCCGAGCAGATCGACGATGAAGTTGCCGGGCAGCGCGATGGCGAACGCGTCCACGATCTCGACACGGCCCTTGGAGACGAATCCATCGATGAGCCCCTCGGCGAGCTCACGGAGGATCGGCTCGAACGCGGTGAGCCGGCGCAGCGAGAGCGCTTTGGTGACGAGGGCGCGCTGGTGCGTGTGCGCGGGAGGATCGCTGGTCACGAGGCTCGGGAGGAGGGGAAAGCCCTGCATCAACACGGCGAGCAGCTCGGGCGGCGGCGGCGCGGCCGAAGGCATGATCGAATCCATGGATGAGAACCGCGCCGTGTCCTTGGCGACAGCGCAGATGTCATCGTAGCGCGTCACGACCCAAAGGCCGAGCGACGCGCTCCAAAACACCGGCTCTTCGCGGCGAGCGCTCGCGTAAAACGGGCGAGGATCGTCGAGCATGGGCGGGCTCAGCGGGGCGTGATCCCTCCCGCAGCGCGACGTCGCTCGTTCGTTTGCTCCCGATTCGGACATGAGTTACCTCCTTCGCGTTTCGTGTAGGGCTGGGGCAAGAGAGCCAGGCGCAGAGATATCGGGTCGGGGCCAAAAACGCAATCGCGGCGCCGCCGAGATCGTCCGCGTCAACGCGCCCGCTTTCGCGTAGACTGCGCCCCCTCCCCCACCACACCCCCAAACGCTCGCGACGAATCCTCACGCCATGACCAACCCCGCTCGCCATGACAGCTACGCACACGCCCCCTCCACCCTCCGCCTCGGCGACCTCGAGGTGCAGCGCATGGGCTTCGGCGCCATGCGCCTCCCGGGCAAAGACGTTTGGGGCGAGCCCGACGATCCGGCGCGCGCCCGCGCCGTGCTCCGGCGCGCGGTGGATCTCGGCGTCAACTTCATCGACACCGCCTGGTTTTATGGGCCCTTCGTCTCCAATCGGCTCATCGCCGAGGCCCTCCACCCCTACCCTCGTGATCTGGTGATCGCCACCAAGCTCGGCGGAAAGCGCCTGCCCGACAAGGGCTGGGGGGCGGCGCTCCGGCCCAACGAGCTTCGAAAAGGCGCCGAGGACGACCTGCGCACGCTCCGGCTCGAGCGCCTCGACGTGGTCCACCTGCGCTACATGCCCATCGCGGGCGTGCCCTTTTTGGAGTCGCTCGACGCGCTCATCGCGATGCGATCCGAGGGCAAAATCCGGCACATCGCGCTCAGCAACGTGAGCGCGCGCGAGGTCGAGATGGCGCTCGCGCGCACGCCCGTCGTCGCGGTTCAAAACATGTTCAACGTCGCGGGCGGCAAAGGCGCGCTCGCCAAACAGACGCACTCCGAGGTGAAGGACCCCGAGGGCGTCCTCGACCTCTGCACGCAAAAGAACATCGCCTATCTGCCGTACTTCCCGCTCGCGGTCGGCGCCATTGGACAAGAGAGGCCGGTCCTCGCCGCGATCGCCGACAAACACCGCGCCTCGCCCGCGCAAATCGCGCTCGCGTGGCTCCTCGCCCGCTCCCCGGTGATGTTGCCTATCCCGGGCACGAGCTCGATCGAGCATTTGGAGCAGAACTGGGAGGCCCGGCGCATCGCGCTCTCGGCCGAAGAAATCGCCGCGATCGCCGCTACACCAGCGTGAGCGCGACCTCGCCGGCCCCGGCGTACTCCGCGACGATGGACGCGCTCACCGGCGCGCGGTAGGCGCCGGTGCAGCTCGACGTGCTCACGATCATCCCTGCTTTGAGCCCGTCGCCGCGCTTTCTGCGGTCCTCGGCGAGCCACACGAGCGGCAAGATGGGGTGACCGCCCGTGTGCTCGCCTTTGCCCTCGTTGATGAGCTTGCCCTCGGCGAACACGCGGACAGGAGCGTGGGTGAGGTCCGCCGCGCGCCAATTCGGCACCTCGGGCCCGATCACGTAGGCGCCCGCGAGGACGTTGTCCGCGATGAGGCTCGGCGTGTCCATGAGCAACCCTCGCTCATAGCGCGAGTCGGCGACCTCGATGCAGCCGAAGACCGCGTCGACGGCGGCCTCGACCTCGTCCCGGCCATAAGGCTCCTCGCGCGGCGGCAGATCGCGGCCCACGCGAAAGGCATATTCACACTCCACCATCCTGAGGTGAAAGCGGTCGCCCGGCAGCGTGGCAGGGCCCTTCAGCACCGTGCTCGCGAGGAGCCTGCCGGCCATGGGCTCGGTCAGGCGAGCGCGCTTTTGCCAATACGGCGTCGTCGCGCCCAGCTTGAACCCGACCACCTCGTCCTCGCTCATGGCCACGAGCGCGTCCTGCGCCGCATACCCCTCTTCGACGGTGAGCGGACGGCACGAATCGGGCAAGATGGGGATCACCTTGCCCGTGCGGCGCGCTTCGAGGAGCAGCGCCGCCGCTTCACGCGCTTTGTCGAGCGTCATGAAGCAGCCTTGTCGCCCATCCGCACCAAGTGAATCAGCACAGGAGAGCTCCTCGCCCGGCGAACCCCCGTGAGCTTCATGCCCGCGCGCTGATAGAGCGCGTCCCAAGCGTCTTTGGAGCGGGGCTCACCCTGCCTGGAGACAGGATGGATAAAGTGGTAATCGAGCGCGTCGAGCGACGAGGGGAGCCGGCCGTTCAAGAGGTTCACGTCGACGGGCGGCATCTCGAGCGCGATGAGCAGGCGCCCCGGGAACTGCGCCCGGAGCGACTCGAGCACACGCACGATGTTCTCCTCGCCGCCGCGCCCGAACTCATGAAGCATGAACATGGCCGTGACCGCGCCGACCTTGGCCGCGTCCTCGTCCGAGACAGGGATAGGGTCCTTGCCCACCTCGGCTTGATAGAAGCTCACCTTGTCGCCCACGCCGAACGACGCCGCGTTGGCGCGCGCCTCGGCGAGCGCGGGGCCCGACATGTCGACGCCGACGCCGGTCCCGCCCGTGATGCGGGCCCATTGGATCAAGAAGCCGCCTGTGCCGCAGCCGAGATCCAGCATCCCCGTGAGGCCGTGCTCTTGGAGGATCGAGATCACCTGCGGCACGACGCGCACGCACGTGAGGTCCTCGGTGCCCGCCGCGGCGTGGCGCGCGGACCTGTCGAGGATCGCGTCGTGGAGGCCCACCTCCTTGCGGAGCAGCGGCCCGAGGTTCGTGAGGAGCGCGTGATAGCCGCCTACGTAGAGGTTCAAGAGGCCGCGCGTCACCGTGTTGAGGAAGTGCGAGCCCTTGTCGGTGATCGTCAGCTCGTCGCTCGCGAGCGGCCCGTGCGCCTCGCCGTTGCCCGTCGGGCGGAAGAGCCCCCGGCCGACCAGGTAATAGAGGAGCCAGTCGAACGTCATCGGGTCGAAGCCGAGCTCCTCGGCCGCGCGCCTCCGCGAGAACGTCGGCGTCGCGCGCACATAATCGTAAAAACCGCTATCGTAGAGCGCGAAGAGGACCTCGGCGAAGATGTAGCTCGACGTGAGGCCGACCTCTTCGGAGCCTGGGGCGAACGTCATCTCGCGGGCGATCTCGGCCTCTCGAAGGAGATCTTTGAGCATCGGGGCGCACCTCGTTGGGATCGAAGCGCGCAGGGTATCAAAAGAGCGAGGAGAAGGGTTGCTCGAAGTCTTTTACAACCGCGGGAGCACGCCGTCGTGGCGCGTGCTCCTCGCGCTCGCGATCAAGAAGGCGCCGTTCACGCCGAGGCGCGTCGAGCTGCGGCGGCGCGATCACCGGACGCCCGACTACTTGGCGCTCAACCCGCGCGGGCGCGTCCCGGTCATCCGCGACGGCGACTTCGTCCTTTACGAGTCGAGCGCGATCCTCGTCTACCTCGAACGGCGCTTCCCCACGCCGCCGCTCTTCGGCACGGACGCGCGCGAGGAGGCGCTCGTGATGCGCCACATCGCCGAGCAGATGGCGTACTTCTCCGAGCCTCTGCTCGCGGTCGTGCGGCCCGTCTTGTACGGCGGACCAGGGACCGCGGAGGCGCGCGAGCGCGAGATCCAGAGTGGCGCCGCGCGGATACGCGACGAGCTCGGGCGGCTCGACGCCGCGCTCGACGGCAGGAGCTTCCTCGTCGGCGATCGCGTGAGCGCCGCGGATCTCTTTTATTTCCCTTCGATCAAGCTCGCGGAGCGGGCCTCGCTGCGGCGCGACGTCGGCCTCGCGCCCCTCGCCGCGCGCTTCCCCCACGTGGCCGCGTGGTGCGCGCGCATCGAGGGCATCGAGGGCTGCGACGCGGTGAACCGCGAGCACGCGGGGCACGCGGGTGGAGAGGACCCGGCTTGAAACAAGGCGCGGGGGCCGTCGTATACTCGCCGCCATGTCCTTGCCGCGCCACGCGCTGATCGGCGAGCGCTTCGAGATCATCGAGCGCGCGGGCAGCGGCGGGATGGGCGTCGTCTACCGCGCGCGGGATCTCACGACGGGCGCGCGCGTCGCGCTCAAGGTGCTCGCGCACCACGGCGAGAGCGCGGATCGGTTCCTGCGCGAAGCGAAGCTCCTCGCCGAGCTCTCGCACCCGAACATCGTCGCGTACCTCGATCGCGGGCGCATGCCCGACGGCTCGCCGTTCCTCGCGATGGAGTGGCTCGAAGGGATCGACCTCGCGGCGCGCCTCGCGCGCGGGAGCCTGCTCGTGAGCGAGGCCGTCGACGTCGTCACGCGCGTCGCGGACGCGCTCGCCGCGGCGCACGCGCGCGGCATCGTTCACCGCGACATCAAGCCGAGCAACATCTTCCTGCGCGACGGCCACCTCGATCGCGTGGTCGTGCTCGATTTCGGCCTCGCGCGGGCGTTCGGCGCGGGGACGCGGGTTACGCTGACGGGCGCAATCGTGGGGACGCCGGCGTACATGGCGCCGGAGCAGGCGCGCGGCGAGCGCGACGTGGGCCCTGCCGCCGACGTGTTCTCGCTCGGGTGCGTGCTCTACGAGAGCCTCGCGGGGCAGTCGCCGTTCTTGGCCGAGCACCCGATGGCGGCGATGGCGAAGATCCTGTTCAGCGGCGCGCCGCCCATTCGGAGGCTCTGCCCGGGCGTGCCGCAGGGCGTGGCCGAGATCGTCGACGCGATGCTCGCGCGCGATCCCTCGCAGCGGCCCAAGGACGGCGCCGCGCTCCGCGCGCGGCTCGCCGCGATCGATCTGAGCGCGCTCAACGCGAACGAGCGGAACACCGCGCGGCCGCAGGGATCGCTCACGAGCGGCGAGCAGAGGCTCGTGAGCGTGGTCATCGCGACGCCGCGGCGGGACGTCGGCGCGCAGACCACGGTGATCGACGAGGAGCCGCGCGTCGCGCTGCCCGAGAGCGACTCGCTCAAGGCGCTCGGCGCGCGGGTCGAGATGCTCGCGGACGGCTCCGTCGTGGCGACGCTCAGCGAGGGCGCGGGGAGCGCGGAGGATCAAGCCGTGCAGGCCGCGCGCTACGCGCTCTCGCTGCACGAGCTGTGGCCCGAGGGCAGCGTGGTGCTCGCGACGGGCACGGGCCTCGTCGAGGGCGACGTGCCCATGGGCGAGGCCCTCGATCGAGCGGCGCACCTGCTCGACGCGTCGTGGAGCGCGGGCGGCGTGCCCGTCGACGCCGTGAGCGCGTCGCTCTTGGAGCGCAGGTTCGTGCTCGCCGAAGAGGGCGGCGTCACCGTGCTGAAGAGCGAGCGGATCACGCGCGACGAGGAGCGCCGCCTCCTCGGCAAGCCCACGCCGTGCGTGGGGCGCGATCACGAGCTCGGCATCTTGCAGGCCGTGATGGACACGTGCATGGAAGAGCCGTGCGCCCGCGCGATCCTCGTCACCGCCGCGCCGGGCGCGGGGAAATCACGCCTCCGCCGCGAGCTCGTGCGGAGGCTCACGGAGTCTTCGCAGGGCGACGATCGCTGGGAGGTGATCACGTCGTACGGCGATCCGCTGCACGTCGAGCGGCCGTACGGGCTCGTGAGCGACGCGCTCTTGAGGCTCGCGGGCGCCATCGACGGGACCGACGAGGAGCGATGGGAGCGGCTCACGTCGCGCCTCACGACGCACCTCGACGTGCGCGATCGCGAGCGCGTGACGAGGCAGCTCGCCGACCTCACCGGCCTCAAGCCGCCGCACGCGCGCAGCGTTCGATCCGGCGACAAACCAAGCTCTTCGCAGGCGCCCGAGTCGATCAAGAACGCGCTCTTCGACTGGCTGCGCGCCGAGCACCGGCACCACGCGACGCTCTGGGTGATCGAGGATCTGCACTGGGGCGACGGCCCGAGCATCGACCTCTTGGGCGAGGCGCTGCGCGACCTCGACGATCAGCCGATCTTGTTCCTGCTCCTCGCGCGGCCCGAGATCAACCAGCGCTTCCCGAGGCTCTGGGAGGGCCGCGCGCAGCACATCCCGCTCCGCGGCCTGAGCCGCAAGGCGAGCGAGCGGCTCGTGCGCGAGATCTTGGGCAACGAGGCGCCGCAGGCGCTCGTCGCGCGCATCGTCGAGCAGGCGGCGGGCAACGCGCTCTACCTGGAGGAGCTGATCCGCGCGGCCGCGGACGAGTCGCCGTCGGATCGATCGGGCTCGTCGGTGAGCACGGTGCTCGCGATGCTCCAAGCGCGCCTCTCGCGCCTGCCGCCCGCGGTGCGGCGCGTGCTGCGCGCGGCGAGCGTGTTCGGCCACACGTTCTGGCCGGGCGGCGTGCAAGCGCTGCTCGGCGCGGGCGAAGAGATCGATCTGGTCGAGCGATCGTGCCAAGCGCTCATCGAGGCCGAGGTGATCGAGCGGCTGCGCAAGAGCCGGATCGCAGGAGAAATCGAGCACCAGTTCCGCCACGCGCTGATGCGCGACGCGGCGTACGGCCTCTTGACGGACGACGATCGCGCGACGGGCCACCGCCTCGCGGGGTGGTACTTGGAGCAGTCGGGCGAGCGCGATCCGATGATCTTGGTCGAGCACTACCGGCGCTCGGGCGACCTCGGGCGCGTGCCCGCGCTCCTGCTCCGCGCGGGCGACGAGGCGCGCAGGCTCGAAGCGACCGAGGACGCGAAGCGCCACTACCGCGAGGTGATCGCGACCGTCGATCGGCTGGAGGCCACCAAGGATCGCAACCGCTGCAAGGCGGAGGCGATCTTGAGGCTCGTCGTCGCGTCGAGGCTCACCGCGAGCTCCGAAGAGACGCTCGCCGAGATCCAAAAGGCCGAGGAGCTGCTCACCCCGGACGACAAGGTGCCGCTCGCGTGGGTCAACTACCTGATGGGCAGGATGCACTTCATCGCGGGGAGGATGCCCGAGGCGATCGCGGCGTACCGCTTGGTGCTGCCGGTCGCCGAGGAGGTGCGGGACGCGGAGCTGCTCGCGCTGCCTTCGTCGATGATCGGCAGCGCGCTCTTCATCCAAGGCCATTTCGAGGACGCGGCGCGCCTCCTTCGCCAATCGCTCGTGCCGCTCGACGAGGTCGGGCTCCGCTACGAGCTCATCCGCGCGCACGCGTATTTGGGCATCGCGATGATCGGGCTCGGCGACGCCGCGGACGGCGCGCGCGAGCTGGCGATCGCGGAGAAGCTCGCGCGCGAGAACGGCCAGCTCACCCCGATGACGGTGTACCGCACGGTGCTCTGCGGCGGGCTGCTCTTGCAGGGCGACTATCCGAGGCTCGCCGAGGAGGCCGCGATCGCGAGCGCGGCGGGCGAGGAGAGCGGCGAGGCGCTCGTCCGCTTCTGCGCGCAGAATTTCGGGGCGTGGGCCTTGGCGCATCTCGGTGATCTGCGCGGCGCCGAGGCGCTCATCGCGTCCGCGCGAACGCTGATCCCCGAGCTCGGAGGCCGCATCTTCATGGGCGATTGGTGGGCCGCGCTCGCGATCGAGATCGCGCGGCGCGACGGCAGGCTCGACGAGGCCGTCGCGCGCGCGAGCGCGCTCGCGGCCGAGAGCAGGGGCCGCGCGCTCTATTTTTCGCTCGGCATGGCCGAGCGGACGCGCGGCCTCGCGCTCGACGCGCTCGGGCGATCGACGGACGAGATCAACGACGCGATGGCCGCGAGCGAGGCGGCGTTCGCGCTCGGCGGGCAGCGCGTCGAGCGCGCCAAGACGCTCGCCGCGTGGGCCGCGATCGCGAAGCGACGGAGGACGAAGGCCCCCGCGGGCGCGCCCGAGGCGCTCTTCGAGGCCGCGATCGAGGTCCTTTCGAGGCCGGGGTACGAACGCTTGAAGGGCGAGGCGGAGCGGCAATGGACCGAGGTGTGATCGACGCGTTTCGCGGCGCGACCGTCTTCGTGACGGGCGCGACCGGCATGGTGGGCTACGCGGTCGCGCGCGCGCTCGTGGACGCGGGCGCGACCGTGCGCGCGCTGAGCCGCGGCGGATCGTTGCCCGGCGGGCTCGGCGCGATGCGCGGCGTCTCGATCGTGCGCGGCGATCTCCTCGATCGCGAGGCGCTCGCGCGCGGGCTCGACGGCGCGCGCTTCGCGTTCCACGTCGCGGCCGACGTGCGGATGTGGCGCGGGGCGTGGGCCGAGGTGTACCGGACCAACGTCGAAGGCAGCCGCCTCGTGGCCGAAGCTGCGCTCGCGGCCAAGGTCTCGCGGCTCGTCCACACGTCGAGCGCGTCCACGCTCGGCAAACCGTACCTGCCCGGGCAACAGGGGCCCCGCCCGGCGGGCGTCGTGACCATCAATGAAGAGAACGCGTATAACCTCGCTCCGCTCGGCATGGTGTATCCGCACACCAAATGGCTCTCCGAGGGAGAGGTGCTCCGGGCCGCGGACCGCGGGCTCGACGTGGTCATCACCCACCCCGCCGCCATCTTTGGGCCTTGGGACTTCAAAGGGAACTTCTTACCGCTCTTCCGCGCGGTCAAATCCCCTTTGGGCCTCGCGGTGCCCGAGGGATACCGCACCATCTGCGACGTTCGGGACGTGGCGTATGCGCACCTCGCCGCGGCGATCAAAGGCCGATCGAAGGAGCGGTATGCGCTCGGGGGAGAGCCCATGAGCGTAAAGGCGTTGTTCGGCGAGATCGCCCTCGCGGCCGGGGGCCGGCCGCCGCTCTTCACGTTGCCTTCGGGGGTGACCATCGCCGTCGGGCGCGCGCTCGACGCGATCGCGGTGCTGCGCGACAAGGCCCCTTTGCTCAGCGAAGAGATGGCGATTCAATCCACGTTCATGGTCGAGGTGTCGAGCGAGAAGGCCGCGCGGGAGCTGGGGTATCGGTCGCGCCCCGCGCGCGAGGCCATCACCGACATGGCGGCGTGGTATCGCGAAGAGGGCCTCCTCCGCTGAATCCTCTATCGCTCCGGCGGAGCCCCGGCGTATATTCGCGACAATGAGCTACGACACTTGGCTCGAAGGCACGTTGGCCATCGATCCTTTCCCCGAGGCGGACGTCGCGGCCAATCTGCGTGAGGCCCTCTCGGCCCCACGCGACCTCGCGGCCGGCAAGATCACGTTGACCCCGCTCGGCCGCGGGGTCGTCCTGGAGAGCGCGCTCGATTGGGAGGCGGCGCTCGAAGCGCTCGGGGTGGTGCGAGAGGGGTTGTTCCTGCCCGCCGGCCTGAGCCTCATGGGCACCCTAAAGGCCATGGGCGAGGACGGCGCGCACCTCGCTACGGTGTTCGTCACGAGCGACGGTGTCCGCGTCGAACATCATGAGAGCGAAGAGGGCGAGGACGGGGACGAGGATGAAGAAGAGGACGAAGAGGATGATTGATTAAACCGCTCGTTGCGGGACGAGCGGGCGCGCGCCCACGCGCTCGCGGAGCGCGGCGTCCACCGACGCTCGGCCGCCGCCCCAGATCAGGATGGGGATCGAGAGCGCGAGCGCGAGGAGGTGATATTCGAAGCCCTCGCCCTTCTGCGCGCCGAACCAGTTCATGAAGAAGCCCGTGTCCCAATGGGTCGTCAGCGCCGCGCCCACCATGATGGCCGAGATCCCGGCCGCCGCGACGCGCGTCCCGAGCCCGAAGACGAGCGCGATCGCGCCGAAGAATTCCCCGGCGATGACCAGGAACGCGACGGGCGCGGGCAGGTGCATCACCGAGGTGAAGAACCCCATGGTGCCTTTGAACCCGTACCCGCCGAACCACCCGAGGAGCTTCTGCGCGCCGTGCGGGAACATCACCGCGCCGAGGATGACCCGTTGGACGAGGAGGCTCGTCGCGCGCGGATCCGTGTCGAGAAGTCGTGAAATGAGCCCCCGCCCTTCGGTGTCGTGTTCGATCGTCATGGCCAATCTCCTCGGGGTGTATCCCCGTTGTTGAGGGAGAGGTAAGCCCCGCCGCCGCCGCCCGGTAGCCGGCCGCGGGAGCACACGCTGTTCTCCCCAGGAGAACGCGGAGCTTGCTTGAGGCGCCCCTCCCCGATACCGTGCCTCGGTGGGGTTCGACCTGGAGGGCATCGTGGATCTCGCGCTCTTCGCGCGGGTGGTCGAGGCGCGCTCGTTCTCGGAGGCCGCGCGCCGCACGGGGATCGCCAAGTCGGCGGTGAGCCGCCGCATCGCGCTCTTGGAGGCCCGCCTCGGGGTCCAGCTCCTCCGGCGATCCACGCGCGCGGTCGAGGTCACGTCGGACGGAGCAAGGTTTTACGAGCACTGCGCGCGGGTCATCACGGCGGCGCGCGCCGCGGAAGATGCGGTGGGCGGCGCCGCGTCCGCCGTGCGCGGGCTCGTCCGCGTGAGCGCGCCGGTGACCCTCACCCAGATGTTCGTCGCGGCGATGATCGCTGAGTTCGCCCGCGCGAACCCCGCGGTCGAGGTCGCCCTCACCGTCGAAGATCGGTTCTCGGACGTGGTCGGGAGCGACTTTGATCTCATCGTGCGCGTGACGGGCCGCCCGGACGGCACCTTCGTCGCCAAGAAGCTCGCGGACGACAGGCTCGTCGTCGCCGGCGCGCCATCGTATTTGGAGGCGCGCGGCCGCCCGCTGCGGAGCGAAGATTTGGTCCACCACAACTGCCTTCATTACACGCTCGTCGAGCGCACCGCGGAGTGGCGCTTCCGGGGCGCGGACAGGCAGCCCGTCTCGGTCGCCCAAGGCAGCTTGTCCGCCAACGACGGCACCGTGCTCCGCGAGGCGATGCTCGCGGGCCTCGGGCTCGCGGTGATGCCCTATTTCATGGTCGCGCGCGACGTGGCCAAGGGCCGCGCCGAGCTGCTCCTCGAAGGGCAGCGGTCGGCCGAGATCGGCATTTACGCGGTGGTCGCGCGGGCCCGGGGGCTGCCGCTCCGGGTCCGCGCGCTCATCGATCATCTCCAACGTTGTTTCGCCAAACCCACCTGGCGAGAGGATGGATAACGGACGATGGCGGGGTGAGCCCGCTCATCGCTCGTCGCTCATCCATGCTCGGCGGGCGCGGGCTCCTCAACGCCTTTAGTATCATCGCTCACGGCCTCCGCGGGCGCCGCGTGATCGCCTTTGTCATCGCCCTTGGGCGACGTCGTGGAGGCCCGTTTGCGCGCGCGGTCGGTCACCACGTAGAACGCGGGCACGACGAGCAGGCTCAAGAGGGTCGAGACCGTGAGGCCGCCGAGCACCGCGGCGGCCATCGGGCTCCGCGTCTCGGTGCCGGGGCCGATGCCGAGCACCGCGGGGACCGCGGCCATCATGGTCGCGATCGTGGTCATGAGGATGGGCCGGAGCCGCAGCGGCCCGGCCTTGCGCATGGCCGGCTGCGCCTCCAAACCCTCGTGCTCGCGCACGTGGTTCGCGTACTCCACGAGCAAAATCGAGTTCTTCTTGACGATCCCCATCAAGAGCAGGACGCCGATCATGCTGAAGACGTTGAGCGATTTGCCGCCGATGAGGAGCCCCATCGCCGCGCCCGAGAGCGCGAGCGGCAAGATGGTGAGCACCGTGACCGGGTCCAAGAACGAGTTGAACTGGCTCGCGAGCACCATGTACGCGACGAGGATCCCGATGATGAGCGCGAAGGCGAGGCCGCTCGTCGTCTCTTCGAGCTGCGAGGCTTGGCCGCTCGCGACCGCGCGGTAGCCGAGCGGGAGATCCTTCGCGAGCTCGGTCACCTTCTTCATCGCCTCGGACTGCGATTTGCCGGGCGCCACGTTGGCCGAGATGCCGATCGCGCGCTCGCGATCCACGCGGCTGATGGACTGGAGCACGCTCGTCTCCTCCTGCGTCACCACGAGCGAGAGCGGGACCATCTCGCCCGACTGCGTCCGCACGCGGATCGCGCCGATGTCCTCGGGGCGCGATCGCTGCGACGCGAGCAGGCGCATGCGGATGTCGACGCGCCGCCCCTCGGTCGAGAGCTTGCCCACGATGTTGCCGCCCACGAGCGCGCTCACGGTGTTCGCGATCTCGCCCACGGACACGCCGAGATCCGTCGCGCGGCGCCGATCCGGGAGGATCTGCACCTCGGGCGCGCCCACGCGGTAGTCCGTCGTGACGTCGGTGACGAGCCCGCTCTCTTCGAGCTTGTCTTTGATCTTCATCGCCTCGATCACGAGCTTGTCCCAGTCGGGGCCGCGCACCGTGAAGTCCACGGGGTAGCCCTTCTGCACGCCGAAGCTCTGCTGCGACGGATCCTGCACCGACACGCGGATGCCCGCGATCGACGAGAGATCCTTGCGCAGCTCGGTCGAGAGCTGCTGCGCCGAGATCGATCGCTTGTTCGGCGGGACCAGCGTGAGCGTCATCGAGCCCTGCGATCCCGAGAGCGTCGTGAGCACGCGATCGACCTCGGGCCGCCGCGCGATCCGCTCCTCGGCGCGCGCGAGCAGCGGCGCGGCGGCGTCGAGGCTCGTGCCCGTCTCGGTCTGCACGCGCACGTTGAGCCGGCTCTGATCCTGCGACGGCACGAACTCCGTCGGGATCGCGGGCACCGCGGCGATCGAGCCGCCGAGCGCGAGCGCGCCCGCGATGAGCACCTTCCACGGGTGGTCGAGCGCCTTGCCGAGCGCAGAGCCGTAGCCGCGCTCCAGCGCGGAGAACCCGCGATCGACCAAGAGGCCGACGCGGCTCCGCCCCTCGCGCGACGTGACCAAGATCTGCGCGCAGCGCGCGGGCGCGAGCGTGATCGCCTCGAAGTACGAGAGCATCACCGCGACCGAGAGCGTCACGCCGAACTGAAAGAAGAAGCGGCCGATCACGCCCTCCATGAACACGACCGGCAAGAAGATCGCGATGACCGCGACCGTCGCCGCGAGCGCCGCGAACGTGATCTCCTTGGTGCCGTCGCTCGACGCCTGGACGCGATCTTTGCCCATCTCGGCGTGGCGATAGATGTTCTCCATCACCATCACCGCGTCGTCGACCACGAGCCCGACCGCGAGCGACAGCCCGAGCAGCGTGAACGTGTTGAGCGTGAAGCCGCAGAAATAAATGACGGCCACGGTGCCGAGCAGCGACATCGGGATCGCGAGCACCACGTTGAGCGTGCTCGACAACGAGCCGAGGAAGAGCCAACAGACGAGCGCGGTGAGCACCAGCGCGAGGCCGAGCTCGAGCTCGATCTCGTGGACCGACTCCTCGATGAAGACCGTGGTGTCGAAGAGCACCTCGGCCTTCATCCCCTCGGGCAAGCTCTTCTGGATCTCGGCCACGCGATCGCGCACGCCCGACGCGACGCTCACCGCGTTGGTGCCGCGCTGCTTGAGCACGCCGAGCGCTTGCAGCGGCACGCCGTCGAGCCGCGCGATCGAATTGACGTCCTCGAAGCCGTCCTCGACGAGCGCGACGTCCTCCAGGTACACGGGCGCGATCTTGGTGCGCTTGACCACGAGCTTTTGGAGCGCCTCCACGTTGATCGCCTCGCCGAGCAGGCGCACGTTGAGCTGCCTGCCGCCCGCGTCGAGCTGGCCCGCGGGCACCTCGACGTGCTCGCGCTTGATCGCGTCGATCACGTCGCTCGCGACCACGCCCTTCTCGGCGAGGCGGCTCGCGTCGAGCCAGATGCGCACGTTGCGCGCGAGGTAGCCGTTCAACGTGATCTGCCCGACGCCCGCGACGGTCTGGAGCTTCTCCTGCACTTGGTAGCGCGCGACGTCGGCGAGGAGCTGGCGCGAGAACGGGCCCGAGACGCCGATGGTGACGATGGGCGTGTCGTCGGGGTTCGACTTGGACACGGTCGCCGCGGGCACGTCACGCGGGAGCTGGCGCTGCGCCTGCGCGACGCGGGCTTGTACGTCTTGGAGCGCGAGATCGACGTTGCGCGAGATGTCGAACGTGACCGTCACGCGGCCCGATCCTTGGCGCGCGGTCGAGGCGATCTGCTTGACGCCCTCGACCTGCGCGATGGCTTGTTCGAGCGGCTCGACGATCTCGCGCTCGACCGCGGACGGCGAGGCGCCCGTCCACGACACGCTCACGGTGATGTTCGGGTAGTCGACGTCGGGGTACTGGCTGATGCCGATGCGCGAGACCGCGACGAGCCCGAAGAGGATCGTGCTCGCCATCAACATCCAGGCAAAAACAGGGTTTTTAATGGATACGTCGGTGATGTTCACGGCGCGGCCTCCTTCCTCCGCCGAGGCCTCGCGGACCCCGACGGATCGGCCGCGGGCGGGCCCGCGCTGCCGCTGGCACTACCGGACGGCGCGGGCGCGGGGACGGGCTTGTCGAGCGCGTCCGCGGTCACGCGCGACACCTTCACCTTGGCGCCGTCGGTGAGCGCCTCGGCGCCGCGCACCACCAGCACGTCGCCCGCCTTGAGCCCGGATCGGACCTCGATCCAGCCGTCTTTGGTGCTCATGCCGAGCGCGAGCACCCGCTCCTTGGCGACCTCGCCCTCGACCACGTACGCGACGTAGCCGTGATCGGTCGCGCGCGCCGCGAGCCGCGGGATCATGACCGCGTCGCGCTGCGCGTCGACCTCGACGGTGACGTCGCAGAACGAGCCGGGGCGCAGCCAATATTTGTGGCCCTCGTCGACGACCTCGCCGGTGACGCCGACCATGTGCGTGGTCGCGTCGGCCGAGCCCGCGACGAGCGTGACCTTCGCTTTGAACGAGCGCTGCGTCTCGCGCATGGTGAAGGTCGCGACCATGTCGGGCTTGATGCGCGGCGCCTCGCTCGGCTCGATTTGAAAGCGGAGGAGCAAGGGCTCGGCGCGGAGCAGCGTCGCCATCACGTAGCCCGCTTGCACGTATTGCCCTGTCTCGACCGTGCGCGTCTGGATCACGCCCTCGATCGGCGCGCGCACCGACGAGTCGCGGAGGTTCAGCTCAGCGGTGCGGAGCGCCTGCGCCGCGACCGCGCGATCGGCGCGCGCGGAGGCCGCCTTGGTGCGGTAGCTCTCGAGCTCTTCGCCCGGGATGATGCCCGGGGTCTTGCCCGCCGCCGCCTCGCGCCGCGCGACCATCGCGTCGGCGTCGCGCACCGCGACGTCGGCCTTGCCGAGCGCGGCCTGCGCGCTCGCGACGGCGACGCGAAAGCGCTCGGAGTCGATCACCACGAGCACGTCGCCCTTCTTGACGCTCTGGCCTTCGGTGAAGCCCACGCGATCGACCGCGCCCGCGACGCGCGCGGTGACCTGCACGCGCTCGAAGGCGTCGATGGTGCCCGGCGCGGTCACCGTGTACCGCATCTTCTTCGCCTCGATCGCCAGCGCGTCGACCGCGAACGCGGCGCCCGCGCCGCCGCCGCGCCCGCGCCGCCCTCCGCCGCGCGCGTCCGCGCCGTCCTTGGATCCGCCCTCTTTTGCGCCGCCCTTGCACCCCGCGCCGATCGCGAGCGCGAGCGCGAGCGCGATGAGCGCGCCCCTCAACGCGCACGCTCCTTCTTCGCCACGCGCTTGTCCTCCGCGGGTCTTGCCTGCGCGCCTTTGTCTTTGTCGTCTTTGGGTTTGTCCTTCTCGTCGGCCGGCGCCGGGCTGTCGAGCTCGCTGCCCAAGGGATCCAGGCCGAGCACGAAGCGAAGCTCCACGTACGCCTGCTCCATCGCGAGCCGCGCGGTCTCGCGGCCCACCTCGGCCTCGAAGCGCTTGGCGTTCGCGTCGATGAGCTCGATCGCGCGCGCGAGCCCCTGCGCGTAGAGCGCCTCGGTCTCGGCCGTGTTCTTGTGCGCGGCGGCGACCGCGTCGTTCGAGATGCGGAAGCTCTCGCGCGCGGCGCGGATCGTGACGAGCTGCGTGCCCACGTCGACCGCGATCGATCGCTTGAGCGCGCGCTCGTCGAGCGCCTGGCTGTCGGCCTGCGCGACTCGCGATCGGCGATCGCCGTAGCGCGTGCCCGCGTCGTAGATCGTCCAGTTGAGCGTGAGCTGGACCGACTCGTCGTGCAGCTTCTCCTGCGGGAGCGGCGCGATGGTCACGCGGATCTGCGCCTGCGCCGCGAGCGAGGGCGCGAGCCGGTACAAGGGCTCGCGCGCGGCTTCGCGGAGCGAGGCCGTCCGCTCCTTGGCCGACCGCAGATCGGGCCGCCGCGCCTCGGCGAGCTTCACCAAATCGTCGGCGCGGAACACGGCGCTCTCCGCGGCGCGGATGGTGCGATCGGGCGGCGCGAGCGGGCCCGCGACGGTCTTGCCCACGAGGAAGCCCAGCGTGAGGTACGAGCGGGCCAAGGTCGCCTGCGCCTGGACGACGTCGCGCGAGGCGCCCGCGGCGTCGAGCGTGGCGCGCGTCGCGTCGTTCACGCTCGCGAGCTGCGCCTGCGCGCGCGCCTCGGCGTTCTGCTGGTTGGCCTTCGCGCGTTCGAGCCTGCGCGTCGCGGCTTCGAGCAGGCGCTCGTTGGTGAGCGCCACCAAGAACGAGCGCGCGGTGTCGAACGCGACGAGCCGCTTGTCCTGCGTCGCGCCCCATCGCTCGGACTCGAGCTGATGGCGCGCCTGCGCATAGAGCGGGAACGCCGAGAGGTTGAAGATGGGTTGGGTCAGCGCGAACGTGGTGTTGCCCGCGATGGCGCGCGGCGTTTTATCGTCGGTCGGGCGGAGGGTGCCCCCGAGCCCCGCGGTGAGCGAAGGCAGAAACGCCGCCCGCGCTCGGTCGAGCTGCCCTTCCGCAACGTCAACACGGAGGGGTGCCTTGAGGGCGCGCTCGTTGTTGGCGAGGGCGAGCTTCAGCGCCTCTTCGAGCGTCAGGGCTTCGGCGGCGCGCGCGACCGACGGCAGGAGCGCGAGCATGCTCACGACGCAGACGCGAACGAGCTTGGAAATCGACACGGGCACCTCCACGGCTCTTATACAAGAAACCGTAATCGCAGGTCCGAAAGAGATGGCGAGAGGAGATTAGGAATCAGGCGCGCGGCGGCGTCAGGTATTTGCCTTTGGAGGCCAGGGGATGAGCCGGGAGACGCGCCTTTGATAGTCGGCGTACGAGGGGTATTTGGCGAGCGAGAGCTGCTCGGTCAAGTTGGTGGAGCCTTGAAAGAGGGCCGTGAGCACCGCGGGCCCAACGATGGTCCAATGGAGCCACGCGCCCATCGCCCGCGCCCCCATCGCGTAAAACACCCACCACATGGCCTGCTCGCAAAAGAAGTTGGGGTGGCGCGACCAAGCGAAGAGCCCCGTAGTCAAGAACCCCTCGGTCACGGGCTCGCCGCGATCCTTCTTGGCCTTCTTGTCTCGTTGGAACCGCCATTGCTGCTCGTCGGCCACGGTCTCGCCCGCGAGGAGGGCCAGGAACAAGGCGGCCAGCGCGGCGTCCGCGGCGCCGAACGGCGTCTTCTTGTGGGCGAGCGCCGCCCACGCGGGCAGCGCGATCGCGAGGAGCAGCGCGTTTTGGAAGCCCGCGATGAAGAGGACGTTGAAGACTTGATATTGCCACGGGCTCATCCGGCTCTTCACGTAGGCCCAGCGGTAGTCCTCGCCCCCTTTGGCGTAACCGCCTTTGCGCGCGAAGTTGAACGTGAGGCGCGCGCCCCAGAGGAGCGCGATCGCGGCCATCACCGCGAGCCGCTCGTCGCGCGCGACGGCCGCGAAGTAGACCACGTAGAGCGGAGGGGCGATGGACCAGAGCCTGTCGACCCACGAATATTCACGTGTGATGACCGAGAGGAGCCAGCACAAAAAGGCGGCGCCGCCGCACGCCCAAAGCGCGATGGTGAGCGGGCTCATGGATTCTTGGCGAGCCTCGCGCGGGCGACCTCTTGGGTCTTTACGTCGTTGTTGGCCTCGGCCATCTTGAGCACCTTGGTCCAAAGCGTCTTCGCCTCGGCGGGCTTGCCCGCTTGATCGAGCGCGCTCGCGAGCTGGTAGGTGGCGCCGTAGTGGCCCGGAGTCTTGGCGAGCGCCTCGCGGAAATGGGGGATCGCCGCGGCCGCGTCCTTCTTGGTGTAGAGCGCTTCGAGGCCGCGCCGCATCGCGTCCGCGGCCGGATCGGCGTCTTGTTTGGGCGCGAGCGCGGCGATCCTCCCGCGCGCGTGATCGGCGGTCGCGCGGTCGCCGCCCGGCTCGGCCATGGCGAGCATCTTCTCCCAAACGGCCTTGGCCTCGGCGGCTTTGCCCGCTTGATCGAGCGCGGTCGCGAGCTGGTAGGTGGCGCCGTAGTGATTGGGGTTCTGCGCCAGCACCTCGCGGAACGCGGCCTCCGCCGCGAGCGGATCCTTCCTCGTGTAGAGCGCGTCGAGCCCTCTGCTCATCGCATCTCCCTGGGGCTGCGCGGGCGCCTCGGCGCCGGGCTTGCCTTTGCCGCCGAGCCTCCGCCGCGCGGCTTCGAGCACGGGCTTGTCGTCGTAGAGCTCGGCCATGTGCGCGACCCGCTCCCACTGGGCTTTGGCCTCATCGCGCTTGCCCGCGCGATCGAGCGCGCGCGCGAGCTGAAACGTCGCGCCGTAATGGGTCGGGTTCTGCGCGAGCGCGGCGCGGAAGTGCGTCACGGCCTCGTTCGGATCGGCCGCGGAGAGCCCCGCCTTCACCTCGGCGGACGCGGGATCGGACGCTTCGACCGTCCCTTGGGAGGGGGTCTTGGGCCTCATGATGGTCCACGTGACGAGCACCGCCGCGAGCACCGCGAGCGCCGCGAGCAAGAGGCGCGTGTCCCTAGGTCTGCCCGGCTTCGCGCCTTCATCTTTTGCGCCGCCGTCCTCGGCGCCTTCGTCTTTCGCGCCGCCGTCCTTGGCGCCTTCGTCTTTTGCGGGCTCGGGCGGCGGGCTCTCCGCCTTGCCGGCGGCTTGCGGCGTAGGGCCTTCGCCGTTGGCCGGCTCGGAGGCCGGGCCTTGAGCCGGCTCGCCGGCGGGCTCGGAGGAGGCTTGTTCTTCGGTGTCGTCCGTCGGTGCGTCGGCCATCGGGGCGGGAGCGTATCCCATCTCCCCGACCGTCCGCGAGCCCTCATTTGGATGCAGAGATGACGTTCCCCTGGATCACGTCGCTCCAATAAACGTTCGTCGGGCTGACCGCGACGCCGAGCGCGTATTGGTTGAACGGGGAGAGGGCCTTCGGCTGGCCGCCCGCGTGGGGCACCACGAACAAATACACTTGGGCCCAATACACGCCGCTCGCGTCCACCGCGACGCCGCCGCCGAACATCGCAGGTCCGTTGGCGAGCAGCTCCACCGCGCCGCCGGCGACGGGCGTCCGCATCACCGATCCCGGCCCCGGGTCGCCGACGTTGGCCCAATACACATAGCCGTTGTAGAGCGCGATCCCGTTCGGGTTGACTTGGCCCGTGGCGAGCGACTGCGCGAACCCGCCGTTCTTGGGCACGCGCGACACCTCACCTCCAGGCACGTTGGTCCAATAGACGTGCGTCGCGTCGACCGCGATGCCGGCGGGCCCGGGCTGGGAGGTCACGATCGTCTCGACCGCGCCGCCCGCGATTGGCACCTTCCGGATCGCGCCTTGAAGGCCGGTGTCGGTCCAATACACGTGCGTCGCGTCGACGGCCAGCGATCGCGGGCTCTCTTGCCCGCTCGCCATCACGACGGGCGCGCCCCCTCCGAGCGGCGCCATCATGATGTCTTTGCTGCCTTGGTTTCCCCAATAGATGTTGACCGCGTCGAGCGCGACGCCCGCGGGGAACGACTGCCCTCCTGCCAGCACCGAGGGCGCGCCGCCGCCCACGGGCGCGCGCATCACGGCGCCGTTCGCGACGCTCGTCGTCCAATAGACGTAGCTCGCGTCCACCACGACGTTCGCGACGCTCATCTGGTCGCACGCGATGCCGGTGAGGGGTTTGCACGAGGTCTGGGGCTCGCACACGCATTGCCCGCCCAAACAGATGTCGCCCCACTGTGAGCACGGCGCGCCGTTGGTCATCGGGCATCCGTTGACGAAGTTCTGCTTGCCGAGCGGCGGACAGGCGCCGCTGCTCGACGAGCTCGACGAGCTCGCGCCGCCCGAGCCCCCCACCCCTCCGCTCGACGACGTGCTCGGTCCGACTCCGCTGCTGCTCGACGAGGTCGTCATTCCCCCGGTCCCGCCGCTCGTGTCGCCGCCCGCGCCGCTCGATGAGCCGCTCGCGGAGCCGCTCTGTCCCCCGCTGCCGCCGACCGTGCAGGCCGCAAAGACCAAGAGAGGAGAAGCGACGAGGGCTGCAAGCGAAAGGACTCTCGGCATGAGGGGGCTCCCGGTGTTGTCTGCCTCCGTTGCCGGATGGGCCTCGGGCATTCGACCGAACAGACAGAAACAGGCAGAGCGCAGGGCGAATCTGCGCAACGCATCTATGCCCCGATTCGTCTCCACCCGATTTTCATCTCGTTTGAATATCGTTATTACCGAAAGGGAGGGCGCGTGAGGGGAGAAAGAACATCAAGAAAACGTGATCGGGAGCGAAGATATCGTTTGACAGAGGGGGGCGGGGTGTGGTTGATTGCCCTTCTTATCGCGCGGCCAATTTCGCTTGGCGCGCGGCGGCGCTCATCTTTCTATCCCTTGGTCGTCTCGGCGCAGGCTCGTCGCGATTCGCCTTTTTTCACAGGCGTCCGATGGCGCTACGGGAGCGCGTGCTCCCTGGGAGCAGCCATGTCTGGACGCTTTGGCCGGCGATGATCCTCCGCCCAACAACACACGTGTGCCCGGAGGTCGATATCCATGCTCAAGCGGTGCCTCGGTTGGTTGTCGTTGGTCGCGTCCGGTGTGATGGTTTGGGGCTGCGTCGGCGCCCCGACGGAGAGCGGCCCTGTCGTCGACGATGAGGGAGACACGCCGGCCGAGGAGGCGCAGGTCGCGACGCCGACCAAGGTGGGCGACGTCCGGTCGTACTCCATCGACACGCCGCATCCTTATAAGGGGAGCTGGTCTCACGAGGTGAGCTCGCCGGGCGCCGAGTTCGTCCGCGTCCACTTCAAGAACTTCCACCTCGGCGAGGGTGACGTGGTGACGGTCGCGAGCCCCGACGGCGCGCAGTCGTACACGTACACGGGCCGCGGCCCGCACGACGACGGCGACGTGTGGTCGTTCGCCATCGACGGCGATCGCGCGATCGTGACGCTCACCAAAGCAGCCAAGGGCGGCGGTCATGGCTTTACGATCGACGCGGTGGGGCACGGGACCGTGTCGCTCCAGAGCGCGAAGGCCAAGACCGCGAGCGGCCTCGAAGAGGTGGTGTGCGGCACCGACGGCCGCGAGGACATCGCGTGTTATCCGGCGCTCGACGCGCTGCAAAAGCCGGTCGCGCGCCTCTTGTTCACGAGCGGCGCCAGCCAATACCTCTGCACCGGGTGGCTCGTCGCGGGCAGCAACGCGAACAGCATGCTCACCAACAACCACTGCTTCAGCACCCAGACCGAGCTCAACACGCTGGAGGCGCGCTTCAACTACCAATACACGAGCTGCGGCGGCTCGACCCTCGCGGCGACCACGAGCTACGGGGGCGGCACGCTCCTCAAGACCAACACGTCCAACCGCCAAGGCAAGAAGGGCGGCCTCGACTACACGCTCGTCACGCTCCAGGGCAACCCCGAGGCGACCTTCGGTGAGCTCATCGCCACCACCAAACAGGCCGTCGTGGGCGAGAACATCTACTTCATCCAGCACCCGGCGGGCCGACCCAAAGAGATCGGGTATTGGGAGGACGACGCGCACACCATCCGCTGCGCCGTGGCCACCATCAACATGACCTACAGCCAAGCGGCCACGGGCTCGCAGACGGGGTATGGCTGCGACAGCGAGGGCGGGTCGAGCGGCTCTCCCATCATCGACGCGGTCACCAACCACGCCATCGCGCTCCACCACTTCGGCGGCGTGTCGAATTCTCCGTGCCTCAACTCGGGCACCGAGATGTCCGCCATCTGCGCGGACGCGGGCGCGCTGCTCTCCTGCGTCGCCAACTGACCTCCTTCCCAGCATCTCTTACGGCGCTCAGCGATCTCCTGCCCGGGTGACGCAAATCGTCACCCGGCGCGGGAGAGCGGAGCAAAAATCGTCCCGCGCGCCCGCGCCTGCCCTCGTATTTCCGAAGGGGCACGAGGCCTGCTACGCGCGGCGGGCATGGGAAATAACCTCACGCGAGCGTTGGCCGCGACATCGATCCTCCTGGGCGTCGGGTGCTCCGACGTCATCCCGCAACAACACAGCTCCGGCACCTCTTCGGGGAGCGGCTCGGGCAGCAGCTCGGGGAGCCCGGAGTGCACGAGCGTGGCGTGCAAAGCCATCTACCAAAAGGCGTATGGCGGGGGGAGCGGCGAGGTCGACCTGATCTCGCTCGCGGAGGACGAGGCGGGGTACGTCTACGTCTTCGGCAACTTCAAAGGCACGCTCGATTTCGGGCTCGGGCCGCTCGAGAACTTCGCGACCCATTGGATGCCCTTCTTGATCAAGCTCGACCCGAACGGAGATGTGGTGTGGCAGCGCCGCCCCCACATCGGCAGCATGGTCCGCCCGTACGGCGGCCCGCTGATCGTGCTCGGGAGCCTGGCGGACGAAGAGGGCAAGTTCAAGAGCTTCTTCGTCGGCGCGCTCGACGGGGACGGAGAGCCCTTGTGGACGAGCCCCTTTGGAGCCCTCCACACCACCTTTGCGTCGTGCTGCTCCACGCACATCAGCCTCGGCGCCGGGGGTGACATCTTGTTGGCGTCATCGTTCTACAGCTACGGCGCGCCCTTCGATTTCGGGGGCGGCGTCACGCTCGACGCGCCCAGCGACCTCCAACAGACGTGGTTCGTCGCCCGATGGGACAAGACGGGCAAACCCATCTTCGCGACCAACGTGGACGCGGCGGGGATCGCCTGTTGCCCCAAGGCGTCCGCCGGCCCGTCGGGCGAGACGTTCGTGACGTCGACCAACCACACGTCAGCGTCGCTCAGCCCGAACGGAGATATCGAGTCTGCGCTCAACATCCACATGGCCCCGTGGGACATCCACTTCGATCAAGACGACAACAGGCTCGTCTTTGGCTTCCTCCACAAGGCGACGCCCAACTTCGGCGCGGGCCCCATCACCTTCGAGACCGAAGGGCCCATCATCACCAAGGTCACTCCGGGCGGAGAGGCGCTCTTCGTCGTCAAGCCCGATCACGCGCCCGCGTACCTCCGCTTGGCGCCGGGCCCGAGCGGAGAGGTGGTGTACGCCGACTATGATCCTCTCGAAGAGCCCCCCGCCGCGCGGGTGCACAAGCTCGACGTAGCCGGCAACTACGTTTGGCACCTCGACCCGCTCGACGGTCCTTTCAACCCGCTCCCCTACGTCGGCCCGACAGGCAACATCGCGCTCGTGTGGCCCATCCCCGGGGGGATCGGCGTCGCCAAGCTCCCTCCGTGATCATCGGGAAATTTGGCCGGGCGGGGGTCCCTCCTCGATCATGGGGGGAGCACGCGAGCCCATGCCCAGCGCACGCAACCCAAAGATCCAAACGTGGCTCCCGCGTGAGCTCGCCCCGCACCCGGCCACGATCGCGCAGCCGAAGAGGCCTTTCGAGAGCGCGAGCGGCCGGCCGCCTCACCCGGCCACGGTAGCGCAGCCCCGGCCGGCGCAGGCGTTCGGGGGTCTGCCCGTGAGGCCGCCGCATCCAGCGACGGTGGCGGACCGCGCGACGAGCCATGCGCGCATGTCCGCGCCGCCCGAACCGCACGACGCGACCACGGCTCAACCCTTCGTCGAATCCGCGCTGGCCGCGGTGTGGGCGTACAAATACTGGATCGCCGGGAGCGCGATCACGCTTTGGGCGCTCAGCTATTTGACGCGGAGCACGATCAAGACCGACATCGAAGAGCTGGAGAACGAGGCGAAGGACGCCGTGCGAGCAGGGCACGACGAGCTCGCGGGCATGATCCGCGAGGCGCTGTATCAAGCCAAGACCGTGAGCATCAAAGAGGGGAAGTCGAGCATGGGCGGGGCGCAGGCCACCGCCACGGGGAGCTGGTCGAAGCGCACGTACGACCTCATCATCGACGTGGAGCAGTTCGGGAAGAACACGGTCAAGCGTCGCTACTCCATCCTGCACGAGCTCTGGCACGTGGCGGTCGATCGCGCGTACGGGGCGAACAAGGCGCTCGGCGACGAGAAGCTCGGCCCCGAGACGTGGACGCTCAACCTCATTGGCGCGAAGGACGAGCCCGAGAAGAAGGCGTGCTACGACGAGCTCGGGGAGATAGGGGAGATCGCGTGGGACCTGAGGAAGAAGAGCGAGAAGGACGAGCCCAAGCTCACCGCTCTCTATCAACATCTATACGATAGGCTCGCGTACGCGACCATCACGGCGACCCAACACTACGACGTCGTCCTGTCCGAGCTTTATTACTACCTCTTCGTGACGAACCCCGATTTCCTCAATTCTTCGAAACTCGCCAAGGCGATCGTCGCGGGCGCCAAGAAGGCGCAGAAGCGGCGTTTGACGCAGAAGCTTTAACCAAGCGCCCGGATCGCTCAATAAGGGTTCGGCGGCGAGAGCACACCCATGCTCGCCGAGAGCGCCAGCG
>CAYTJL010000115.1:0-28661 GCA_964437785.1 uncultured Polyangiaceae bacterium
TCTCCCATCCTCACGAACTTGGGGCACCCGTTCTCCTTCGGGTCCTTGGACGCGACGCCCTTCTCGTTCGGGCACGCGTCGGCAGCGCCCTTGATGCCGTCGCCGTCCGGGTCCTCGGGGCAGCCATTGAAGCGCTTGTCATCGCTCTTCGGGCCCGGCGCGTCCGGGCAGGCGTCGAGCGCGTCCGCGATCCCGTCGTTGTCACGGTCGCTCGGGCAACCGTTCCTCTTCGGGTCTTGGTGCGGCACGCCCTTCACTTTGGGACAAGCGTCTTGCGCGTCGTAGATGCCGTCCTCGTCCGCGTCGTTGGGACAACCATTCTTGGTCGGATCAGGGCTCTTCTCGCCGGCTTGGTTGGGGCACGCGTCGTCCACGTCCATCACGCCGTCATGGTCCTTGTCCGGCACCGGACAACCATCCTTCGTGGGATCCGATTGCAGCTCGCCCGGCACGTCGGGACAAGCGTCGACGTCGTCCTTGATGCCGTCTCCGTCTTTGTCGCCGACGGCGGGCTTGGGAGCGGCCTTTGCCGGCGGGTACGGCGCCCAACCGATGTTCCCGAGCGCCCTCACCGCCGGTGAGCCGATCGATTGGAACACGCCTGCTCCGGCCGCCGCGCCCAAATACAGCCCTCCGACGATACGCACCTTGACCCCGCCCAAGACCTCCAGCTCGGTCCTCGACGTGGCGCGGATCGTCGTCCCGGGCACGGCCCGCAGGTCCCCGCCGAGCTGCGTGTTGCCGTAGACCTCGGGCCCGATCTGCACCCGATCTTCGCCGATCACGAGCCCTGCCCCGCCCCCATACCGCATGAGCGGCGCCTGCCCGCCCGCGCGCAGCTCCACCCCCGCCATCGCGCTCCACACGAAGCTCACCGTGGTCCCGCCCGCGCGCCCGCCGAGCAGGAGATGCAGTGTCCCGCGCACCACTCCATCGCTCATGTACGCGTCTTTGGAGCCCGTCGGCGCGTACAAATAGGCCGACGCGCCGATCTGAAACGGATCGCGAAACTCCCCATAAAAACGGCCCCTCGCGCCGATGCGCAGATCGCCCACCGCGGGCTTCGACGGAGGGTGGAAGTCGTAGCCGTCAATCGGCGGGGCCGACCCCGACTGCACGAGCGAAAACGGCATGTCGAGCGAGAGCAGCAGCCGGTCCCACAGCGCGAACGAGAACGCCGCGTGCAAGACTCCTTGTTTGGCCACGATGTCCGTCGTCCCCGAGCCCGACAGATCGATGTGATACGGCCGGTGCCCGTAGTCGAAGATCAGCGCTCCCCGCGGCACCAAGTGCCCGCCCACCGCCGGCGACGGCACCCCGAAGAACGCGTCCACCGGCACCGACGGATCGTATTGCCCGAGCGCAAAGCCACTGACCTTGGTCTGCGCCCGCGCCTCCCCCGATCCCGCGGCGAGCGCCGCCGCGATCGACAAACCGATCGCGGCGCGGCGGGCTGAGCATCCTCTCGACATACGCGGACCATACCGGCAAAGCGCGCGTATGGACAACATCACGCCGCCTTGTCGCCCGCCGCGCGCTCTCTGGAGCGGGCGAGCCAATCGTCGAGGATCGCGAGGCACGGATCGAGATCGTCGACGACGAGCAGCCTGCGACGCAGCTCGGCCGCGCCGCGGAGGCCGCTCAAATAGCCCGAGAGATGCCGGCGCGTCACGCGGACTCCGTAAGGCTGTCCGCGCGCCTCGACGTTCGCGCGGAGGTGGCGCTTGCAGAGGTCGATGCGCTCTTCGGGGAGCGGCGCGGGCAAGCGCACGCCGTGGTCCAAGAGGGCGCGTGACTCGCGGAAGATCCACGGGTGATCGATGGCCGCGCGGCCCACCATGACGGCGCCGCACCCGGTCTCGTCCATCGCGCGCGCGGCGTCGGCGGCGGTCTTGATGTCGCCGTTCACGATGACGGGGATCGTCACGACCTCGCGCGCCTTCGCCGCCCAGCTCCAATCGGCGGCGCCCGCGTGGCCCATCTTCGCGGTGCGGCAGTGGATGGTGAGCGCCGCGACGCCCGCGTCTTCGAGCCTCCGCGCGAGATCGACGATGGGCATGTGGGACTCGGGCCCGAGGCCGATGCGCGTCTTGACCGTGACCGGGATCGCCACGCGCGTGACGATCATCTTCGCCATCGCGACCATCGCCGACGGATCGCGGAGCCAGCCCGCGCCCGCGCCGCGCCCCGCGATCTTGGGCACCCAACAGCCGCAGTTCACGTCGATGAACGCGGGCTCCATGGCCTCCGCGAGGCTCGCGGCTTCGGCGAGGCGCCCGGGGTCGGAGCCGTAAATCTGGATCGCGGTCGGCGCGTCGCCGCGATCGAGCGCGATCTTGCGGCGCGCGTTGCGACAGCCGCGCAGGAGGCCCTCCACGTTGACGAACTCGGTGTAACAAATGTCGGCGCCGAGCGCGCGACAGAGCGCGCGAAACACCGCGTCGGTGACGTCTTCCATGGGTGCGAGCAAGACCGGTCGGCGGTCGAGCGCAGCGCGGAGCTCAGCGTGGGTGAAGGGCACAGCGGGCCCTCTATAAAGCGCTTTTTGCTCCGTGTCGATCGACAGCGCGCGACGGCGGGCGCCTCCGCATGGACCAAGCGGGCCGACTAGCGATAGAGTGCGCCGGATGGAGGTCGTCTCGGTCTCGCCGCTGTCCGTCGCATCGCTGCTTTGGCAGCCGCGGCCCGACGTGTGGATGCTCACGTGCTTCGCCAAGGCCACGTTCGACCTGGCGCCCGGCGAAGCGCACCTCTCCGCCGAGCAAGAGCCGATCAACGAAGAGGACAACTACCTCGACGACGACGAGACGCGGAGCCTTTACTCCGCGAGCGATCTCGTGCCCATGAAGCCGCGCTGCGACGTCGTGCTCGTGGGCTCGGCGTATTCGCCGGACGAGCTGCCCGTGCGATCGCTCTTCATTCGCCTGTTGATCGGCGAGGTCGACAAAATCGTCGAGGCGGTCTCCGATCGCGTGTTCGTTCAAGACGGCACCATCCGCGAAGGGTCGCCGTTCACGCGGATGCCACTCGTGTACGAGCGCGCGGCGGGCGGGCACGACTCGAACCCGGTCGGCGTGCGCTCCGACATGCGCGACGTCTACGGGCGCACCAAGATCCCTAATTTTCAGCCGCCGGGGATGATCATCTCCTCTCCTTCGGACATCGTCCCCGCGATGGGCTTCGGCCCCATCGCGCCCGGCTGGCCTTCACGGCGCGACAAGCTCGGCCGGCACGCCGCGACGTGGTCGCCGCGATCGCTGCTCGAGAGGCCCTTGCCAGACGATCTCGATCGCTCGTTCTTCAACGCGGCGCCGCGCGATCAACAGCTCGCCGAGCTGCGCGACGACGAGCGCATCATCCTCGAGAACCTGCACCCCGAGGTCCCGCGCCTCGTCACGAACCTCCCTGGAATCAAGCCCCGCGCCGTGCTCGAAGCCCGCGGCGGCAAGCAGCCGGTCGCGCTCCGCGCCGACACGCTTTGGATCGACACCGATCGGCGACTCGTCACGATCACGTGGAGCGGGCAAGTGCCGCTCAACCGCCCTGAGGAGGCGGGGAGGGTCGTCTTCTCGCTCGACGACAAAGCACAAGGCCCCTCGTCCACGACGTTCGTGGGGGAGAGCACGGGCCCTATCGAGCTGCCCAAACCCCCCTCGCAAAAGCGCGACACCATGCCTCCCCCTCCCCCGCCCCCCGCGGGCGGTGGCCCGCCGTCGTCACCGACCATCACCAACCCCGATGTGGAGCTGGAGAAGCTCCAAGCGTCGCGCTCCATCCGCAAGACACACACGCTCCCCTTCGTGCGCTCGTTCAATTTGCCGGAGGACGAGCGCCGCGCGCTCGGCACCACCACGAGCGGTTTGCCGTTCGTGCAGGCGGGCGCCCCGCCGCCGCCTCCTCCTCCGCCCCCGCCGCCGCCGGTAACTCCCACGTTCGGCGCGCCCCCACCGCCGGCGTCCCCGGTGTTCGGCGCGCCGCCGCCGGCTCCTCCGAGCGGCGGATTTCGTCTTAATGAGCCTCTGTCGGCCAAACCGAGGACGCCCACGCCGCCCGCGCCCCCGCCCGACCCGACGAGCAGCTCGCCCATGCCCTCGTGGGCAAAGGCACCTGCCAGCGCGCCGATGGCGCCTGTCGCGCCGATGGCGCCTGTCGCGCCGATCCCGGCGCCGAGGCCCTCCGCTCCTTCCTGGGGAGGTTTGCCGCCCGAACAACCCTCATTTCGCGCGCCGGAGCACCTCGGCCAGAGCGGCGCCTTCAAGCCCCCTCCCGAGCACTTGGGCCAGAGCGGCGCCTTCAAGCCTCCTCCTGAGCACTTGGGCCAGAGCGGCGCCTTCAAGCCCCCTCCCATCGTAGCTTCCCCGCCGCTCGTGCCGCCCCCTCCCTTGCCCTCTTCGTCGGGCAAACCGGCGGATAGCATTTGGGCGGCCGCGGGGCTCAACCGCCCGGATCAACCGCCCTCCAAGTCCATCGGTGAGAGCGCGGTCGAGGCCGCCGGCAACGTCTACGTCCAACAGGCGGACGCCTCGTCGGGCGTGCTCGCCGCGTCCAACACCGCGGCGGGGCCGGTCACGCCGGTCCCCGGCGGGCAGCAGGCCAAAGACGGCAAAGACAACAAGGACGCTCAAGGCGCCACGGGGCCGGCCTCGACCGTTCGATCGTCGGGCGCGATGGACGCGCGCGACGTGCTCCATCTCATCTGGTATTCGCCCGAGCACGTCCCGCGCATCTGCCGTGTCCCGGTGTTCCGCGCGATCCTCGATCGGCGCGAAGAGGAGGAGTCCGACGGGCTCGACGAGGATCTCGACAACAAGTCTCCCAACACCGATCCTGTCGAGATCGAGGACACCCGCGACGTCTTCGAGATCCTCGTCAACGCGGCCTCGCTCGACGCGGATCAGCTGAACGACGAGCTCACCGCCGCGGCCAAGCCGAACAAGAAGTTCGTCCCTTCGCTCCTCCTCATGATGGGTGAGCTCTCGCTCCCGTTCGACGAGCGCGAGGTCCTGAAGGCCACCCTCGGCGTCGTGACGCCGCTCATCGGCACGGACGAGCCGCTCAAGGCCGCGATCAAGGACTCCAAAGATTTCCTGTCGAGCTCCGACATCCTCTGCCCTCCTTCCATCATCGAGGGGATGACGACGCGCATCAAAGAGGCGTTCCAGAAGGCGCGGAAGACGGTCTCGCCCGACTACGTCGACACGCAGACCGAACGTGTGCTCTTGGAGCGGCGCGCGTACCAGACGCGTCAGGTCTTGGGGATGACGGCGATCCGCGCGCTCCTCCACTCCTCGTCGTCGAGCGCGGTCAAGCCTGCTCCGGTGTACTTGCCGGACTCCATCGCCAAGAAGCTCCCGCTCTTCTCGCGCTTCCGCGCGCGCTTCATCGCCGAGCTCTACTTGCAAGAGGACCAGTTCGAGCAGCACCCCGGCGCGCTCAAGGTGCTCGCGCTCGGCCGCGTCGCGTCGCCCGCAGTCGCGGAGGGCCCCGCCGCGCAGAGCGGCGGGAAGCCGCCTGAGAAGAAGAGCTGACATGACACGCACGTTGTCCTTGGCCTTTTGGAACGTGCAAAACCTCTTCGAAGTCGGGGGCCACGACACGAGGGCGCCGAGGTCCGAAGGAGAGCTGAGCACCAAGCTCGACGTGCTCGCCCGCGTCATTCAACGATTGACCGACAAAGGGGCGCCCGACATCCTCGCCTTGGCAGAGGTGTCGAGTGAAGCCGTCCTCAAACGTTTGGTCGCCAAGCTCGGCGTACAGGTAATGAGGCCTCTCCTGCTCTTCGAACCTCCTACTAAAAAGGGCGACACCGGCCTCGCCCTCATCGCCATGAGCCCGCGCGTCTCGGCGCTCACTCGTGTCGACGCCGAGCAGAAGGGGACGAGGCCCAAAGCGCTCTCGGCGAAAGTGTCGTTGGCGACCGGGGGAGCCCCGCTCAACGTGGTCTGTTGCCATTGGAAGAGCAATCTCTTTCAATCCGGACAGATGAGCCCTAAAGCGGATCGTGGCCAATCAGGGCGATGGCTCCATGGTCACATGAGCTCTGCCCAAAGCCCAAATGGTAAGCTCGACCCCATCGTGGTCTTCGGCGACTTCAATGCAGAGCCGTATGCTCCGGAGATCAGCCGCGATCTCTACGCGACACGGCACCTCGCCAAAGCCCTCCGCGCCAATACGGTACGTTTGTACAACTGCATGTGGGGGTGGCTCGTCGATCCCCTCGCATCGATCGCTAAAGGCGTCCCGCTCAACGATGGTCCTCGCTCGCCGACCTCGTTCGATGGTGGGGATCATCAGATCCTTGATCAGCTCCTCGTGTCACGGAGCATCCTCCGCGGCGAACCCTTTCACCTCCATCGCGTGGCTTATCATCGCGACGAGGAAACGGCGCGGATCACCCTGCAGTCGCGCGATATCGTCCCTCGCTCCTGGGACCGCGACAAACGCGTAGGAGCCTCCGATCATTTTCCTTTGGTTGTCGAGCTCGGACACTGAGGAGCCCCACGATGAAGCGCCGCGCCACCGATCAACGAACGAAGCTCGTGAGCGAGCTCGAACAATCGCTCGCTCCAATCAAGAACCAGACGACAGTCCACTACCAGGAGGTGCTCGATCTGCTCCGCGCCTTCGCCGAACAGGTCGAGAAGCTCATCAACGGCTCCAAGGGGGTAGGGGCCGAGGTCTCGATTGAGCTGGGGCACCTCCTCGACCAAGGGCACGAGCACCGCGTCGTCGTCCGCGCCCCCTCGGTCGGGTTCTCGGATTACCTGCTTCGAGCGTTCATCCCGCCTCAAGGCTATCCAGTCACGCTCGATGTGCTCGCGGAGGTCGATCGCTCGTGCGACGGCCCCGACGCGCTCGTAGGGGCGTTGGTCGAGCTCTCCAAGCAACCCGACCTTCAACGGCAGCTCGCGACCATCCGCGGCATGTTGGCAGCCGAGCCCGAGCGGCCGAAGGCGACCAGTGGCGGAGTCGCCGAGAGGAGATCAAAACGCGGCGCCAACGTGACGCCCACGCGACGCTCTACGAACGCGGCGCCGAGCGGTAGCAAGCGATCGCCCCAAGAGCTCGCGCAAATCGAGGAGGAGGTGTACGCTTACATCCAGTCGAACCCCAACCAAGGGGTCGAGCAGATCGCCAAAGCCCTCCAGATCCCAACGAAGGAGCTTAACCTCCCGCTCCGCAAGCTCCGCGAAAGCAAAAAGATCAGCTCTCAAGGCCAGAGGCGAGCGACCCGCTATACCGCGAGCAGGAAGCCCGCCCGGACACCTCGACGCCTTCCCGGGCTGTAAATCGACGGTTATCGCCTCACTCTTTGAACCGCACGTGGAGGTGGTTGTCGTGCCCCTCCCAATAGCGGACGCCCTCGATGTCGCTGTCGTTGAAGAAGATGTAATCGAGGTTCTCGTCTTTGCGCAGCTCGTTCACCACCGTCCGCGTCTTCTCGCGGTCGTACGCAGGATCGGTGATGATGACGCCCGCGCGCGTGTCGTCGGTGCGCTGCGGCCGGATGTCCACGTCGATGCCGCGACGATGGGACTTGTGCGGCGGCATGCGCGCGCCGTTGGCGAAGCTGATGTGGCCGACGCCGATGGTGACCCCGAGCTTCTTGAGGTTCGTGCCGAGCGTCCTCACCGACTGGATGGTCGAGGGCGTGCCCCACACGCGATCCATCGCGGCGTAGAGATAATAGCCCTCGCCGGTCTCCGGGAGCTGCACGAAGGCGACCGTCGCGCCGTGAGGTGAGTCGCCGGTGAGCACACGAAACGTGCGCCCGCCCGGGTCGACGCGGCCGTCCGGGTGCGGGAGCCTCACGAGATCACGCTGAAACGCGATGATCGCGTTTTGCGTCGCCTCATCGAGGTTGCCGTCCTCGGGCACGCGGCCGATCGTCTCGACGATGTGCGCGTTCTTGTTGAGGAGCTGTTGGACCGTGAGGACGTCATCATGGTTGTTGACGCCGCCGCGACCGACCGAAGCATTGAGGCGATACATGATAACCTCTCCTTTAATCGGCGATCGCCGGGGGGAGCTGGGTGAGCTCGCAAATCTTCTCGAAGGCCTCTCGCCTCACCCCCTCGTCTTGATCTCCCAACATCAGGTAGAGCGGGCGAAACTTCCACATGAGCGGATCGTCGTCGAGCTTTGCCATGTAGAGGAGCGCCGCCCCCGCGTTGATGCGCACCTCGGGCCCGGGGTGGTGGACGCTCGCCTTCGCGAGCGCCTTGATGAGAGGCTCGGACTTGAGATCATCGGCCGCCGCGAGCGCGCTGATCCCGTCGTCCGGGTCCTCGGTCTCGAGCATCTCAATCACGGTCTCATCGAGGCGGTCGAGCGCGCCGAGGTCGACGAGCGCCCGCGCGAGCGCGAGCTTCATACGGCCTTTGGCGGCGCCGAGCCGCGCCTTCATGGGCCGCGTGGAGCGCTTCGTCCGCAGCGCCGCGAGCGCGGGGGGCGCGCGCCAGTCATCCTCTTGCTTGACACGCTCGATGAGGAGATCCTCAGCGGCCTTCTTCTCGTCCTTCTCGAGCGCGAGGATCGCGTCGATGTCGAGCGCTTCGCGGGAGTCCGCGTCGCTGCCTGCGAGGCTGTTGAGGAAGCGTTGATAATTTTGGGAGTGAGCCTCGCTCATGACGTCCTCTTGGCCTTCTTCGCCTTGGGCTTGGGCGATGCGATGGTGGGCGGCGCCGCGGGCGGGGCGCCGGCGGGCGGCGGTTTGGCGAGGACCTGCTTGGCGGTCACGGGCTCAATCACATAATCGGCGCCCGGCGGCAACGGGTTGCCAGCGGCGTCCACCGGAATAGGCGTAGGATCGGCCGGGTTGGTCGAAGGAATGGTCTTGATGGCGAAGAAGTTGATGGAGGTGACCTTGGGGTTCGCGCGCAACGTCTTCACCTCTTCGCGCAGGATCGCGGACTCGCCGACAGGCACCTTGCCCACGACCACGTTGACGTCGCCGCTCGCCCCGCGCGCGTACCGCTGCGAGATCACGCGCCACGCGGGGCTCTGCTCCTTCCACTCGACGCCGTTGGGCTTGGTGGTCTTGTTCTGACCGATGTTGCCAGACATCTTGTCGAGGAGCCCTCCGCCCTCGGTCCCTTCGAGGCGGGTGCTCGGTTGTCCGGCCGCGATTTGCCGCGCGGCGAGCTGATCCGCGGCCTTGCCGGCGAAGTCCTTGCCGCCCGACCAGAAGATAGAGCCGTTGACCGGCGACGAGACGTCGTGGCTCATCGCGAGCTTCATGAGCGAAGCGGCGATGGGGCCGAGGATCTTCTCATCCTCGTTGTTGCGCCGGAAGAGCTTCTCGGCCATCGCCTTGGTGACGGTCTGGCTCTGCACAGGGCCTGTCTTCCACAAGCTGCCTGTCGGGATGACCGCCTCTTTGGCCTCCTTGGGCTCCACGGGGTTGGACCCATGGCCGTGGCCGGGGCTGCCGCTCACGTTGATTTTGACGAACGTGCCCGAGATGGTCACGCCCGTCGCGTCGATGCGAATGAAGCCGCCGGGCCCCTTGAACGTGATGTCCGGCGCCTCCCCGATGATCTCCTCGCCCGCGACCACGTGGTACTCTTTGCCGCTCTCGCGCGCGTAGGTCTCTTTGACCTTCTCGTGCATCTCCTCGAGCACGAGGAGCGAGTGCGTCTTCTTGACCTTCTCGACGCGGTTCTCCACCACGGTGTAGTGCCGGTCGTACTCGACGCGCTCGCGGCGATTGCCCTTGATGTGGATGTCTTGATCCTTCTTGACGAGGAGCTGCCGGTTCATCTCGGTGTACTCGCGCTCCTCGCCGATCACGCGCTGGAGCTTGCTCCCGCCGATGAACGCGGTGTGGTTCAGCGCGGTCATCCGCCCGCGATCCACGCCCGTGACCTGCACGCGGTTGACGCCCACGACCTCGACCTCTTGGCCGATGATGTATTTGTCCCGCTCGTGGCCGACCGTGATGCTCTCATCGTTCTTGACGAGCACGCGCATGTCCTTTTGCGCCTGCATGTAAAAGAGCTCTTCGCCTTTGAGGTCCTCGTACTTGATCTCGTTGAACCAGCCGCCGTCGGCGTTGGGGTACGATTTGCTCTTCCACGTGCTCACCGTCTTGTTGTCGGGCAGCGCGTAGGGGACGGGGTTGACGGTGTTGTACGCGCGCCCGGCGATCACGGGCCTGTCCGGGTCGCCTTCGAGGTACGCGATCATGACCTCATGACCCACGCGAGGGATGTTGATCCAGCCGTACGCCTCACCGCCCCAACCCTCGGAGACGCGCATCCAACAGGTGGAGTCGTCATCGTGGCTCCCGTCTCGATCCCACGGGAACTGGACGCGGATGCGGCCATATTCGTCGGTGTGGATCTCTTCGAGGTAGGGGCCCACCACGCGCGCGACCTGGATCCCCTTCACATTGGGCTTGGGCGTGGTGATCGGCGGGTGATACGGGACGTCGTTGAAGACCGCGCGGCCGTAGACCCCCCACTCCCCCTCCGCCGTCCCCTCGAAGATGGTGTCGACGATCAAGAGCTCTTTGCCGAGGTCGGGGTGAGGGTGGTTCTCGACGGTGAAGATGACGCCGGGCCCGAGGTCGGCGACGTTGCTCTCGAACGCGACGCCGGCGCGGTCCGCGCGCAGGCTCTCGAGCGCGTTCGTCGCGCGCTTTTGGCCATACGGCTGGTCGTGCCGCGTGATGCCTTTGTCGTCGGCGAACGGGGTGCCCCCACCTTTGCCCGTCTCGACGAACATGCCGCCGGGGATGTAGTGATATTGCTCGTACTTCTCCTCGGGCGCCTTCTTGGGCGCCTCGCCGAAGAGCTTGAACGCCGGGTTGCGATAGTCGTAGTCACGGATGGTGAGCGCGCCCGGCCGCACCGATCGGACGAGCTCCACCTGCGAGACGTACTCGCGCTCGGCCGCCTGCGTGGGGTTGTGCTCATACACGATGGGCGGCCCGCCGCGAGGCTTGTTCTGGTGGAGCGCGTCGGAGAACGTCAGCGTCGAGGCGCCGTCGTCGTCGAAGGTGTAGGCGATGCCCGCCTCCTCCACGAGCCTGCTCATGAACGCAAAATCGCTCTCCCCGTATTGGACGCGATATTCGTGCTTGGGGTACTGCCCGCGATCGATGCGCCACACGTGCTTGATGCGCCACTCGTCGAGGATCTTCGTCACGATGTCGGGGATCGTGATGTGCTGGAAGATCTTGTGCGTGCTCCTGTGCGTGGTGAGCCAGAGCGTCGGCGTGATGCGCAGGTAATAGAGCGACTGCTCCTTGGGCGACGGGCGCCGCTCGGCGCGCACGAGCTCCATGTAGCTGCAGAGCCCGTTCCACGTGCGGGCGCCGCCTCCGGTGACGTTGACGAAGCCGGAGGTGATGCGGATCCCGGCCGCTTGCCCGACGATCGCGCCGATGTCGATGGCAGGGTTCTCGGATCGAGCCCACACCGAGATGGTGAATGGGCTCGAGACCGCTTCGTGGATGGAGAAGCGGCGCACCGAGAGGGAAGACTCACCGCTGTCGAATGAAAGCTCGGCGTGGGGCATGGTACGAGTCCTCTACCGGAGATGATCGGACGTTTTGCTCTACGGGTCTATCTGACCGTGCTGCTGTCGGGATCGTAGCTGTTCTGTTTGTCACGGTAGTTGACGCCGCGTTGGCTCGCGAACGTGCGTGTCCAGTTGACGAGCCGCTTCAAGAAGCCTGTGGCGCCCCAGAGAAAGCCCGTGTTGGAGTTGTGGAGGTATCCCGACGCGAGCCCGGCGTACCCGGGCGCCTTGAGCCGCTCCTCTTGGATCTTTTGATAGACGCTCTCGGTGATGGCCTGGAGGTAGACCGGATCCTTGTTCATGTCGTGGAGGTAATCCGCGTATTTGGGCAGGCTGCCGAGGTGCTTGGCGAAGATCGCTTGTCGCTCCGCGAGGTAGGTGTTGTAGAGGCCTTGGAGCGGCTCCCCGATGGAGTGGTTCGAGTCGTTCGGGATGTCGGCGAGCGGGACGTGGCCGAGCTTCGCCTCCTCGTGCATGTCCTTGAGCGTGATGTTGCACATGTTGGGGAATTTCTCGGGCACCGCGGGCTCGCCCGGGATCGTGACGTACCCCCCGCGCCCCGCGAAGACGCGCCTCGCCGGGACGGCGTCTTTGCCCTTGGAGTAGCGGTATCCGCCGCCGATGTCCGAGTGGCAGCCGGGATAAGGCCGCTCGCGGAGGTATTTGGGCAAGCAGAGGTAATCGCCGCTCTTCGGGTCGAGGCCCATCACGTCGATGGGGAACATCTCGCGATATTCGTCCTCCGCGATGGCGTGGAAGGTGCGGTGGACCCACTGCTCCTTGGGCTTGACCTCCTCGCCCGCGAGGATCTCGTCCGGCGTCTTGGTCTTGTCCGCCGGGCGCCCAGGCACGTTCAAGCTGTACCCTGCTGCGCTGTTGCCCCAGCTCGCGAACGCGCCGATCCCCATCGACGCGACGGTGTCGAAGATGCCCAAGAACTCGAAGAGGATCCCCTCGGTGCGCTTGTACGATTTGACGCGCACGGGGACCGCGCCGCCGCGACCGGCGTTGACGTAAATGGTCTTGTATTCGCCCTTCCAGTCCGCGGTGTTGTCGATGCCCGACGCGTTCACCTTGTTCACGAAGTCGCGCGCCTCGGCCGCGCCGCGGCTGAAGCCGAACACGTCCACGCGCTTCTCTTTGGCCTTCTGGTGGCTCCCCGTGTTGACGAAGATCTTGAGCTCGTCGATGCCGCCGTCCACGCGCGAGCGCCCGCCCCACCCCGTGGCCTGCGCAGCGTAGTTGCCGCCGTCGCCCGCCTGACTGTCTTTGTCGCCGCCGCCGATCCCGATGAAATAGACCTTCCGCTGGAGCGGCGGCTCCTCGATGAACATCTCATGGAGCTTCGCCACGTTGGACGGGCCGTTGACGTCATCGGTCGGGTCTTTGGGCTGGGTGAGGTTACCACCTTTGCGAGACTCGGTGGTGGCGCCCCAGTCACGGAACATGTTGTTGTTGGTCCCGTCGAAGAAGACGCCGAGTCGGATGCGCCCCTCCGGGCACTGAGCCTCCCCACAAGGCGCCTGCACGGGCAATGCGGATCCTTTGGACGTGTTGGCCTGGGCCTGGGCTGCCGCGCCTCCCATATCTCATCCTCCTCCGCGCTCGGGTCCCCGCGACGAGCCGCGGAGATCTCTCCAATACTGTTCTGGATCGCACTGCTTCAAAGCGTCTTCCCACTCGTCGTCCTCGACCAACCCGAGCAGCGCCTGCATCCGCTCGTCGCCGGGGATCGCCGGATCGACGAGCACCTTTTGGATGGCGGGCTGCTTGTCGAACTCCGGGTTGATGGTGAGCATGTGCGCGATGAAGATGGTGAGCGAAGACTCCCACGTGAGGCCGTAGCCGCGCGCCTTCTCGACGCCGTGCTTGACCCGCATGTGGAGCTCGTCATCCTCGATGTCGTACACGTGCTCGATGTAATACTCTTTGAAGTACTCCACCGTCCTGTCGATGAACGGCGGATCACCCATCTTTTGGCGCTGCTCACGCTTGATGGCGAACATCAGCCCTCCTCCGCGACGGCCGCCGCCTGGGGGGGAGGCGCGTCGAGCCGGACGACCTCGCCGTGCTCGCCCTCGACGTAGAGCGCGTGGATCTCGCCGAAGAGCTCGTCGCGTTGCCGCTCCGTCGCCGACGAGACGAACGAGCGCACCACCGCGGGATCATAGAAGCGAAAATAAAACCGCTGCCGCGTGTCCGCGTCGGAGACGATCAAGAATCGCCGCAGGTGGCGCCGGAGGTCTTTGAACGCCCGGGGATAGCTCATGAAGCTCGCCCATCGCCTCTCCCAACCTTCGATCAAGAGCCGGCGGAGCAGCGGTGACCCCTTGGGGAGCGAGACCAGATAAGGCGCCACGTGCGCGAGCGCGTCGCCCTCGACGCCCTCATAGAGCGACCGATACTCCTCCACCGATTCTTGGAGCAGGGTGACGATCCGATCCGAGCGCGCCGCGTCCACGACGGCGAAGAGCGGCTCGCGCACCGCGTGGAGCAGCGAGAGCGCCGCCGCGGCGCGATCGTCGCGCGCCTTCATCAACGCTTTGCGCTTGTCGCGGTTCAAGCGGAGCCAATGTCCGAGCGCGGGGGGGACGTCGTCCTCGTCCGCGTCGAGCAGCTCCGCGTCGAAGTCGATCGGCGGCGGCGTCGCCTCCTCGAAGAAGAGCATGAAGTCGCTGCCGCCGGCGCGGATCCAAGACCCGTTTTGCAGCTCCGCGAGCTTGACCTCCTGCCCGGACAGGAAGGTGCCTTTTTGGCTCTTGAGATCGCGCAGCGAGCACGTCGTCCCGTCCCAAGCGATCTCGAAGTGGGGCGCGGACATGAGGTCGTCCGGCACCACCAGATCCGCGCGCTCGCGCCGGCCGACACGGAGCTTGTCGCCGGGCGCGAGCACCTTCTTGGTGCCTTGGAGCGGCCCCAAACAAACCTCGAGGATCACGCGCCGCGCCCGCGGGTCGTTCGATCCACCATTGATGTGAGGCTTGCCGTTCACGCCTTGCCCCGTCTCCCGCTATGAGCTCTTGGCCTTGCGCCTCCGCGCCTCACGCTCTTTCTTCTTGCGCTCGCACTCCTCGCAGAAGGGCTCGTTGGTGCGGAGCGTCTCGGCCTGCGGTGAAGATCCGATGATCACCGTCATGCACCCTTGTACGACGCGCCCGCCGTGATCGGTGGGATCACCGATGCGGGCAGAGTCCTTGTTTCCGATGACGACCGTGGGCTCACCGGCCGAGATTTTGTCGGGCGGGCCGACGCACGTGAGCACGTCGGTCACGCGCGCGGCGGGCATGTAGCCGATGAGCACCGTGACCTCGCCGGAGATCACGGGACCTCCGACGTGGGGCACGGGGCCGGGCTCGACCTTGGGGCACAGGTGGTTGTCGGTGATTCGTGCGGCAGGCGGCATGTTCGCTCTCCTCGATTAAACCGACGTCGGGTCGAGCACGTCCGGCAGCGGGATGTTGGGGTCGCGCGCGCTCGCCTTGAAGAGGTTCGGCTTCTGCGGCAGATCGGGTTTATCGACCTTGGCCTCCTGCGCGACGAGCGCCTCGTCGGGCTTCGAGCCCGCGCCCGATCCCGGGCTCCCGCCGGAGTTGATGCGAACGAGCGTGCCGCGGATGGTGACACCGCCCGAGTCGATGCGGACGAAGCCGCCGGGCCCCTTGAACGTGAGGTCTTTGGCGGCCTCGATGACCATCGAGGAGCCCGCTTTGAGGTGGATCTGTTTGCCCGCTTCGAGCGCGTGGTTCTTGGCGATCTTCTCGTAGTGGTTCTTCTCGACCACCACCGAATAATTGCCCTGCACCTTCTCGTTGCGGATGCCCTCCACGAGCAGGTGGCTGTCCTTCTCGACGCGCTCGCGCCGGATCTGCTTGATCACGATGTCTTGATCTTTGCCGACGAGCATGAGGTGATTGCCGTCGGTCTGCTCGATCTCGTCGAGCTTGACGAGCTTGAGGCTCACGCCGCCGACGAACGCCGTGTGGAGCGCGCCCGTCACCTCGGTGCGGTTCACGCCGGTCACCTCGGTGCGGTTCGTGCCGGTCACCTCGGTCTCGTTCACGGTCACGAACTTGCGCCGATCGTGGCCGATCGTGATGGTCTCGTCGTTCTTGACGAGCTTGCGGAGGTTCTTCTGCGCCTGCATCCAGAGCAGCTCTTCGTGCTTGAGATCTTCGAACATGATCTCGTTGAAGCCGCCGCCGCCGAGCGAGCTGTTGCTCTTCCACGCGCTCCTCGTCTTGTGATCGGGGAGCTTGTAAGGCACCTGCTGTGTCTGGTTGAAGACGCGGCCCACGATGATGGGTTGATCCGGGTCGCCGTCGAGGAAGCCGATGAGCACCTCTTGGCCGATGCGCGGGATCACGATCATGCCATATCCGGTGCCGGCCCAGCCTTGGCTCACGCGGATCCAACACGAGCTGAAATCATCGAACTTGCCCTCGCGATCCCAGGGGAACTGCACGCGCACCCGGCCGAACTCGTCGACGTGGATCTCTTGCCCTGCGGGCCCGACGACCGTGGCGCTCTGCACGCTGCTGATCTGCGGCTTGGGCGTCTTGACGGCGGGCCGATAGACGACATCGGCGAAGACCGCGCGCCCCGAGACGGTCCACTCGTCTTGCGGAGTGCCTTCGAGCGACAGATCGGTGACGAGGAGGTCCGTCCCATCGGTGATGTCGGGGTGCGGGTGCTGCGCGATGTTGAAGATCACGCCCGGGGCGAGGTCGGGGCAGTTGGTGTCGAAGAGCACTTGCCGCCGCCCCATCCGCTTGGCGAGGAGCGACTTCTCTGCTTGACCTTTGCCGTAGGTCTCGTCGTGGCGAGCCATCCCTTTGTCGTCCGCGACCGGGGTGTTGCCGTCCCCTTTGCCCTCGGACAAGAACGAGCCCGGATCATAGACATATTGCTCGTAGAAGTTCTCGGGCGCCTTGGCGCGCGTGGCCTCGACGAAGAGGGGATATGCAGGCCTGCGGAAGTCGTAGTCGCGCATCGTGTACGCGCCGGGCCGCACCTCGTGCGACAAATGCACGTTGGTGACGAACTCCTTCTCCGAAGACTGGCTCGGCTCCTCCACGTAATGGACCGCCTCGCCGCCGCGCTTCGGGTTCTTCTCCAGCTTGTCGCTGAAGACGATGTTCGAGCCCTTGTCGTCGGGGAAGGTGAAGGCGATGCCCGCCTCTTCGGTGAGGCGGCTCAGGAGCGAATAGTCGCTCTCGCCGTATTGCACCTTGAACTCGAGCTTCGGGTACTTGCCCCGATCGATCTCCCACACCGGAGAGATGCTCCACTCGCCGAGGAGCTTGTCGAGGATGTCCGGGATCGAGAGGTGTTGGTAGATACGATAATTGCGGCGCTGCGTGAGGAGCCACGCCTTGGGCACGATCCGCACGAGGTACGTGGACTCGGCCTTTTGCCCGGCGATGGGCGAGACGCCGTGGACCTGCTCGACGTGGGCGCAGACCCCCTTCCACGTGCGCGACCCGAGCCCCGCGACGAACGCCGTTCCGTGAACGATGTTGAGCGACGCGTCTTTGCCGACGATCCCCTCCAAATCGATGTCGGGCGACTCGCTCCGTGCCCAAACGGTCACCGAGAAGAGGCTCGACACCGACTCCGAGACCACGAACCGCCGGACCGAGAGCGCATCGCCCGACGCGACCGAGAGCTTCAGCATGGGCATGGACGAGATCCTCTCCCCCTCGGGGGGCGCGAGAGACTCACGATATAGATCGACCCATTAGCCACCGTGCCTATCGAGGCGCGGAGCCTTGTGCCGGACATGGGCCGAGGATGGACCCACGGATAACACACCCCGCGGGCGCTTCTCAAGGGGGTACATCCAGATTTTTTCGCTTTGATTTACGCCGCTTCGCGTCAGCGAAGAAGGGCTTCAAAGGCCCTTCCAAAAAGGGCTCTTTATCGTTTCATTTCAATGAATTGGCATGCTCTTCGGGCGCCTCGTGGACTCCACGTCGAGCCATCTCCCGAGCGCGTCAAACATCGATCGGGCCCTCTTTTGATCCAAATCGACGACATTCGTCAGTTCACTTGGATCGTGCTCCAGATCGAACAGCTCGTGGGACGTGGCCTTGATGTCGTAGAGCGCCTTATACGGCCAGTCGATGTAAGCATAACCATAAAAGGGCGACCCGGGGACGTTGCGCGGGGTCTCGGCGACGATCACCCGGTGGGGGACGCCGCCGCCCTTGAGCGCGCCGATCAAATCGATGCCTCGATACACGCTCGGGATGGGGAGCCCCGCCGCGGCGAGCGCGGTGGGCGCGACGTCGATGAGCGCCACGGGCTCGCGGACGACCGCGGGAGAGGCGCCCGGCGCGAGCACGACCAAAGGCACGTGGATGTTGTCTTGATAAGGCCTGTTGCCGTGATCGATGGTGCCGTGCTCCAAAAAGCCCTCGCCGTGATCGGCCATGATGAAGACCACGCTCTTCGCCAGCATGCCTTTGTCGCGCAGCCTGTCGAGCACGCGCCCGACGTGCTTGTCGGTGTAGGCCACGGCGTTGTCGTAGCCGCCGATCATGTCGTCGCCAAAGCCGTGTTCGGGGCGGCTCACCCGCGGGTTGTGGACGTCGTTCCAGTGCACCCACAGAAACTCGGGCTGATCAGGGGGGAGCTTGTCGAGGTACGCGATGATTTTGTCACTGAGCTCCTCGGCGCTCCACATCTCGGCGCCGTCGAGGTGCAAGACGTCGAAGCCCTCGATCATCGCGCCGCGGTACATGTGCCATCGCTTTTGGCGGAGCCACCCTTCGAGCCTGCGCGCGTTGACGCTCGCCGTGTGATAGCCCGCCCGCCCGAGCAGCGCCGTGAGCAGAGGCACGTTGCGGTCGAAGATGGCCTCCATGTACGAGGAGCGGAGGAGCGAGACGAACGAGTGCCCGGTGTTGGTGCCTTGGGCAAAGCACCGTTCGAAGGTGAGGCCCGTCTTCGCGTATTTGGCGAGGTTCGGCGTGGTGTCGCGCCGATATCCGCCCATCGTGGTGTGGTCGGCGCGGAGCGCGTCGATCGAGAAGAGGAACACGTGGGGCCTCGCGGAAGCGCCCTCGGGCGAAGGGCCTTTGCGCTCGCCCGCGCGGGGATCCGCGACGTCGCGAACGCCTTCGGGGCGCTTGTAACCAGGGCTCCACGGCGGCTCGGGCGCGGGCACGGGCCCGAATTCGCCGGGGCTCGGCGCGCGCGCGGCCACGTCGCGGGGGAGGTCGCCGCCGATGCCGTTGTCGTCCACGCCGTTGCCCGGGATTTCGGGCGCGGCGGGGCTCACACGAGGGTTACTGTCATCGGGGTCGAAGCCGCCGAACGCGCTCGAATACCCATCTCCGTCGCGGTCCGAGAGGGCGCGCGCGATCTCGTAGACGCGGCGGGCGACGATCGATCGGTTCATCAAGAGGGCCTTGACGCTGCGGCTCGACTCGATGCCTCGCGACGCCCAGCCGAGCGCGGCGCCGCTCGCGAGGAAGAGGCCGAGGAGCACGTACGTGAGCTTGATGTCGCGCCGCGGATCTTCGAGGTAACCGGGCACGGTGAGCGCGCCGAGCGCGACGGACGCGCCCAAAACCGCGATCACCGCGTATCCGGCGAGGAGCGGATAGTGCATGGCGAGCTCGTTGTGGCCAAACGACTCTCCGCCGTCGTAGCGATAAAGGATGAGCACCACGAGGCCCGTGAGCGACGCGACGCCGTAGCCCACGGCGCGGCCCTTCGCCGTCTTTGGGCCGTCGGCGAAGCTCACGAGGTGCGCGCCCAAGATCGCGCCGAGCGCCGCGACGATGAACGAGACGTACAGAATTTTGTACTTGCCCGCGAGCGCAGGGACGATGGCCGCCGCCGCCTCGATCGCGTCTTTGATGATGAGCTCCATCCGGTAGAGCACGCGGCCCGAGAAGAGCTTGAAGACGACGGCGCAGCCGAGCACGGCGAGGGCGAAGCTCGCGGCGAGCCTCGCGCGCTCCGAGAGGGCGGTGCGCGCGATCGCGCGCGCGAAGGACCTCCGCGCGATCTCGAGCGCGACGCCGAGCGCGCCCACGGCGAAGCCGAGGCACGTCATCACCGCGATGACCGGCAAGAAGAGCAGCGCGAGGCGCAGCGTGTCGCCCGCGCCGCCGAGGCTCGCGCGGAGCGTCACCGCGCGCTCGATCGTCTCGACCACGAACAGGAACGCGCCCGCCGCGACGCCCGCGAGCGCAACGCCGATCGGGCGCTTGAGGAGCGTGCTCGGCGCGATCTCCTCGGGGGAGCTCGCGCGATCACGATCCATCGGCGTCGCCTGTCGCTTGATCGGGCCGGGCCCACCTGCCGAGCGCGTCGTACGCCGCGTATTTGTAGCACTCGGAGAGCGTCGGATAGTTGAAGACCATCTCGATGAGCGTGCCCACGGTGCCGCCCATCAAGATGATCGCTTGGCCGATGTGGACGAGCTCGGTCGCGCGATCGCCGATGCAGTTGACGCCGATGAGCTTCTTGCTGCCGCGCTCGAACACGAGCTTCACGAGGCCGTCCGAGTCGCCCGCGATCCGGCCGCGCGCGTTGTGCTTGTAGAGCGCGCGCCCCACGACCACCTCGATGCCTTTGGCGATCGCGTCCTCTTCGGAGAGGCCCACGCACGAGACCTCGGGGATGGTGTAGATGCCGTACGGGAGCAGATCGCTCACGCCGCGTTTGTACGAGAAGCCGAACGCGTTGCAGACCGCGACGCGCGCCTGCTCCATCGACGTCGACGCGAGCGCGGGGAAGCCGATCACGTCGCCCGCCGCGAAGATGGACGGCACGGTGGTCCGGTAGTCTTTGTCGACCTTGACGTAGCCGCGCTTCTCCAGCGCGACGCCGATCGCGTCGAGCCCGAGCCCCGCGGTCGCGCCGCAGCGGCCGGCCGCGAAGAGCAGCTTGTCGGTCGCGATCTCGCCCGCGCTGCCCGTCGATTTCGCGTCTTGGAGGGGCCTCGGCGCCATGGGCCCGGCGTGCATGAGCGCCGTCACGATCTTGTCGCCCACGCGCTTCACCTCGCCCGCGCCCGTGTTGAGCAGGACGTTGATCCCGCTCTTGACCATCGCCACGCGCAGCGCCTCGCTGATCTCCATGTCGAGGAACGAGAGCAGCTCGCTCCGCGGCTCGATGAGCGTCACCGTGACGCCCATCGCCGCGAACATGCACGCGTATTCGCAGCCGATCACGCCGCCCCCGATCACGACGAGCGAGTCGGGCAGCCGATCGAGCTGCAAGATAGTGTCGCTGTCGTCGATGTCGGGATCGTCGAACGGGATGCTGTCGGGCTGAAACGGCACCGATCCCGTCGCGATCAAGAGGTTCTCGGCGGTGAGCGCGCGCTCGCCTTCGTCCCTCGTGATCACGAGCGTGTGCGCGTCCACGAAGCGCGCGCTGCCTTGAACGTAATCGACCTTGTGGCGGCTCAAATTCCACTCGATGCGATCGACCTCCTGATCGACGACCGTGTCCTTGCGCGAGATGAGCTTGGGCACGGCGAGGCTGCGATCGAGCGAGACCTTGATGCCGTAGAGCTCGGCTTGACGATGGCCCGAGAGGAAGAGCGCCGTCTCGCGCAGGGTCTTCGAGGGCAGGGTGCCTGTGTGAACGGCCGCGCCGCCGGGCTGCGGGAGCCGCTCGATCACCGCGACGCGCTTGCCGAAATACGCCGCCTGCGCGGCGCCCTTTTCACCCGCCGGCCCCGAGCCGATCACGAGGAGGTCATAGTCGTAGGACACGCGCGCGAGCCTACACGATTGCGCCGGCCTTCGTCGCGGTCTAGCCTCGCGCGCCCATGCTCTGGTTCGCCGACATCGCCGCGTCCGTCGACGCCTCCCGCCCGCAGATCATCAACGACTCCAAGACCCCCTCGGGCCGCGTGCACGTCGGCGCGCTGCGCGGCGTGATCTTGCACGACGCGATCTTCCGCGCGCTCAAGAGCCGCGGCGTACCCGTCCGCTACATGTTCGGCGTCGACGACTACGACCCGCTCGACGAGGTGCAGCGCGCCTACCCCGAGCTCTACGAGCCGCACTTGGGCAAACCGCTCTGCAACGTGCCCGCGCCGCCCGGCTCCACGGCGACCGATCTCGCCGAGCACTACATCGCGGAGTTCTTTCAAATCTTCGACGAGCTCGGCGTGCGCGTCGAGCGCTACCGCATGCGCGATCACTACCGCGCGGGGCACATCGACGAGGCGATCGATCGCATCTTGTCGCAGGCCGCCGAGGTGCGGCGCATCTACAAAGAGGTCTCCGGCTCGAAGCGCCCCGACGATTGGCACCCGTTCCAGGTGGTGTGCGAGTCGTGCGGCCGAATCGGCACCACCGAGGTGACGGCGTACGACGGCAAAGAGGTCACGTACGCGTGCAAGCCGAACCTCGTCAAATGGGCAAAAGGCTGCGGGAACACCGGCAAAATCTCGCCCTTCGGCGGGCGCGGCAAGCTCCCTTGGAAGCTCGAATGGACGTCCAAGTGGCGGAGCTTCGGCGTCACCATCGAGGGCGCGGGCAAAGATCACACGACCAAGGGCGGCGCGCGCGACGTCTCGAACGCCTGCTTTTCGAGCATCTTCGGCGGCGCTCCCCCGCTCAACGTGCCGTATGAATTCTTCCTCGTGGGCGGCGCCAAGATGAGCTCGTCCAAGGGCATCGGCTCGTCGGCGCGCGACATGGCCGATCTCCTCCCGCCCGAGATCCTGCGCTTCTTGATCCTCCGCACGCAGCCCAAGAACACCGTTGATTTCAAGCTCGGTGAGGAGTTTCTGATCAAGCTCTTCAACGACTTCGATCGCCTGCACAAGCGGGCCATGACAGACCCCAAGGTCCACCCCGACGAGAAGGAGCTCCACCGCCTCTGCGAGATCGACGCGGACAAGAGCGAGGGCGACACGTTCGACGCGAGCCTCCAGCTCGTGCTCACGTTCACGCAGATGCCGCACGTCGATCTCGATCGCGAGATCGAGGCGCGCAAAGGCTCGCCGCTCACCGGCGTCGAGAAGGGCCATCTCGCGAGGCGCGTCACCACCGTGCGCACGTTCCTCGACAAGTACGCGAGCGACGAGGACAAAACCACGCTCCAACAAACGCTGCCCGCCCGCGCGAACGAGCTCGGCCAAGCGCAGCGCGGCTTCTTGCACATGCTCGCGGCCGCCGTGCGCGACGCGGAGTGGAAGGACGACGTCCTCCAAGCCAAGGTGTTCGACACCGCGCGCCGCGCGCCGATCGCGCAGGCCCCCGCGTTCCAAGCGGTTTATCGGGTGCTCCTCGACAAGCCCCAAGGCCCGCCCGCCGGCGCGTTGATGAGCGTCATCGAGCGCGATTTCGTCCTCAAACGCCTCACCGAGCTGCCTTTGGACGAAGGTGCTTTTCTGCGCGAGACCGCGGTCACGCCCGAGGTTTTCGAAGCGGCGCTCGCCAAGGATCGTCAAAAAGGGTTGGTCGCCTCGATCCGCGGGCGCCTTCGGATCGAGGGCATCGCCGACATCGAGGTCGTGTCGACCGACGGCAAGACGTATGTCCACCGTGTCGCGTGCGCCGACCCCGCGGCCTACGCGGCGACCATTGGCGCGGCGTAACGTTCCTTCGTGCCTCATCCCCGATAAAATCATTGCAACGCTGCTCGGCCTGGGGCTAGCCTCGATGTCCTTGGAGGAGGTGCCCCCATGGGAGGGCTCGTTGTCAAACCAGGTGTGTTGATCGGGAAATATCGCCTATCACGCCAGATAGGCGAAGGCGCGATGGGCGCGGTTTGGGCCGCGACGCACGAGCAAACAGGGGGCGAGGTCGCGCTCAAGCTCATCACCAAGTCGACCCCCGAGCTTCGTCATAGGCTCCTACGGGAGGCTCGTGCGTGCGCGCAGCTACGTCATCGCAACCTCATCGAGGTGCACGACGTGGGCGAGACCGAGGAGGGCGATCCTTTCTTGGTGATGCCTCTGCTCACCGGCGAGACGCTCGCGGATTACCTCGGTCGCAAACGCAGGCTCGACGTGCACGAGGCCGCGCAGATCGCGCGGGACGTGGCGAAGGCGCTCGGCACCGCGCACGCGCAAGGCATCATTCACCGCGATCTCAAGCCTGCCAACGTGTTCTTGCACCAGGAGCCGGGCTCGGAGGGCGCGGTCGTCAAGGTGCTCGATTTCGGGGTGAGCAAGAACCTCGGCGCCTCCGACGGGCTCACCACGGTGGCGGGCGGGGTGGTCGGCTCCCCTGCGTACATGAGCCCCGAGCAGACCAAGGGCGAAAAGAACATCACGCTGCGGGCCGACATTTGGTCGCTCGGCGTGCTGCTCTTCGAGATGCTCACGGGCGTTAGGCCCTTTCAAGGGGACAGCAGCCAAATCTTAATCAAGATCGGGACCGGCGAGATACCGGTCGTCTCAAGGTATCTGCGCAACGTCGATCCCTCGCTGGTCCAGCTCGTCTCGCGCTGCATGGAGCGTGACCCGCAAAAGCGGTTTGCCTCCGCGAACGACCTCGCGGGCGCGCTCCATCGCTTCACCGTGCCCTCGACGTCGGTGTCGGGCAGCTACGCCGCGGCGGCGGTCCCGTCGAACCCGGGGCTCGGCCAATCGGGCTCTTCGTGGCCGCAGCCGGATCCGAGCGCGCAATCCTCCATCCGCTCGCCGCGCGCGGTGGGAGGTGTGGTGGCGCCGCCGCCCGCGCCCTCGTCACCTTCGTTGCCGGCGTACGGCGGGGGCCCTCCGGCCTACGGCGGAGCCCCTGCAAACGGCCCTCCGGTCATGCCCGGTATGGGCGGCGGCGATGAGCCGATGACGGCCAAGCTCGACGCGAACGTGCTCGCGAACATGGCCAAACCGCCTATCCCGCCGCGGCAGCCGATGCCGTCGGCTCCTGCGTTTGGGAGCAGCCCCAACTACCAGAGCCCTGCGTTCCCGCCGCCCATGCCGCAAGGCGGCGGGACGCAACCTGTCTTTCCGACGTCGGGGGCCGAGCTCGAGCACGACATGGACTATCGTGTCACGGCCCCGCTCGGGAGGGTGGCCTCTCCCGATCTGCCAAAGCCCGGGATCATGACGACAGCGCCTCTGCCGCGCCGGATCGACGGTGGGGGCTCGGGCTCCGCGAGCGGCCCCTCTGCCCCCACATCCCCGCTCGATGCGCCCGCCCAGGCGACGGACAGTTGGTGGGCCTCGTCCTCTGCGGCGGACGAGAAGCACCTCGTCACCACGCATGGCACCGTGCGTATCTCCCCCGAAAACGTCGCTGCTGCGGTGAGGGCCGCGCCGCCGCCCGCGCCTCCGCCGCCTTCGGTGATGTTCAACGCCAACGCGCCCACGTCGAGCACGGCGCCCTTCACGCAACAACCGTTGGAGTCACCTCCCCTCAGCCCCGGGCCCGCCGCCAAAGCACCCTCCAACCGCAAGACGGGGCTCATCGTGGTGGCCGTGCTCGCGGCGATGGGGCTCTTGGTGTTGAGCCTCGGCATCGTCAAGCTCGTATGGAGCCGGGGCGACGCCGCGGCCGCCTCGTCCGCGGCGGTCTCCGCGAGCGCGGTCGTCGATGCGGCGCCCAAGGCCTCTGCCTCCGTCGAGGCCCCCGCCGCGAGCGCCGAGGAGCCCGCGCCCGCCGCGAGCGCCTCGGCGCAATCCCCTGCTCCCAGCGCGCCCGCGGCCAAGCCTGCTGCAAAGCCGGTGAGCGGGCCAAAGCCTGCTCAGGGCGCGGGCAAGCAGCCTCCTGCCAACGTGCCTCCGTGGCTTCAAAAGAAGCACTCTCCTACGAAGCTTTAAACCATCTTACGTTCTGTCCTTCGACGGCGGCGCAGCCGGAGGAGCGCTGTCGTCACGGCGATCGCCGGCCACGCCCACGCCGGGGGATCCCCCTTTGGCACGGAGCAGCCCTCGGCGCAGCCGCTCGCTTGGGGTGGTTGAGGCGGCGGCGCGGGGGGCGCGGGAGGCATAATGAGCGGCAAGCTCGCTTCGACCAAATGAACCCCGCCCTCGATCGCCGCCACCCCGATACGATACGGCTTGCGCTCGGGCGCGCGCACCTCGACGAGATGCTTGCCAGGATCGACCTCGATGCCCTCCGGCGGCACCGTCACCGTCTCTTCGTCGAGGGTTATCGTGGCTTGGAGATCGCCCCTGATGATGACCTTTAGGCGCGGTATTCGCTTTCGAAGCTCATCGATCGCCATCGTCGCGCGGTTGGTCAAATCAATGTTCTTGGCTCGCCCCGCGGTCGACTGCGCGCGCTGATACAACGTCTTTGCCTTGACCAGCTTGCCCTGTTTTTCGAGGGCATATCCAAGCCAAAGGAGCGCCTCGGCGTCGGTCATGAGGCCGGGCACCTTCTCGAGCGCGTGCTCCGCCTCTCTCCAAGCCTCTTTGGCGACCGCCTCCTCCGCCTGCTTGAGCAGCGTTTGGCGGGCCTGCTTCTCCTTCCACGTCAGCGGCTTGACCAGCTCGTCGGCGTAGGGGTCAACCGCGTCGTCGGCCCACGCTGGTTGCGCGAGCAAGAGCAACGCGCAGGGTATCCACCACCATCGAGACCTCATACCTTCTCCTTATCGTCCCATCGTCCGACACGCTATCCCAGCCCCCACGCCTCGTCAACGCTCCTCCGCCCGCAGCGGCCTCATTCGCTACGTCCAGAGCAGACCTAATCTTTAGGGTTGTCAAAGGCCTTCGACTACGCTTGGATGGGCTCATGAGCATGAGAGGTTGGGGGTTTGGGGCGGCGGCGGCCGCGGGGGTTGTGCTGGCGCGGATAGGTCCCGTCTACGCGGACGCGCCGGTTGGGCTCTCCCCCGCGGCGGAGGCGCAGCAGCTCTTTCACGACGGGCTCGACGCCGCGAACGCGAAAAAATGGCTCCGCGCGCGCATACTCCTGCTCGCTGCGTGGCAGACGCAGCGGCATTGGCGCATCGCGCTCAACTTGGGTCGCGTCGAGCAAAAGCTCGGTCGCTCTCGCGACGCGGCCGAGCATCTCACGATAGGTCTTCGCGACGCGCCGGCGGACAAGCTCGACGGGGCGGAGCGGAGCGAGGTTGAAAAGCTCTTGGCGGACGTCAAGCCGCGCGTGGGCTCCCTCATGATCAACGCAGGTCCCGCGGGCGCGGAGGTCAAGCTCGACGGCATCGTCGTGGCCGTCGCGCCGGTGGAGGGCCCGTTGTTCGTGGAGCCCGGCGTGCGGTCGGTCACGGTTTCGAAGGAGGGTTACCCCTCGGCGACAGGTATGGTGATGATCGATCCGGGCCGCGAAATGAAGGTCGATCGTGTGCTCACACCCCCCGTCGTCGCGGCCCCCGTCGCGATCGCTCCGCCGCCGGAGCGCCGCTCGCCGGCGTGGCGTGCCTTTTTGGTGGGAGGCGCCGGGGCGGCGAGCGCGATCTCGCTCTCGCTGGGCGTCGGGCTCACGCTGCAATCCAACCACGCTTCGGACGAGGCGGCTCGCTGCAAGCTCACCCCCTCGTGCTCACCCGATCGCTACGAGGGCCTGCGGGTCGCGTACGGGAACGGAGCATTCTTATCCTTGGGCGCCTCGGCGCTCCTCGCCACGACCACGTTGATATGGGGGCTCAGCTGGTATCTCCCCGAGCGCCCGCGCGTGGGCCTAACCTTCCATCCGAGCCCCGGCGGCGCGTCCCTACGAGGATCGTTTTAGTTTAGCAGTAGTCTAAGGCGCGAAGCGCGCGACGGCCGTGTCGGGCGGCAAGGGTGATCCCGGCGGCACGACGATGATCGGTCCGAGCCCGAGATCGAAGGAGAGGTCGGAGCTCGCCACGACGAGCGACCCGCAGCCGTCGACCTTGGCGCTGTATTGGCCCGTAGCGTAAATCGCGCGACTCCAGAGGTGATCTCCGAGGGACGTGAACGACGCCACGACAATGGCGCTCGTGTGATCGAGGAGGCCTCCCCCAAAGTCGACCGACCCCGAATAGGAGGGCAACATGGAGATGTCGTTCGACGCCGAGGCGACGGGCGCGTCGGGGAGGCTCATGGTGACCCCCGCGGCGCCAAAGCGCTTGGCGAAGAGCAGGTTGCCCGCGGGGTCGAGCGAGCCCAAGAGGAGGTCTTGTACGCCGATCGGCGCGAGCGGACCGCCGCCGAGATCCACGGTGATCGGGCCTACCTCCGCGGCAAAGACCAGATCGCCCGCCGGGCTCAAGCGGGCTTTCACGGAAGGCAAAGGCAACACCGCGCCGGAGAGGCAGTTTCCGGCGCCGTCGAGCCTCGTCACGAAGGTGCTGCCCGAGGGCGACGCGGGGAGCGCGCCACAGCCCAAATCGAGGTCAGCGCTCGATTGGGCGAGGAGCACCACGCTCCCGTCGGGGTCGCCGATCACGGTCACGGGCGCGGGGAGGACACGGCTATAAACACACCCCCACGCCGCGTTGATTCGCGTCAAGAATTGGCTCGTCGGGGACGCGGGCGTCATGGGGCCGCAGCCGAGATCGAGGGGCGCCGAGAGGGCGCCGTGACGATAAACACCCCCGGTCTGATCCGCCTCGATCTTGCCGGTGAAATTGGGCTGAAACGACTCGCCGACCAGGCCGCGCCGCACGAGCGATTGGCCCGCGGGGAGCGAGAGCGCGCCGAGCATATAGGGAGAAGACCCGAACGAGACGACGAAGAGATTGCCGAGAGCGTCGATCGTGGGCGAGCTGAACGGCGCCGACCCCTCTGTTCGAATCCAATGTACGCTCGCCCCCCCGTTGGGGTAATAGGTCAGGTCCCCATTCTGCGTGAAGGCGAACCCCTTGTAGAGGAGGAGGAGGTCGTTGTGCTTCGAGATGTACCCCTCGAACGATGAGGCGATAGGGAAGGAGTACGAAGCGCCGTAGTGTCCGAGCGGAGCGCCCGCCCCGTTCAAACGGTAGTAAGCGTGGTACTGGTTCAACGTATCACACCGCCCGCCAACCAGGCTGTCCCCGGTGGGCCCGACGTCGACGACGGTATATCCCTTGGGGGTACAGGTGCCGAATTTGGTGGTCATCATCTGCGCCCACACCAAATCTCCACTTTGTTTGGTGGGATCGATCCCGGGGCTGCAATTGGCCCAGCTCGCCGGGGGGCTCGGCGGAGGGGCCGGATAGCTCGTGAGACATTGGTGCGACGAGCAGAGATGGCTCGAACAGTCCGCGTCCACCGTGCAAGGGACGCCGCTCGACGA
>CAYTJL010000116.1:0-28602 GCA_964437785.1 uncultured Polyangiaceae bacterium
TGGCGATTTGAAGCAACGTGTGGTCGTGGCGCATGGGCCGCCGGGTAGGCTACACGTTTCTTGCTCGACCGTGCTCGACTTGGCGGATCGAGCGCTCATCTCCCTCCGCGCGACACGGCGCGGATCTTCGAAAATCGTACGGTCTGGCTCAGGGACTCCACCCACAGCGTGACGCGACCTTTTTTATACGTCTCATCGTGGAACGAGGCGATCGCCGTTCCGTTCACCTCGACCTCCATCAACGCACCTTTGGCGCGGATCACGACGCTCACCTTGCCTGGGGTGATCGCCGGCGAGGGGTGATAGGTGGGATGAGCAGGGTCGACGGGCTGCCAGTCACCATCCGTGCCTTTGACGATGTTGAAGGTGCCTTTGGCGATACGGATGTTCGCGCCGTACCCGCTCCCGTCCGACGGGTCGATGGCGGGCTTCGCGCGGAAGCCGACGCCGACCGCGTGAGCCCCACCGCTGTCCGAGATGACCTCGATGTCGAGCGCGATCTCCCCGTCTTCCATCACCCAATCGCTGTAGACCTGGCCGCCGCTGCCGGTGAGGGCGCCTTCGTCCTCGCGCCAAGCTCCGTTTTGAGGGTGCCACATCAAGCCTCCTGCCCGGAGCGCCGAAGGTGTGGTTACGACGCCCTTGCCCTCTTTTTGCCGGCCGATCACGACGCCGATCCCGGCCGCGAGCGCGAGCATGGCCAACGCCGCGACGGCCCTCATCCTCCACGGAGGAGGCGTGTGCGCCGGCGCTTGGCCCGTGAGCAGCGTAATCGCGCTCGCCCCGGAGACAGGTGCTTGAGAAGGCCGCAGCGGCGGGGGAGGGCGTGAGATGGAGAGAGCCTCGCGCGGGGCATGAGACGCGAGGCTCTTCTTCGTACGAGGCGCGCTGGAGGCAGCTTTGGGAGCGGGCATATCACGCGCGGCCTCCCGCGCGGCGTCGAGCATCGCGCGCGCATCGGCGAAGCGATCGCGCGGGCGCAGCGCGATCGCACGCGCGATGACGTCTTCGAATGAGCCGACGTCGACGCCGAGCATCGCAGGGGTCGGCCGCTCGGGATCCACCGCCGCGAGGCCGATGTTCTCGGCATCGCGATAAGGCGCGCTCCCGGTCACCATCTCGACGAACAGGAGACCAAGCGCATGAACGTCGGTCCACGGGCCCGTCCGCGATCGCGTCACCTGCTCGGGCGCGGCGTACGCGGGCGTGTGCGCGTACGCTCCGCGCAGCGTCTCGGTGATGCCCGAGCCCGGCGTGTCGTCCGGCGCGACGATCTTGGCGATCCCAAAGTCGATGACACGCGGGGACATCCCTCCTCCCGCCGCCTCGACCACCATGACGTTCGCGGGCTTCAAATCGCGGTGAACGACGCGCGCCTCGTGGGCAAAGGCGAGCGCGTCGAGCACCGGCTCGAAGAGCGCCCACGCGGCGTCGAGCGGGAGCGGACCGCGCGCGGCGAGCATGTCTTTGAGCGTGCGGCCCTCGACCCATTCGAGCACGAGGTACGGCTCTCCGCTCTCCATCACGCCGAGGTCGAGCGCGGCGACGATGTTCGGATGGCGGAGCTTCGTGAGCACCCGCCCTTCATCGAGGAAGCGCTCCACGAGCTCCGCGCGCGCCTCGGGCTCCACGAAGCGATGGATGTCGAGGACCTTGATCGCAACCGTGGTGTCGAGCGCGAGGTGAACGGCCGCGTAGACGCTCCCAAAACCGCCTTGGCCCACGAGGCGATCGAGCCGATAGCGATCGTGGAGCACCCCCTTCGTCGCGAGCACGGCGCGAGCTTAGCGCATCTCTCGACGAGCACGACAGAGGTGCGTCGCCCGTGCTAAGCCATGCGCCATGAAGGTCAAAGCACGCGACAAAAAGGTCTACGACGTCAGCACCGCGCCGCCCGGCGGCAGGCACAGGGTCGAGCTCGATGGCGTCTTGATGGGCTCCTTCGTGCTCGAACCGGAGGAGACCGTCACCAAGGTCGAGCACAAAGCCATGACCGAGACGCTGCTCGTCGACATCGCCGATCGCTTCGTGGCGCAGGGCGGCGGGCCGGTGGGCATCGCGTAGCGCGCCGAGGCGCGCGCGCGCGCGTCAGTCAGCAGGACGAGGTGACGAGACCTCCACGAGCGTCTCATGAACATTCGCTGTCAGATTCGGTCGGCGCCCCGCGTATAGGACGTGCGGCGGGTAGTCCCGCTTTCGGCCGCCGCCACATCCATCCTTGGGGGGTCCAACCATGAGCACGACACGTGTCCTCGTTACGTCGCATGCTGTCTCCGCCGAAGCAGACCATCGTCCGCTCTTTCGAAGCCTGAAGCTCAAGACCATCGCGCGCTCGGATACCAGCTTCGTCTTTGACGCGGACGACGCGCAGATCGCCGCGCTCACCAAAGCTGGTCTCCACGTCAAGACGCTGCCGGATCCCGACGTGGTCCGCATCGGCGGCGCGACCATCAACACCAAAAACCCGCCCACGCTCGCCCCACGAGATGACGTGCCCTCCGCGCGCCAGTCGACGTGGACGCATCACGTGGTCCAGCTCGTCGCCCCGCCCAACCCCGCATGGATCCGGTCCATCCAGGCGACCGGCGTCACCGTCATGGACCGCTTGGGTGTCTATGGCCTCTCCGTGCGCGGCACCCCGGATGAGGTCGCGGCGGTCGCGAAGCAACCGCACGTCGCGTGGACGAGGGCCATCGCGCCCGTTTGGCGTATCGCGCCCGAGCTCAAGGCCATGACAGGTCGTATCGAATACGTGCTCGCGCTGGTGGATCCCAAAGACGCCATCGCCGGCGCAAAGGCCGCTGTGATCGCGGCCGGCGGCGCCGTGGTGCGCGAATGGGGCGAAGACGACACGCGTAAGCCCGGCGTCGCCGCGCTCGTGTGCGCGCTCGACGCCGATAAGCTGATCGATGTGGCGGGGCACCCGAACGTGTCATGGATGGAGCACAAGGCGCCCAAGTACATGCTCGAAGACGAGCGATCGTGCCAAATCGTGGCCGAGTCGCTCAACGGCGCGGCCCCGCCCAACAACGCGCCTGTCACGGGCTATGCGGCCTCGCTCATCGAGCTCGGCGTCAACGGTGCTGGGACCATCATCGGGATCTGCGACACCGGCGTGGACACCAACGTGAGCGCAACGCTCCTCCCCGATCTCCAAGGCCGCTTGGCCTTCTTCGTGGATCAGACGGGGGGCACGACGACCACCGACACCAATGGTCACGGCACCCATGTGGCGGGCATCGCGGCGGGCAACAGCGCGAGCGGTGATGTCGACCCACAAGGGTTTCGCCTCGGGCAAGGCGTGGCGCCTGCCGCACAAATCGGTGTGCTGAACGGGATCGATGTGCCTGGATCGCCTGGGACCGGCTCGATCGCTGCTTATTACACTACGATGATTCAGAACAACGCAGATGTCGTCAATTGCAGCTTCGCGCTCGACGGCGCCAACTATGGCGCTCTCTCTGCGGCGGTCGACGCGTCCATCCGCGACGCGGACCCAGGGACGGCGCGCTCTCAGCCTCTCCCCCTCGTGTTCTCGGCGGGTAACTCGGGCCCCGGCGCGTCCACCATCACCAAGTCTCCCAAAAACGCCATCCTCACGGGGAACTCGCTCAACTTCCGGCCCGGGGAAGGCGCCGCGACCGACGATATCCGGGGGATCGCGGCCGGATCGAGCCGCGGCCCTGCGACCGATGGCAGGCTGGCGCCCACCGTGGCGGCGCCCGGCACCGATATCATCTCTGCCCGCTCCACGGCCTCTGCGCGGCCTACCTATACGGACACCGGTGGTAACAACCACGCGAACCACTTCCGCACCTCCGGCACCTCCATGGCATCTCCCCACGTCGCGGGCGCGTGCGCGCTCATCACCGAGTGGTGGCGCAATCGCACGGGCCGTGATCCGTCGCCGGCCGTGCTCAAAGCGTTGCTGGTCGTCGGCGCGGAGGACCTCGTCGGCGGCCCGGATGGCAACGGCGGTGTTCTCACCAACATCCCCAACAACAACCAAGGTTGGGGGCGCATCAGCCTCGAAAATACCCTCCTTCAATCCCCTGCTTCGGACCGCGGGCCCAAGATCCTCAGCGATCAACGTCATGCGTTCACCGCGAGCGGGCAACAACACACCATCCGCGTGACCCAAGCCATCGCCGGCGTCCCGCTGCGCGTCACCCTCGCGTGGACCGATCCGCCCGCGCTCGCCGGGGCGAACCCCGCGCTCATCAACGATCTCGATCTCGAGGTCGAGGAGCTGTCGTCGGGCACCATCTTCCGAGGCAACGTGTTCGCGAACGGCTTCTCGGTGTCTGGAGGCGCGGCGGACGGGCTCAACAACCTTGAGTGCGTGTATATCCAAAACCCGGTTGGCACCTACGTGGTGCGCGTCATCGCCTCGACGATCACGACCGACGCGCGGCCCCCTTATTCGATGTTGACTCCATGGCAGGACTTCGCGCTCGTCATCGACAACGCGCGCGTGCCCGAGGCGTCGCCCGTCGCGATCGCCGCGGTGTTGGACCGCTCGGGGAGCATGGTCAGCTCGGGGTACGTCAACATCACGAAGACGAGCACTACGCAGTTCATCGACCTCATGGGCATCAACGATCGGCTCGGCGTGGTGAGCTTTGGCAGCGACGCTCAGACGGTGTTCCCCGCGGCCGGCATCGACACCGCGGTGATCGCCGCGGGCACACAGGCCATGGCCGACGCAGCGGTGAACGGCGTCGCGTTCGGCGGCACGACGCACATGGGCGAGGGCATCCAACGAGCCGCGGATTTGCTCTCCGGGGACCCTGGCAATCGCTCCATCGTGCTCCTCTCGGACGGCTACGACAACGGATCTCCGTCCGCGCTCACCGTGGCGGGCGGCATGGCCGGCGGCCCGCCGATCTACACGTGCGCGATGGGTCCCCTCTCGGATCAAGGGCTGCTCGCGCAGATCGCGGACATGACAGGAGGCCGGTATTACTACATGCCGGACATCGACGACCTGTTCGAGATTTATAACTACATTCGAGGTCAGGTGTCTGGCGACGCGCTCGTGACCAACGAGTCTGCGTTCGCGTCGTCGAGCCGCGTGGCGGCGATGGTGGACACGCTCGCGACCGAGGCGACGTTCACCGTGGCGTGGGGTGATCCCAAGCTTCATTGGACCGGGCGCGCGCCCAAGAAAGACAACGAGATCCAGGTCCGCCTCCGCGATCCGAAGGGTAAGCTCGTACCCGCGCGCGACGGGTGGCTCCGCGTCATCGAGGGGAGCGGTTATGTGGCGTTCGTGGCGCGCGAGCCGAGGCCCGGGACGTGGTTTATGGAGGTCGCGACGGCGCGCGCCGAGCACACGCGGTACACCGCCTCCGCGTTCGTCAAGTCACCGCTTCGACTCGTGATCGGGCTGCCCAAGCGATGGCCCGCGGGCAAGGTCGTCGATTATCACGCGCTGATGTTCGATGGTCAAACTCCGATTAAGAGCTTCCGCGCGACGGCCAAGGTCACCGCGCCGATCATGAGCGTGCGTGACGTGCTCGCGAAGCTCGCCTCGCAGCTCCCCGCGCGGGTGTCGAATCCAGATGGCTTGCCCGACGACATCGCCAAGCTCGCAGACCTCCGCGATCAGCTCATCAAGGCGGGCAAGCCCGATCCCCTCACCCACGTGAGCCAAACCTCGGCGCTCACGACCGCTCCGCTCTCTTCGGTCAGCTTCATCGCACGTGATCCGCTCGCGAGCCGCGCTCCGGGGGGGTTGGCCTCCCAGCTCATCGCCACGGGCAAGACCAAGATCGCTCATCAAGGCAGCTACAACGTGATCATCACGGCCGCCGGCTCCAATGATCGTGATGGCAGCCGCTTCGTCCGCAAGGACATGGCGAGCGTGCTCATCGACTGATCCGCGGGCTCACGACTCGCCCTCTCGCTCGACCTTGAGCAAGAGGCCAATCGCCGCCAAGGCGCCCGCCGCGGTGAGCGCCGAGCCAAACAGATCGATCCTCGCCTCCCAACGCACGTGGCAATAGTTCACCCGGCGGTGCTCCGGCAGCACCATATCGGGGCAGACGCGCGGCGTGTCGTCGCCGATGGTCCGGCCGAGCGGCAAGCTCAACAGGGCACATGCGATGGCCGGCGCGAAGGCCGCGATCGTGGCGGTGATACGCGGCCTCGCGCGCTTGTCCTGCGCTTTGGGAGATCGCCAATACCAAAGGAGCCATCCGCCGAGGCCCGCGACGAAGCTCACCACGCGAAGGCCCCAGAGCAGCAGAAAGTCGAGCGCGACCCCGTCCTCGGGGTCGAGCCCGGGCCGCCCATCGACCGCCACCTCACGCACGAGCGCGAGCGTGCCGAGGCACCGTTTGAAGGCGATCGCTTGAAGGACGACGACCGCCGAAAGGCACACGATCGCGAGGATCGCGGCGCCTGTGCCCTTTGCGCCCGCGGGCCTCTCGGGGCGTTTGCTCATGGCGTGATCGCGATCACTTGCCGTGAAAGACAGGCTTGCGCTTCTCGGCGAAGGCGCGCAGCGCTTCGAGGCGGTCTTCGCTCCGCAGCGTCTCGTCGTAGAACGTGCGCTCGAGCTCGAGCCCGATCGCGAGCGGCACCTCGAACGAGGCCTCGATCGCGCCGAGCGAAGCGCTCTGCGCGATGGGCGCGCCGTTCGCGATGGGGTCGATCCACGCGAGCGTGTCGGCGAGCACCGATGTGCCCTCGGGCGAGATGCGATTGACGAGGCCCCACGCGAGCGCCTCGGCCGCGGTGAGCTTGCGGCCGAGGAGGATCATCTCTTTGGCGCGCGCGTCGCCCACGACGCGGGGCAAACGCTGCGTGCCGCCCGCGCCGGGGATGATGCCGAGCGTGGTCTCGGGCAACGCGAGCTCGGCGTGAGGCGCCGCGACGCGCAGATCGCAGAGGAGCGCGAGCTCGAGCCCGCCGCCGAACGCGACGCCGTTGAGCGCCGCGATGACGGGTTTGGGGCTGCGATCGAGCACGCCCAGCTCCGATCGATAGAGGCCGACCTGCGTGCGCACGTCGTCGGCGCTCATGCCTTGACGCTCTTTGAGATCGGCGCCCGCGCAGAACGCCTTGTCGCCCGCGCCGGTGACGACGATGGCGCGCACCTGCGCGTCGGCCACGAGCTCGCGCCCGTAGCGGCCGAGCGCGAAGAGGGTCTCACGGGAGAGCGCGTTTCGGCGGGTCTCGCGGTCGATCGTCAAGATGCCCACGGCGCCGCGGCGCTCGATCGTTACGGGGGAGTCGCTCATGCGGAGGCTCTTGCGCGCGAACGCGGCGCGCGTAAAGCGCAAGATCGATCAGGGGTGGATCAACGCGAAGGAGGGACGATGGACGCGCGCGCGAGCGGCGCGCGGGCGCGCTCCGCACCGCCCAGAGAGGAGGGCGCGGAGAGCGCGACAGTGGGCCTCACGACGGTGCATCGCCACGTGGGCCGCCTTCGAAAGGTGCGAGGCACCCTTCGCGTGGTGGGGTGGAGTTGGCTTCGGGACCAGCGAATCCTCGAGAGCTTTTGGTGCATACGACCATGTTTGGTCGTATCGAGGCGGGCGACAAGCCCCCGGTAGGACAGGAAACGTCCATCTTTACGATGGAGAATTTTGCCTGAATTTCGGGGGGTTACGGCCTTTCGTTAAAGGCAAATTCGAGGTGAATGCGGACCCGCCCGCCGGAGGCAAATACAGAGTCAGGGGTGGGTGAAGACCAATGTCCCACGCTTGAGCGAGAGCGCCGCGTGCCACGCCGCGGGGACCTCGGGCGTGGTCCAGTTGAAGAGCCACGCCGCGTCGATGGGCGCGAGGTTCACGCAGCCATGGCTCCTCGGCGTGCCGAACTCATCGTGCCAATAGGCCGCGTGGAGCGCGAAGCCCTCGGTGAAGTATTGGACGAAGGGCACGTCGCGGAAGTCGAATTGATCACCGGCTTTGTCCTCATCCATGGTGACCGACACGTGCTTCGTGTGGATGAGGAACGCGCCTTGGATGGTCGAGCGCGTCTTCTTCGGGTCGCCGATGCCGTCCGCGCCGGTCGAGACGAGCGTGGCATACACAGGCTTCTTGCCCTCGTACGCGACGAGGCTCTGCTTCAAGATCGAGACGTCGATCCACTTGCGGCCGCCCGCCGACCACGCGGGGTACGAGCGAGGCGCGTCGATGCGAACGGCCTGATCGACCATGATGAACGAGCCGTCTTTGGCCTCCCAATAGCTCACGCCGCCGATGCGGTGCTCGCGCCCGGTGAGCGGCACCGCCTCGCGGAAGCCGAGCGGCGCTCCGCGCGTGATCCCGCCCGATGGCCCCTTTTGCCACCGCGACGCGTGTTTGCTGCGCACGAAGGCGACGGGCAACGAGACCTCGTCATCGAGGGTGATGCCATGAAACGATGATGGCTTGACCACGCGCGTCCGGTCGATGGGGATCACCGTCAGATCGGTGGTGAGGCCGTAGCGGCGATCTTCGTAGTCGAACGTGGAGAGCAGCGCGAAGCCCGAGCGGGCTTTGGCGTGACCGAAGGTGAGCGCGCGCGAAGATCGTTTGGGCTGGTCGCCGAGCCCCGGCGCGGAGCGGCCATAAAGGAGCACGCCGGGGGTGGGCTCGGCGGGCGGGGGCGCGACGTAATCAGCGTCCCGTGACGTGAGCGCGATCTTACGTAAATGACCTGCGATGTCGGGCTCGGTGGTCGCGATCTCGGATCGGCTGGGCAAACGCACGTAGAACGGCGGCGGCGGGAAGCGCGACATCGCATAGAGGTACGGCAGCCCGTCGCGCCGAGGACGCTTGAACGAGGTCTCGACCACGGGATCAGAGACGTTGAGCGTCGCGGCGGCGCCCGCGCAGACATACCCCCTCGGCTCGACGCGATACCACCCCTCGGAGCAGCCCGCGCGCGACACCGCGTCACGGCTCCGCGCCACCACGGCGCCCGCGCGCAGATAGCCAATCTTGCGCGACCGCCAGCGGGGCTCGGCGAAGACCCATGTCTCGTGCGCGGTGCTCGCCAGCTCGGGCCGATCAGGCGTGTTGGGGGCCGGGGTGAGGTCGGGCTCGCGCAGGTCGTCCGAGCCGTCGTCCACGAGCTCGGGCGGGATCACCAGCTCTTTGGGAGGCTCGATAAGGGGTTGTGGCGCGGCGACGACAGGGAGCTTGGCCTCCGCCACCTTGGGCGCTTGTTGCTTCGGCGGCGCCTCGCGAACGACAGGGGGGAGAGGCGCCTCGTCGTCGCCGCCGGCGCTCGGCTCGCCTGTCCACGCGAGCGCAGGGATGACGAGGAGCAGGTGCCAGCGCATGGGCCGGCGGTATCAGCGCGCGCGCGGAAGGGCCAAGTTATCGATCGGGCGCGACCACGTTCGCGTCTTCGGTCTTGCCCGCGCGCAGCCGGAGGAAGAGCTCCAGCGCCACGAGCGCGAGCAGGACGGCGGCCACGTGAGGAGAGACGTCGCGCGCCGGACGAACACCGCCGAGCGTCGAGGATTTTGTCTCGCTCTTGATGGGCCGCGGCGTCAGATCGATCTCGCGCTCGGGCACGGAGGCGGCGCGTTGGCTCACCTCGCCGTCGAGCTCCAAGCGATAGAGGCCCGCGAGCGGCGCCTCGACGCGACGCCGCTGACCCTCCGAAATAGCCTGGATTTCGGCCGGTTTCTCTTGTTCGCCGGCCGGCTGTCGCGTGACCTTGACCGATCGATATCCGTCGAAGGTCCACACCTCGCCGACCTCGATGCGACGCGATCCGCCGCGCGCCCGCGCCGCGTTGACGAAGCTCTCCAAGAGCGCGAGGAACGCAGGGCGCAGCGCGAGATCGCTCTCGTCGGTGGCGAGCGGGAGCCCGATCGCGAAGACCGCGCCGCGCCCGATGGAGCGGCGAATCCAGAGCGGCGCGCCGTCCTTCCACGCCGCGAGCACGTCGGCGCCTGCGAGCGCCTCGGGCGCGAACGTCATGCGGCCCTTCGCGTTGAGCGACGCGAAGCTCTCGACCGACGGGCCGAGGAGCGGTGCGCTCTTGGGATCGACGCCCGCGGGCGGTGACGTGTCCCATCGGATCACGCCCGGCACGAGCGGATCGAAGCTCGCGCCGAGCGGCGCGGCGGCGGCCTTCGGGCCGAGCGTGAGCAGCACGACGCCGCCGCGATCGACCCACGCCGCGACGCCGCGCCGGACCTCGGGCGTGAAGCCCGGCGCGTCGTCGACCACGAGCGCGGCGTACGAAGCGAGCTCGTCGGCGTGCTCGGGCGTCGACGGGAGCGGCCTCACCTGCGCGTCGAGCTGGAGCGCGGCGAGCGCCTGCTCGATGGGCGGAGGCCCGCCGGTCGCGACGTGCAACGCGGTCGAGTCGACCACGATCGCGAGCGGGAGCGATCCGCCTTTTTGCACGACGGGCGCGCGATCGTCCTCGGCGATCGCGTCCTCGCCCGAGAGCCTCGCCGTGAGCGCCTCGGGCGCGTCCTTGGGGATCGCGAGGCGGATCTCTTCGGCGCGGACGTCGGGCGCCCCCGTGGCCGAGAGCGCCGCGGGCAGCGGCGATGACGCGATCACCTTGCCGCGCGCGACGATCTCGATCGATCGGCCGGCCGCGGGCGACGCCTTGCCTTGGAGCGACGAGCAGGCGACGCGCGCGCGCACCGCGCCCGCCGCGAGATCCGCGCGCGTGATCGCGCAGTCCGCGCCGTTCGCGGCGAGCTCGTCGAGCGGCGCCCAGAGCGCGATCTCGTCGTCGCCGCCGAGCGGCGTCGTGTCGCGGCTCCCGTCCGCGAGATCGCTGAGGAGCAGCACGCGTTTGTCCTTCTGCGGCAGCGCGCGCACGAGCCCGCGCGCGAGCGCGATCGCGCCTTCGAGATCGGTCGCGCGGTCCGACGGCGCCAGCGCGTCGAGCGCGGCGAGCGCCGCGCGCCGATCGGCCGCGCCGCCCAACGCCACGCGCGGCGGCCTGCCCGCGAGGACGATCGTGACCGCGTCGCCCTCTTCGAGCGCGCCGACGAGATCGCGCGCGGCGCTCACCGCCCGCGCGAAGCGCGTCGTGCCCGAGGGGAGCTTCGCGCGCATGCTGAGCGAGTCGTCGACCACGACCGCGAGCGCGATGTTGGCGCCGTCTTTGCGGCCGATCGCGAGGTGCGAGCAGCGGACGAACGGCGTCGCACCGAGCAGCGCGACCACCGCCACGGCGAGCGCGCGGATCGCGAAGAGCGCGCGATCTTCGAGGCGGCTCCTGCGCCGCGCGGTGGGCTGCGTCGGGGGGACGAGCCGCGCCGCGGGGAAGAGCTGCTCCTCGGCGCGCCGCCTGCGGAGCATGTGCGCGAGCAGCGGCGCGACGACCAAGAGCGCGACGAGCAGCGCGGACGCGGCGGCGAAGCTCATCGATCGCCTCGCCCGCTCGCCTGAGAGCCCGCGAGCGCGGGGTCGCGACCCACGAGCACCGAGCCCGGGCCGCCCGCGATCGCGCGGATGACGGCGCGCAGCACCTCGGACGCGTCGCCGGTCGTGGTCGCGTCGATCAAGCGGCCTCCGCGCGCCTCGAGCTCGCGCGACCAGCGGAGCGCGACCGACGCGAGCCGCTCTTGGTAGAGCGCGCGCACCTGATCGACGTCCGCCTCGACGACGAAATCACCCTCGGCGGCTTTGAGGCGCACCGTCCCCGTGAAGCCCAGCGCGACCTCGGCGGGATCGAGCACGCGCACGGCGAGGATCGTGCGATCGCGCGTCGCGAGCGCGCAGAACGACGAGAGCGCGCGGTCCGGTAAATCGAGCAGATCCGAGAGGAGCACGATCACCGATCCGCGGCGCGCGCGGCGGCCGATGGGCCCGAGCGCGAGATCGATCGCGGCCGGATCCGCGCCCATGTCGCCCGTGGCCGTGACCTCTTCGAGCGCGGAGACCACGCGTTCGAACGCCTCGCGCCCGGCCATCGGCGAGAGCGGGCGCGCGCCTCGCCCGCCGAGCCACGAGAGCCCGACCGGATCGCCCGACGCGAGCGCGACGCGCGCGAGCGCGGCGCCGAGCAGCGCCGCGAACGCGACCTTGGAGCCCGGCGCGCCGCTCGATCGATACGCCATGGACGCGGTCGCATCGACGCACAAGAAGAGCGCGCGGTCCGTCTCGGTCTCGAACTGCCGCACCATCCACCGCTCGTGACGGAGCAGGGCGCGCCGATCGATGAAGCGCAGATCGTCGCCCGGCACATAAGGCCGCTGCCCGCCGAACTCCACGCCCGGCCCTTTGCGCACGCTGCGGTGCATGCCCGCGAACAAGCCCTCGGCGACCGCGCGCGCCTTGATGCGCAGCGGCGCGAACGAGCCCCAGTCGATGGTGAGCGCGCTGTCGGCGGGGCGGAGCACGATCCGTGTGATGGAGGACCGCCCGCCGTGCGTCAATCACGTATACTCTCCCGGGTCGATATGCCTTTGGCCGGCGCGCTCCTGCTCCTCGTGCTCATGATTCCGCTCGTGCTCATGATCATGCGCGCAAACGAGCTGTTCTGTTTGGCCATCGAGGGAGAGAGGGTGAAGGTCAAGCGCGGCCGGGTCCCACCCGCGTTGGTCCGCGACATCAGCGACATCCTCCGCGCGCCGCCGGCCCCGCGCGGCACGCTCCGCGGCGTCGTCGAGGATCGCAGGCTCAGGCTCTATATCGATGTCCCCATCACCGAGGCGCAGCGCCAACAGCTCCGCAACGTCTCTTCGATGTGGCCAGTCGCCAAGATTCGTAATTCGCCCCGCGCCAAGTGACTCGATAGCTCCTCTTCATCGCTTTTGATGGAGGGCTGTTTGCGCGGAGGGACGGCGCCGATGACGTCCGATTCCAGGGGTGGTCAGCGATCCTACCTTTTGCTAGGTTGCACCCTGTTGCGCTCCGCTCAAACCGGAGCGCGGAGGCATCATGGATGACGCGTCGCCCAAATTGCTCGCAGCGCTCCGCCGCTCCATCGCGTTTCGCGACGTGAGCGAGCGCGTGCTCCGGCGTCTCGTCGAGACCGGGGAGCGGGTGAGCAAGGATCCGGGCGAGGCCATCTTCGATCAAGGCGGCGAGCCGGGCGGGTTCTTCGTGGTGCTCCGCGGAGAGGTTCATCTCTATCGCGATGAGGGCGGGGATCGGTCCTTCATCGGTGCCGTGATGGAGGGCGGGTGTGCCGGCGACATGGCGGTCGCGTCCGGCAAGCCTCATGTGGTGTCGGCGATCGCGGATCCCCTCTCGCTCCAACCCATCGAGCTGCTCTTCGTGGCGCGGGGCAGGTTCGACGCGGTCCGCGAGAGCTCGGCCTCGCTCCAGCGCAACATGGTCGAAGATCAGAGCGCTGTTCCGTCGCGGTCGACCAACGACGAGCGCCCGCGCTCATCGGGCTTGGAGGGCTTGTCGTTCGAAGCGCGCACGCCCGAGCACGTGTGGAGCGCGGAGGTCGCGGTGCTCACCGCGGAGCCTTCGATGCGCGCGCCGCTCGGGCTCGTCACGGATCTGCTGGCGCAGGCCATCACGCTCGACTTCGGCGATCGCGTGCTCGTGCTGCGCGTCGTCGAGTCGCTCGGCGACGTGCCGGTCGAGGGCGAGCTCGGCGAAGGCGGCGTCGTGCGCGCGGACGTGTCGCTCGATCAGACGCTCGCGTGGCAAGGAGAGGCGCGTGCGCTCGTGGTGCTGAACCGCTACGACTACATCTTCCTCGATCTCTCTTTGCTCCCTGAAAACAAGGCCCGCGCGGCGCGTGAGCGGCTCGCGGCCGAGGGCCTCATCCACACGCGCGTCGATCTCCGGCGCGACCCGGACGAGCGCCGATCGGATCCCAAAGACGTCCCGTGCGTGATCCACGCGGTGGTCCTCGATCCGAGCGCGCCGAGCGCCGCTCCTCGGGGCGTCGCGCGCGCGATCGGGATGATGGGCAACCTCGTGCGCGGCAGCGAGCCCGAGCCCGAGACCGAGGCGCCGGCCGACGCGCGCCACGCCGACACGTGTCGCCTTTACCTCGGCGTCGAGAGGCTCGCGGAGCTCGATCGCAGGAGCCCGCGCCCCTCGCTCGCGAAGGCGTGTGCGCACCTCGACGCCGCGCGATCCGAGCGTGAGCGCCGCGGCGCGCGCGAGTGCTTCTCGTACCTCGGTCGCGCGATGACCCAACGGCAAGTGGGGCTCGCGCTCGGCGGCGGCGGCGCGTGGGGCTTCGTCCACGTGGCGCTCATCCGCGCGATGACCAAGCGAAAGATCCCCGTCGATCTGATCGCGGGCGCGAGCTTCGGATCCGTGGTCGGCGCGTATCACGCGGCGAGGCCCGTGGACGGCCTCGATCTCCTCCTCAGCAGGACGAGCGCGTTTCAGCGCGCCGCGGAGAGCGCTGTTTTGTCGAGCATCGCGTTCTCGCGGGTCGTCAACAAAGACCTCGATCGCGTGCGGCTCGACGAGCTCCCCATCCGCTTCTTCCCCGTCGCGACCGACATGGCGCTCGGCCGGCGCGTGGTGATCACCACGGGCACGGTGGGCTTCGGCGTGCGCGCATCCAGCTCGTTTCCAGGGATCTTCGCGCCCACCACCGTCCCGGGCGCGCGCTACGTCGACGGCGGGATCATCGACAACGTACCGGTCGATGTGATCTCGGCGCGCGGCGCGGACCTGCTCGTCGCGTCGAACGTGGTGCCGCCGCCGGCCCCGCGCGAGGCCGGAGCGCCCAGGTTTCCAGGGCCCATCGGGCGCTTCTTGTACGAGCTTGATCCGGTGGGCCGCGCGCGCGACGTGATCCGATCGCTCTTCGTGATGATGCACGAGGTCGGCGAGCTGGAGTCGGCGTCGGCCCACGTCGCGTTCGAAGCGCGGCCCACCGAGGCTGAGCTCGACTTCCGCAACTTCGGCGACGCGACGCGGATCATGGACTCGTCCGCGGCCGAGGTGGCGAAGACCGTCGATCGCGTCGACGCCGCATGGAAACGGCTCTCGTCGCACCGCCGATCGCGCCCGAGCGCGTGGCCTCCTCCCGGGGTGCGCGTGAGCGGGGGCGCCTCGTGATCGCGGCCCGGATCGCGGGGACGGGGAGCGCGCTGCGCGGCTCGGTTCGAACGACGCGCGAGCTGGCGATGCGCGCGGTCCCTCACCGCGATCCCGCGCGGGTCGAAGAGCGGATCGGCATCGCCACGCGGAGGTTCGTCGAGCCCGGCACCACGACGGCCGCGCTCGGCGCGGAGGCGCTCCGCGAGGCGCTCGCCGCGGCCGCGATGGATGCGCGCGATCTCGCGCGCGTCATCTTCGTGAGCTCCACGGGCGGCGACAGCCTCGTGCCCGCGACGGCGAACAAGCTGCTCGAGCACATGGATCTCAGCGACACGTGCGACGCCTTCGATCTCAACAACGCGTGCACGGGCTTCCTCTCGGGGCTCGATCTCGCGGCGCGATCGGTCGCCACCGGGCTCGGCCCAACGGCCGTCGTCGCGTCCGAGATCTTCTCCCGCTTTTTACCGCCCGAATCGCCGCGCCCTTACCTCATCATGGGGGACGCCGCGGGCGCGGTGATCCTCGACGAGGCCCGCGCGGGCGAGGGGTTCGTCGCGAGCGTCCTCAAGAACAACGCCGATCTGCGCGACCAAGTGACGATGCCTCACCCCGGCATCACCGGCAAACCACCTTCGATCACGTTCGGCGCGTCGTACGACGCGATGACCGATCGCGCGGCGGCGGCCCTCGTGGGGAGCGCGAAGCGGGCCGCGGAGCAGGCGGGCGTCGCGGTTCGCGACATCGAGTGGGTGCTCCCGCACCAGCCCAACGGCCAAATGCTCGAGCGCATCCTCGGCGCGCTCGAGGTCCCCGCCGACAAGACGATGATCGTCGTGCGCGAGATCGGCAGCGTCGGCGCGGCCTCCATCGCGGTGAGCCTCGATCGTTTGATGCGCTCTCGCAAGGTGCGCCCCGGAGAGCGCGTGCTCATGGCGGCGGTGGGCGCGGGGACCGCGTACGGCGCGATGATTTACCGCACCTCGCCGGAGGCCGAATGACGCTGGGAGGCAAGGCGGCGCGCGCGGCGTGGTTCTCGTATTGGGACGTCATGCGGCGGTGGCACCGCTTCGAAGTGATCGGCGCCGAGCGGCTCTCCGAGGGCGGACCGGCGCTCATCGCGGGATATCACGGGCGCCCCATCGCGCATGATCTCTGTATGTTGCAATCGGTCCTCCGCGCGCGCGGAGGGCCCGAGCCGAGGCCCATTATCCACGCGACGTTTAAAGAGGTCCCGGTGCTCCGCTGGCTCGTCGAGGGCGTGGGCTTCGTGACCGGCGAGGGCGACATCGAAGAGGCGATCGCGCGGGGCGACTCCATCATCGTGACGCCGGGGGGCACGCGCGAGGGCTGCCGGAGCGTGCTTGATCGCTATCGTGTCGAGTGGGGAGAGAGGGTTGGATATCTGCGCCTCGCGGTCAAACACAACCTCCCGATCGTGCCCGTGGGCGCGGCCGGCGTGGACGACACCTACGTCGGGCTCAACGATGGATATGCGTGGGGCAAGCGCCTCCGGGTGCCGGGCCGGCTGCCTGTTTGGGTGGGCGTCGGCCCGCTCGGGATTTGGCCCATCTCACCGCCTTTCCCGTCCAAGATCGTCCAGATCATCGGCGAGCCGATCACCCTCCCTCGTGATGGGGAGATCGATCCAAGAGACAAAGCGGCGTGGGCCGGGCTCCACGCGGAGGTCACGGGGGCGGTGCAAGGGCTCATCGATCGCGCGCGCGCGATCCGAAGGGGGGAGTCATGAGCGGTGATGGTTCCGGGCGAGAGGGGATTGTGGCGCCGCGCGGGCCTGTGAGCGGCGGCGGCCCCAAGCACGATCGCCCTTGGGCGGTGATCTTGGGCGCGTCGTCGGGGACGGGCGCCGCGATCGCCAAGGCCATCGCGGTCGACCCCGGATATCACGTGTTCGGCGTCCACCGCGGCAATCACCAGAGCTCGGCCGATGCGGTGTGCTCCGCGGTCGCCGCGGTGGGCCGGCAAATCCACATGCGGCGCGCGGACGCGGGCACCGCCGAAGGCGCGACCGAGGGCGCGGCCGAGCTCGTGGCCTTGGCCGGCCCGAAGAGCGTAAAGCTCTTCGTTCATTCGGTGGCCAACGCGTCGGTGGGGAGGCTCGTCTCCGGCGATCATCCGGTCTCCCCCAAGCAGTTCGAGAAGACGTTCGCGTCGATGGCGCACTCGTTCGTGTATTGGGCACAAGAGCTCTGCAGGCGAGATTTGCTCGCGCCGGGCGCGCTCCTGCTCGGGCTCTCGAACCCCATGGTCGACACGGTCCTCCGCAACACGGCGCTCATCGCGGCGAGCAAGGCCGCGCTCGACGTCTACATCCGGCACCTCGCGCACGAGCTCGGCCCCAAGGGACACCGCGTGAACCTCCTCAAGTTCGGCGCGGTCCGCACCGCCGCGCTGGAGCGGACCTTCGGCGACGCGCGCCCGCGGCTCGTGGACGTGCTCCACCGCGCGCTCCCCGCGCGGAGGCTCTCGACGCTCGACGAGGTCGCGCGCTTCGTCTCGATCTTGGCCGGGGAGGGCGCAGCGTGGTTCAACGGGGCGACCATCGACTTTACCGGCGGAGAGACCCAAGGGCTCTTCGACGCGCTGATTTACCCGGAGGACGAGCATCATGGTAGTGGGTGACGGATCGAAGGAATTCCCCGCAGGCGACGTCCGCGGCATCCTCTCGGACGCGGACATCACCCTGCTTCGCAGCGGCTACGATCGCGCGCGTATGAAGGCCTCTGCGGTCGCGGGCGTCGCGGGCGCGTTCGGCCCCGCCGTGCCGTACGTGCAAACCATGGTCGATAGGCTCTTCGACTCCGCGGTGCTCCCGCCCGAGCAGCGCGAGGTCGGGATCATCGCGCTGCTCGCGGCGCGCAGCGGGGGAGGGGGCTTGTTCGTCGCCATCCACCTTTATTGGGGGCTCATGGAGGGGCTCCCGGTGGAGCGTTTGGCCGACACGCTGCTCCTCACCGGGTATTACAGCGGCATCTCGGTCTTCAACGCGGGCCTCGCGACGCTCATCCGCACGCTCACCACGCTCAAGGGGCTGTGTGAGGGGCCCGCGCCCGAGAAGGCGGTCGACTGCCATCACGTGATGGGCGCGCTCAAAATGACGTTCGGCTGAGGGTGCAGGCGATGACGACGAACCGCGATATCAAAGGTGTGGCCCCGGGCGAGATTGAGCGCGAGATCGAGGCGGAGAAGGCGCTCGCCAAAGAGATCGAAGAGAGCCGCGGGCGCCTCGCCCCGCGGTGCCCCGAGTGCGGCGCGATTGGCACGCTCGAAGAGATCGACGGCCAGACCCGGTGCATCGACTGCGACGAGGTCGTCCTCGCCGAGAGCAAGCTCGCCGGGTTCGGCCGCCGGTAGCCGCCCCTCGTTTTTTTCTCCGGGGGGCTGTCAGAAACCCCGGACCCCTTCCATAACCCTCCTCGAACGCCGCGAAGGGAAGCGGCGAGGTGACATCGACGCTCCGTGAGCGGGCGGCGGGCGCGCGTCTTCGCCCCCATCGCTCCGAACCGCGCGAGTCACCCGAGGAGGAGTTTGTCATGCGATCTCTCGACACCATCGTTCGTTCGAATGGCGGCCGCGTTGTCCGCCGGCTCACCGCGCTTTGCACGGGCCTCACCGTCGCCCTCGCCGGCGCGAGCGCGCTGGCCGTCCCGGCCGAGCCGGGCCTCCGCGAGCTGCCGCTCGACGCGAGAGGCGCTGTGTTCTTGGGAGAGGTGATTGGGGATGAGGCGTTTGATTACGTCAAGACAGAGGATGGGATCGTCGCTGTCCTCGACCCGGCGAGCGGGGAATATCACGTCGCCTCCGTCGTCCAAGACGCGACGGGCGCGTCGATGCTCGTGCCCTCGGGGACGCCGCTCGCGAGCTTGACCACGTACGGCGGCCGCGTGCCCCCGAGCGCGCTGCCCGAGATCAGCGACGACACCCTCGCCGCGATCTGGGAGGAGGCGGATTCGCACATCCCCTCGCTCCCCATCGCCGCCGGCCCCACGATCACCACCGCGACCCAGCGGCCTTTGCTCACCATCTTCGTCGAGTTCACCCAAGGCACGATCGGCGACATCTCGCTCCCCGGCGCGTTCACCGGGCTCCTCACGACCGACATCAACCAGTGGAAGCAGACCATTTATGGCAGCTTGCCCGGGTCGGTGAATCATTATTACAACGACATGTCCCGCGGGCAGTTCTCGTTCTCTCCCGCGATGGAGACGCAGGGTACGGCCAACGACGGCGTCGTCCGCATCCGCCTGCCCGCGCCCCACCCGAACAGCAAAAAGAACTATGAATTCCTCCAGATTTATCTCAAGGAGGCGATCGCGAGGGCCGCGCAGTACGTGGACTTCGCCTCGTACGACACCGACAACGACGGTGTCATCCGGGGCGACGAGCTCCAACTCCTCTTCGTCGTAGCCGGTTATGAGGCCGCGAACACCGGGAAGACGCCCTCGATTTGGGCTCACGCCAAAGGCTTCTACGTCCCGCCCAGCGTGGCGGGGAAGACCATCCCGGGGTACGTGACCGTCGGCGAGCTTCAACGCCACAACATCAATGGGACCTTGACCGAGGTCCCCGCGACCATGGGCGTGATGGCGCACGAGCTCGGGCACGCGATCGGCCTGCCCGACCTCTACAAACCCCCCACGAAGCTCGGCGACTTCTGTTTGATGGCGGGCGGGAGCTGGGGGCGCAGGGACGGTGAGCCCTCCGGCACCACGCCTGTCGCCATGAGCGCGTGGGCGAGGGCGCGCGTGGGCTTCATCACGCCCATCGAGATCGAGCCGGGCAGCATGAGCAGCATCGTCGTCGCGCAGACCGCCGGCACCGAATTCCTGAACATCCCGGTCGAGCCCACGGTGTTCAAGATCAAGACTTCGAACCCGCTTTATTACTTCCTGATCGATAACCGGCAGAACGCGGGCTACGACCAGGGGCTCCAGCACACCTCGGGGTTCTTCGACAAAATCCCCGGCGGGCTCGCGATTTATCGCATCAACGAGCTGCTCCCGACCAACGCCGGGCGGGTCGCGATGATGGCCGACAACTCCGCATCTCCCTCGGGGGTCGACGAGCTCTACTCCGAGGATACGGGCAAGACGTTCTCGCCGCTCTCGGACCCGAGCAGCGATGATCCGAACGGCATGTTCACCGGCGTCACCGTGCGCGACATCTCCGCCGCCGGACCGCTCATGATCGCGACCGTCAGCTACGCGCCGTTCGACTGCAACGAGATCACGGCCACGATCCAGGAGCACGAGCTCCACGGCAGGGCCCACAAGCTCGTCGCCGACAACATCTTCCTCGGGTACATCACGACCGGCATGGGCCAGCAGCTCGGGGTCAACCCCAAGGCCGTCGTCACGTTGCACAACGAAGCTCCCGGGATGTGGACCACCGGCTCCTGCCCGTAACGCGCTCTCATCCTATCTCGTGATCGGCCCCGCGCCCGCGCCGCGGGGCCGACACCCCATCTCTTTTTTATTCGAACCATCGTCCCACGTGAGGAGACAACCATCATGCGATCTCATGCCCAATCCACCCTTCGCCCCGCGCTCTTCGCCGGCGCCGCGCTGCTCTCCCTCGTCCTCTCGCACGGCGGCGCGGAGGCGCAGACCTCCGGCGCGGGGACCTCGGGGGACGCCGCGCTCCTCGCCGGGCTCGACCCCGTGAAGCTCGGCGACGGCGACCTCCTCGGCGACATCTCTCTTTGCCCGAGCATCCCGCCGGGCGGATTCCCCAACGTGACCAACCCCCGCTTCTATTTTTTGAGCGAGGTGGGCGGCTGTGAGAACCTGCCTTGTTTCTTGGCGCAGGTCGAGGGCACGGTGCACGCGAACGCGACGCTCGTCATCGATGAGGTCTGTACGTTGCACCAGTCGATCCGAATCCCCTCGCGCTTTACGCTCGCGGGCGTCGGCCCGGACGGTGAGGGCAAGCTCGTCTTCGAGGACTTGCCCCCCAACACCGCGGGGATCAGCATCAAACACACGTTCCCGGACCCGACCAACGTGGTCATTCGCGATCTGGACATCCAGGGATCGGGCGGCGGGCCGTGGACGGGCGGGATCAACGTCTCGAACAGCAACGTCGTCGCGATCCAGAACACGCGCGTCGCCGGCTTCAGCATCGGTGTCTTTGGGCGTCATGCGTATTCGGTGAACGTCCAGAGCTCGTCCATTTACGCGAACGCGTTCAACGTCATGATCCACGAGGACGCGAATCATTGGGTGATCCGCGACAGCACGCTCAGCCTCGGGTGGATCGGCGTCAAGATCTTCGGGAGCGACGACGGTCGTGGGGTGTGGAGCAACGATCACGTGATCACCGCGAACCGCGTCGAGGGCAATTTGATCGGCGCGCTCCGGCTCGGATCGTATGGAGCGATGGTGATGAACAACCGCTTCGAGAGCAACGGTTACGCGGGCGTCACCGTCACGCCGCAGGCCACCGGGACGCGGATCGTCGCGAACATGTTCTCGACGGACACGGTCCATGACAGCGCGGCTGACACCAAGTGTGCTCTCAACATCGGCCTCGCCGCGGGGAGCTGCCCCGGCGATTGACACCCGCGACGCGCGCTCCCACCATCCGCGGGTGCCGGCGCGCCCCTTCGTCCTCTCGCTCGCTCTCTCGCTCGCGACGGTCGCGTGCCGAAGGGCGCCTCCGCCGGCCCCCGCGCCGTCGCTGGCGGTCGAGCTCTCGGGCTGCGCCGCGGTCGTGCGCCGCGGTGAGCGCGAGACCGTGTGCGAGATCCCCCGGGATCTCAAGCTCCGAATCTGGATCAACGCATCTCCCGGCGCGGCCCTCTCGGTGGACGCGGGCAAAGGCCCTCTCGCCGCCAAAGGGATCTCGGTGCAAGGCGGGCTCCTCGTCACGGCCGACGTCGCCGAGGGGGCGAAGGCGTTGAAGGTCGCCGCCGAGCGCGCCGGCGCGGTGACCACGTTCACGCAGGAGCTCGCGCCGAGGACGATCGATCCGGCGCTCGACGAGGCCGAGGCGCTCCGGCGACGGGGTGACCTCGACGGCGCCGGGGCCGTCCTTCAAAGGCTCATCGACGCGAAGCCCGGGCCCGCGGCGCTCTTGGCCAAACGAAAGCTCGCCCGCATCGAGCGCGCGCGGGGCCGGGGCGAGCGCGCGCAAACGCTCTTCGAAGAGGCCATTTTACGCGACGCCGAGGCGGGTCGCGTCTCCGACGAGATCGAAGATCGGTTGGCGCTCACCTTCACGCTCTTGTTCCCGTCGCGCAGGCTCGCCGAGGCGAGGCGGGCGATCGAAGGGGTCCGGCCGATCGAGCCGCTCGACGCCCACAATCGCGCGCTCGCGCCCTATTTCCGCGGTTGGATCGCGTACGAGGCGGGGGACCTGAGGGCCGCGCTCGGGCATTTCCGCGAGGCCTCGGAGCGCCAAGAGAGGCTCGGTCTCGCGAGCGATCGGGCCAACGTCTTCGAGCCTTGGGCCGACGCGCTCTCGCTCTTGGGCCGCCACGAGGAGGCCGGCGCGCTGCTCCGAGAGGCCGAGTCGCTGCTGCCCCCGGACACCTCACCTTGCCGCCGCGCGGCGCTCCTCAACAACCGTGGTTGGTTCGCGCTCCGGGCGGGGCCCGCGGCGCCCGGAGGAGGTGTGGAGTCGAGCCCTATTGAGCTTATTTTAAAGGCGATCGCGCTCCACGAGCAGGGCTGCAAAGGCCCCTCCACGCTCGCCAATTACCTCACCAACGCCGCGCTCGCCGAGGTCGATCGAGGCCGGGCGACGGAGGCGCAGGCGCACCTCGACAAAGCGCGGAGCGTGAGCCCGAGCCCCGGCCCGCGCATCGAGCTGTGGTGGCTCGTCCTCGCGGGCAAGATCGCGCTCGCGCGCGGCGATCCCGCGGCCGCCTTAACCGCGTTCGAACGGCTCGCGTCGTTCGGAGAGACGTTGATCCTCCCCGAAGCGCGCTTCACCGCGGCGCTCGGCAAGGCCGACGCCCTCGACGCCCTTGGCCGGAGCGACGCCGCGAGCGCCGCGTACGCCGACGCGGAGGCGCAGCTCGACGTGTGGAGTCGGTCCGTCCCGCTCGGGGAGGGCCGCGAGACCTTCTTTGCAAAGCACGAAGAGAGCGCCGCGGCGAGGATCGATTTCTTGATCCGCAGGGGGCGCGTCGAGGACGCCGCGATCGCCGCGCGGGCGAGCCGATCACGGCTCCTCGGCGCGCTCGGCTGGATCGAGCGTTCGAGCGCGCTCTCGCCCGAGGCGAGGGGAGCATGGGAGTCCGCGTTGGGGTCGTATCGCAGGGAGCGCGAGGCGCTCGATCGCGCGTCCGCCGAAGATTGGAAGATCCCCAAAAACAAGCTCGACGCAGCGCTCGCCGCGCGCGCCGCCGAGCAGGGGAGGCTGCGCGCCGCGCTCGAAGAGGCGCTCTCCAAGCTCGGTGTGTCGAGGCCGAGCGCGCCGCCGAGGGCGCCCGGCGAAGGAGAGGTGATGTTGGTCTATCACCCTGTCGGCCGCGGCGGGGCGCGGGCGTGGGTGGGCTTCGCCGTCAGCGCGCGCGACGTGGTGATGGCGCGGCTCGGGGCGATTGATTCAAAGGCATCTCCCGAGCAGCTCGGCGCGGCGCTCCTCGATCGGTTCGACGCCTCGATCGCGAAGGCCCGTCGCGTCACCGTGGCCGCTCATGGCCTCTTGGAGCGCGCCGACGTCCACGCCTTGCCTTATCACGGCAAACCGCTCCTCGCGCACGCCGAGGTGGCCTATGCCGCCGACCTCCCGCCGCTCTCCCCCGAGGCGCGGCCCGATCACCCGAGCGCCGTGGTGGTGGCCAATCCGCGCGGCGATCTCGAAGGCGCGGATCGAGAGGCCGAGTCCGTCGCGCGGGCGCTCGCGCGGCGCGGGGTCGAGGTCCAATCGATTGAACGGGGCGCGGCCACGCACACCGCGCTCCGCGACGCCGTCGAGCGGCGCGGGGTGACCACGCTCCATTATGCAGGGCACGGCGTCTTCGATGGAAAGGATGGTTGGGAGAGCGCGCTGCCGCTCGCCCGCGGCGGGCTCTTCACCGTGGGTGACATCACCGCGCTCCGAAGGGCGCCCGAGGAGGTGATCTTGTCGGGCTGCGAGACCGCGCGGACGTGGTCGGGCGCGGGGCTCGGGCTGGGACAAGCCTTCTTGATCGCGGGGGCCCGCGTGGCCATCGCCGCGAAGCGCGTCGTCGACGACGCCGCCTCCGCGCGGATCATGACGGCCCTCCACGAGCGGCCGAGCGGCGAGGACCTCGTTTCTGCGCTTCGCCGCGCCGCGCTCGCGGAGCGCGAGGCCCATGAGACCTCCGATTGGTCGAGCTTCCGCGCGCTCGTGCGTTGAGCCGCGCCTTTACTTCACCGGAGAAGACCATTATTCACCGGCTGCCCGTGGCAGACCCCTCACTCAGCTTGATCGAGCGCGCATCGGCTCGCGACAAGCGCGCGCTGCGCGAGCTCATCAGCGCGCTCACGCCGGTCATTCAAGCGCGGGCAGGGCGGATTTTAGCGAGGCGCGGCAAGGCGCGCGACGTGCGACAAGAGATCCTCGACATGGTCCAGCAGGTCTTCGTCGCGTTGTTTCGTGACGACGCAAAGCTCCTAAAGGCGTGGGACCCCGCGCGCGGGCTCTCGCTCTCGAACTTCGTTGGTCTCATCGCCGAGCAGCAGGTGATGGCCATCTTGCGGAGCAAGCGCAATAACCCTTGGATCGACGAGCCCACCGCGCCCGAGGACCTGGACGGGAGCGCCGAGAGCGACCGCGGCCCGGAGCGCGTCACCGCGTCGAGGGAGGCGCTCGGCGCCATCTTGACCAAGATGCAAAGCCACTTGAGCGATCAGGGCCTCGCGATGTTTCATGCGTTGTACGTCGAGGGGCTCTCGGTCGAAGAGGTGTGCGAGAAGACGGGGATGAACGCGGCGGCGGTGTACGCTTGGCGGAGCAGGCTCGGCAAGCTCGCTCAAAAAATTGCGCGCGAGGTGCTGTCAGATCCGGCGCTCGCCTAACATAAAAAGAGAGAGCACGTGAGCCATCAAGACCTCCTCCATCAGCTCGGGCAGCGCGCGCGCGAAGACGACGCGATCGCCGCGGATCCGCGCTGGGAGGAGCGCGCCCGCGGATCGTCCGTCGCCGAGGAGCCGGGCGAGGGCGGGTCGCCGGCCGTCGGCGAGGTGATGCGCGAGGCGACAAAACCCCTCGACGACGCGGAGATCGACGCGATCACCGATCATGTCCTCGGCGCCCTCCCCGCGAAGGGCGCCGCGGTGGTGCCGCTCTTCAAGAGGCGGAGCGCCATCGGCGCGCTCGCGGGCGCGCTCGCGTTGGCCGCGGGGGTCGCGCTCTTTCTCCGCGCGCCGGGGATCGCGCCCGTGCCCGACTACGATCTCGACGTGGGCAGAGGCCGCGCCTCGTCGCGCAACATCCCTGCTCCCCCGGGGCCGCCCGCGTTCGGCCCAGGCACGGAGATCGAGATCCTCGCGCGCCCTCATGACGCGGTGGACGGCGCGGTCGCGGTGCGCGGCGCGCTCGTGCGCGAGGGCGAGGCGCACGCGTTCGAGCCTTCATTTCAAGCCGAAAATGGATCCATCCGCATCGCGGGGACGCGCGAGGCGGTCTTTGGCGGAGCGCCGGACGGAGCGTGGGAGCTTTGGTTGGCCGTCGGCCGGCGCGAGGCGTTGCCCGCGCGGCTCCCGCCCGAGCGGCCCGTCGACGCCAAGGCGGTGAAGATCCTCCGCGCCAAGGTGATCCTCACCCGGTGACGTTCTTCGTCGGGTCGTCGTGTCAAAAACGTGGGGCGTGATCCATAGGCCCCATCGACGCAACCATAAGCAGTCATTCGCCATCAAGGAGACATCCAATGTCGCTCCATGCCGCGTATCGGTTCGCCCTCATTAGCCTGCCTGTCGCGCTCTCGTTCTTGGGCGCCCCCGGGTGCTACGCGGAGGGGCCCGAGGTCGACGTCACGACGCCCTCGTCGACGCCGATGAGCAACCCGCCGCCTTCGGGCTCGACCGGGTGCAGCGGCACCAAGTGGATTGGCATCAAGACGACGGCCGCGTGCCCCGCTCCGCCGCCCAATTGGACGGGGCAAGCGCTCTTCAGCCCGCCTCAACCGGCCGCCCTCCAACACCATTGTTCGTACAAATGGGCAAACGCCGCCATGGGCCCGACCGCGGCCGACATCGCCGCGCTCCAAACCACGCTGTCGTTGGCCGGCGTCACCGGGTTGACCGAAGATTGTATGATCGTGGGCGGCCTCGCCGAAGAAGAGGACACCGTGAATCAAGCGGTGCGACCAAAGCTGCATGATGCGCTGTTGAGCAGCGCGGGGGCGATCGCCGCGCTGCCCTCCGTGCGGTCGCGATCGGCGATCCGTTTGGCCGTGGTGGACTCGGCGCCTGTGCGCGAGGACGGGACCATCCCTCATGGTTCGAGCGATCACGGCTACAGCATGGGGTGGCTCGCGAAGAGCTTGTCGTGCCCCTCGGGCCCGTTCGACCCGAGCTGCAAGACCTTCGTGACGACGTATCTTGGGCTCCCGCTGCTCAAGCCGGACGTCGAGGACGCGATCCACGGCGGCTTCTTCGGCTCGGCGGGGGACCTGGCGGGGGCGATCCACGAGGCCTTGAAGGGTTGGCTCGCGCAGGCGAACGGGGGCCAAAGCCGGTTGATCATCAACTTGAGCGTCGGTTGGCAGCCGGGCTTCGTGGACTGCCCGATGCCCACCGCTCCCTCGCTGCCCCCTCCAGACAGCATGCTCCCGCAGTACACCGTCTTGGGCGCGCTGATCGAGGCGTCGTGTCATGGTGCGTTGATCGTCGCGGCGACCGGCAATCACCCCGGCGCCGGCGCGTTCGAGCCGGGCCCCACGTGCCCGGCGGCGTGGGAGGCGGTGCGCGCGCCGACCCAACAGGAGTGCGACGATTACTTTGGCAACTCCACCTATAACAATCAGCTCCCCTCTGGAACGGCGGTGTTCCCGCCGACCACTCAAGGTCCGTTTCCGCTGGTGTATGGGGTAGGAGGGCTCTCGTTGAACGGCGTCGCGCTCACGACCTCACGCCCTTCGAGCGTGAGCCGGCTCGTCGCGCCCGCGTTCGGCGGCGCGGCGGGCGCGCCCGGCGAGGTGCCGGCGTCTCCGCTCACGGGGAGCTCGGTCGCGACGGCGCTCGTGAGCGGCGCGGCGGCGGCGTTGTGGTCGTATGCGCCGGGGCTCAGCGCACATGAGCTGATGACGCACATCAAGACGAGCGGCTCCGTCGTCGAGGTGCCGGCGGGGCTCCGCAACCCCGCCTTCATGAACCCGCCCCAGGCGGTGCATCGCCTCTCGCTCTGCGCCGGCCTTCAATCGCTCTGCAACAACGGTGTGGTGAGCTGCGACGCGCCCTCGTGCGGGCCGGTTCAACCGCTGGTGATCGACAAAGAGACCGAAGGGAGCATCAATGATTTCTACGGGGACGCCATGGTGGTGAACGCGACCTTGGCGCAGGAGGGCGCTCCCGCGAGCGATATTTATCAGGACGTGGCGATCCCGCCTTGGAATCACCCGCTCCCGGTCGAGCCCACGTGCGGCGGCCCGTGCGGGTACAAGCCCGGCGCGCAGAAGGTCGAGATCTCGATCAACTCCGCGTATCACGGCGGCACGTTGACGAGCCCCGCGCTCGTCCTGTTCGACGCCGGCGGCCAGCGCCGCGTGCTCAAGCTGACGAACATGATCTCGTTGCAACAAGGCAGCAAGCTGATCCTCAACGGGATGACGCCGCCGCCCGGGTTCACGCCCGTCCAAGCCATGCTCGTGTTTCGAGGTCAAACCCTCTATGGGCAAGACGTGTCGGTCACGGAGCAGATCATGATTCGGTGAACCCTCATCACCGCTCCGAAGGCAGCGCGAAGCCGTGCTTTTGCAGCACGGCTTTGCCTTCGGCGGAGAGAACGTGCGCGGCAAAGGCCTTTCCACCCAAAGGGTTCTTCCCCCGGCTGCACGCGACGAGCGCTTGGACGAGCGGATCGTGGAGCGCCTCGGGCACGTCGAACGTCTCGCCGGCTTTGGCCGACGCCGGCCCGAGGAGCGACCGCGCGACGATGGCGGCGTCGGCGTTCCCCGACTGCGCGAGCACGAGCGCTTGCCGCACGTTCCCCGCGTACACGAGGCGCTTCTCGACGGCGCCCCACACCCCTCTTCGCTCCAAGGCTTGTTTCGCCGCGCGGCCATAGGGCGCGTGCTCCGGGTTCGCGATCGCGATCGATCGAAAGCGGCCGTCGCGGAGGTCTTCGAGCGACGCTGCGCGGTTGTTCCGCGACGACCACACGACGAGGAGGCCGCGCGCGTAGAGCCCTTTGGTCGCGGCGTCGCACGCGCCCGATTCGATGGCTGCGTCGGCGAAGCCTGTGTTGGCCGACGCGAACACGTCGAACGGCGCGCCCTCGCGGATTTGGTGGGAGAGCTGGCCGCTCGATCCGAACGTGAGATCCACGCGCTGTCCGGTCGTTCGCTCGTACGTCTGCGCGAGCTCTTCGAAGGCCGCGCTCAGATCGGCCGCCGCGGCCACGCGCACCGCCGTGCCTTGTTGCGCAGGCTTCTTGGCGCACCCGAGCCCGAGCACGATGGCCATCACGGGAGCGACGCGCCTCGACATGCGGCGCATCTTCGCAC
>CAYTJL010000117.1:0-28541 GCA_964437785.1 uncultured Polyangiaceae bacterium
CGAGCCTCGTCGCGCCGACCGCGATCGAGCAGCAGGCGCGCGAGCGCTTCTCGCAAATGGAAGGGTGGGGGACGTACTCGACGATCTCCGTCTCGTTCGACATCGACGGGACCGACCCCACGTACGACGGCTACACGGGCGCCGCGCTCGATCTGTCGAACCTCAAGAAGCGCCACCAGGGCGACGACTACGACTTCGCCGACGACGCGGTCTACCTCGTGAACCTCACCACGGGCCTGCCCGTGCCCATCGACATGGGCAACGGCAACAACAGCTACACGCTCAAGAAGCTCGACAAATATTGGCCCAACGACACGCGGCGCTCCGAGCGCAACCTGCTCTTCGACACCATCGACGAGAGCAAGCACGGCGCGATCACCGCCGCCACGTTCAAGCCGCAGCACGACACCGACTTCGACGGCGTCCTCGACACGCCCAACCTCGACGACCCGAGCGCGTGCCCCGATCCCGATCCCGTCTGCGACAACGCGTCGGATCCCAAGTACGAAGATCAGAGCTGCTATGACCTGCGCCGCGCGCGCGATCGCTGCGTCGCCGATCACCTGCTCACGTATTACGAGCGCGAGACCGACACGCTGCTGCTCCGGCCGCTGCTCCCGCTCGACGAGATGACGCGCTACGCGGTCGTCATCACCGATCGCACCGTCGACGGCAAAGGAAACGCCGTCAAATCCCCGTTCGAATTCGTCTACCACGCGACGATGGAGACCACCGCGCAGCGCGCGATGGACGTCATCAACGATCCGAAGCGCGCCGCGTACTTCGGCGACATCGCGGGCACCGGCCTCGATCACGTCGCGTTCGTCTGGAGCTTCACCACGCAGCCCACGGTCGACGACATGAAGCGCCTGCGCGACGGGCTCTACGGACAAGGCCCGTTCGCGCGCTGGGAGAAGCAGTACCCCGCGCGCTTCGAGCTCCAGCGCGCGGTCGGCCTGTCGACCGGGATTTCGACGGGCGAGAGCACCGACCTGCCCGGCTGGATCGACAGCGAGCAAGGCCAGAACGCGGGCTGCCCGTCCAAGGCCGGCAACTTGTACGTCGTTACGTACGACGAGATCCGCGCGCAAATGCGCACGTTCCTCACCGCGGGCTTCGGCTTCGACAAAGGCCCCGGCGTCGAGGAGCTGCTCACGCAGTTCGACAACATCGATCACATGGTGGTCGGCTTCTACAAGTCGCCGTTCCTCTTGGAGGGCGGGCCCAAGAGCACCGATCCGAACGCGGCCTTCAAGCTCAACTTCGTCACGGGCGAGGGCGAAGAGACCGAGGACCTGATCCAGTTCTGGCTCATCGTCCCCAAGGAGACCGCGCAGTTCAAGCAGCCCTTCAACGTGAACATCTACGGCCACGGCTACACGGGCAACTTCAGCGAGGCGCTCATCTACGCGGGCAACATGGCGAGCCACGGGCTCGCGACGGTCGGCATCAACGCGATGGGGCACGGCCTCTCGTTCGGCAACATCGCCGAGGAGATCGCGGCCAAAGGCGCGCTCGCGGGCGCGTGCATCGGCCCGTTCTACGACGCCGTGTCCACGTCGCGCGCGCGCGACATGAACAACGACGGCACCCTCGACTCGGGCGGTGACTTCTGGTCGAGCTACCTCTTTCACACGCGCGACGGCGTGCGCCAGTCGATCCTCGATCACCTCCAGCTCGTGAAGATCCTCCGCTCGTTCGGCACGAAGGAAGGCCAGATGGCGTGCCGCACCGAGGCGAGCGGGTGGACCAGCGAGTCGATGGACGCGTGCGACGTCAACGGCGACGGCATCGCCGACGTCGCGGGCGATTTCGACGGCGACGGCCGGCCCGACGTGGGCGGCCCCGACGCGACGTACGGCACGTGGGGCGAGTCGCTCGGCGGCATCCTCTCGGGCATCCACGGCGCCATCGACGCGTACGTCACGACCGCGGTGCCGGGCTCCGGCGGCGGCGGGCTCACCGACATCGGCGTGCGATCGTTCCAAGGCGGCGTGATCGAGGCCGTGCTCCTCCGCATCTGGGGGCCGCTCCTCGTGTCGGTGCCCGCGAGCGAGCGCAAGGCGTGCTCGGCGTCGTCGACCGAGGACGATCACTGCACGCTGTGCGACCCGAGCGAATATTCGATCCGCTGGGTGATGCCCGACGTGAACGGCACGGGCGAGCTCGAGATCCGCTGCGTGACCAAGGACGTGGTCACGAGCAAGACGCTCGTCGTCAACAACCTCGCGAACAGCGAGCTGCGCTGCGTGAACGTGGGCTCGGACGGCCGCTTCCGCGTGGGGATCCCTGCGACGATCGGCGATCGCATCCGCATGGACCTCTTCGAAGGCGAGCACATGGTCACCGACTACAAGAGCTGCCGATCCGCGGCCGAGCCGGGGACCAAGCCTTCGCTCACCATCGACGTGTGGGACAAGGGCCTCTACTCCGAGGGCACCGAGAACGACATCGGCACGGACACGTGCAACGCGCCCACGTGCGCGCGGTTCCAAGGCCACTTCTTCGGCGAGGGCGATCCGCTCACCGCGCCCGCCGAGGGCTTCGGTCAGATCCGCCAGACGCCCTCGCTCCGCCGCTTCATCCAGCTCGCGCAGGCCGCGCTCGAGCCCGGCGATCCCATCAGCTTCGCGCCGTATTACTCGATCAAGCCGATGACCGATCCGTTCGGCAAGCGCATCGCGCCGCACGCGGTGCTCACGCTCAACACCATCGGCGACATGAACGTGCCGCTCAACTCGGGCATCGCGTTCGCGCGGGCGACGGGCGCGCTGCCGTTCTTCCGGCCCGAGCAGGTGCTCGCGTACCCGGAGTACGCCGACTACGTGACGCCGGATCCGCTCTACCGCGCGCTCGGCAACAAGACGGCGAACCGCGCGCTCATCGACAACCACGTGATCGAGGGCATCACCGCGCTCGCGCGCCACCCGGCCGGCCCGAGCTGCGCCGCGAGCCAAAACGCGGCCCCGCTCGACGCGACGTACAAGAACGCGGACGGCCAGCTCCTCGCCTGTTACCCGACCGGCTGCGCGAGCGCGAACGTGGCCTGCTACTACGACACGCACTGCGACGCGACGCTCGATCAGTGCGTGCCGAACGCGCTCGGGCAGCGAAAGTGCGACGAGGCGCTGCTCGACATCGACGACCTCGACGAGGGCGATCTCCTTTATTTCGAGGACAACGCGCCCATCCCGCTCCGCGCCGCGCGCTACACGCAGGCCGCGACGCCCGCGACCATCGACGACGTGTGGCGCCCCAGGCTCGACGGCGAGCCGTACGGGTCCGATGGAACGTGGACGCCCGACAAACCGCTCACCGCGCTGCTCGACGCGTACCTCGTGCCCGAGGGCGTGCACACGTTCATCAACGGCGAGCCCTGCCAGAGCTTCGATCACGGCACGTATCTCTCGCACCTGACCGCGCGATTCTTCATGACGAACGGCGCGGATCTCTATTACTTGTCGCACCCGGCGACGCACCGTTGCCTCGGCAAAGACGTCCTCTCGTGCGGCTACCTGACTCCATGACCGATATCTCCGAGCCTCCCCCGCTCACCCGCGCTCAGATCGCATCGCTCCGCAGCCGTCACGTCGCGTTCCTCCGCGAGTACATCACCTCGGATCACGCCGCGGCCGCGTGGCGCGACAACGCGCGCGCGGTGTACGAGGGGCTGCTCGCGTCGAAGCTCGGCGACGTCATCGACGCGCCCAAGCTCGCCGACGCGCTCGACGCGGCGCTCACGCGCGAGGCCGTCGACCGCGCGGCGCGGCCCATCGCGGTGCGCGCCCTGCCCTTGATTTTGGCCGAGGTGCGCGCTGAGCGAGGGAACCTCGGCGAGCGGCTCCCGGGCGCCACGCGGCGCAAGATCGATCAGCTCTTGGAGCGGCCCAACCTCGTGCCCGATCGCCTGCTGCGCGAGCTGGCGGCGCAGGAGGTCGTCGAGGAGGTGATGCGCGACGTGCTCTTCGACGGGCTCAAGGAGTTCGCGCAGAAGGTGAACCCGCTCGTCGCAGACTGGGGGATCCCGGCTCTTTTGAAGAAGCTCGGCCCGCTCGGGATGGGCGTCGGCAAGGGGCTCGACTCGGTCCGCGCCGAATTCGACAAGCGCCTCGAACCCGAGATCCGCCGCTTTTTGCAGGGCTTTACGGGCAAGGGCTTGCGGCGCATGGCCGACTTCACCGCCGAGCACGGCGACGAGCCCAAGTTCATCCTGCTCCGCAAGCGGCTCGCGGCGTGGGTGCTCGAGCAGAAGATCGCCGACCTCGCGCGCTCCGCAGACGACACGACGATCGCGCTCGCGCAAGACATCGCCCTCGACGTGATCGCGAGCGAGCTCGGGCGCAGCGCGCTCGCGATGCGCAGGCGCGCGGTGCTGCTCGACCTGTTCCGTACGCGCCACGATCGCACGGTCGCCGAGGTGCTCGCCGAGCTCGGCGTGGATCACGTGCCCGCCGTCGACGCGCTCGCCGCCGCGACGTGGCCCACGGTGCGCGCCGGCCTCACGACCGAGGCGGGCGAGCGATGGATCGCGTCGCTCGTCGACGCCTTCTACGATCGCGAGGCGCTGTCCGCGGCGCCATGAGCGCGCGCGCCGCTTCGCTCTTCGCGGCAGCGGCGATCTTGCTCGCCGCGCAGCACGCACGCGCGACGTATTCGATCGCAGGCGCGGACGCAGCCAAAGGTGAGGTCGGATCGGCCGGCGCGTCGTGCGTGCCGTACGAGGTGATCCTCATTTACCGCGCGGTCCCCGGCGTCGCGGTGATCGACGCGCAGGCGTACTTCGACACGCCCGCGCAAGATCAAGCCGAGATGATGCTCGCGAACGGCGCGTCGCCCGACGAGGTCCTCGCCGCCGTCACCGACGCTTCGATGCACCCCGACGCGCCCAAGATGCAATACGGCATCGCCGACGCGAAGGGCCGTGTGGCCGCGGCGACCGGGCCCGAAGCGATGCCGTATGCGTCGCACCTCACGGGGATCGCCGAGCCTTTTGCGTACGCGATCCAAGGCAACATCCTCACGTCGCAGGCGGTGCTCGATCAGGCCGAGGACGCTTTTCTCGCGCAGAACGGCTGTGATCTCGCCGAGCGTCTCATGCTCGCGCTCGAAGCGGGCGCCGCGAACGGCGAAGGCGACAGCCGCTGCACGCCCGAGGGGAGGCCCGCGAAGAGCGCCTTTCTCGACGTGACGAGCGCATCGGGGACCGTGGTCCACATCAGCTTGCCCGACGTCTCGCCCGACGATCCGGTCGTGATGTTGCGCGCCGCGCTCGACGCGTGGCGCGCGGATCACCCTTGTCCGAGCGGCGAAGGCGGGAGCGGCGGCGGATCGGGAGGGGGCGGCGGCGCGGGTGGGACGAGCGGCGATCCGAGCGGGTGCGCGTGCTCCTCCGTGGGCGCGGGCGATCGCGGCGCGTCGCTGGGCGCGTGGATCGCGGGCGCATTGGGGATCGGCGCGCTCCTTCGATCGCGCAGGCGCGAAGGCCGTCTGTCCGGCGCGCGCGCACGTTGATAAGATGCCTTCCGGGCTATGGAGATCGAACGTTACGCCGAGCTCCGCGCAGAGATGGACACCGGCGCGCTGCGCGACGACGTCCTCGCGCGGGCGGGGCTCTCGGTCGACGAGTGGGTCGGCGTGCAGCGCGATTGGCTCGAAAAGATGGGCGACGAGCTCTCGCGCGGGCGCCGCGAGCTGACGAATCAATACACCAAAGCGTTCCTGGAGCGGCAGCGCGCGCTCGCCGGCGCAAAGGAGCGCGGGCCTTCGCCGCGGGTCGAGACGACGCCTCCACAAGCGCCGTCGCCGCAAGCGGCGTTGCCACAAGCGGCGTTGCCACAAGCGGCGTTGCCACAAGCGGCGTTGCCACAAGCGCCCATGCCGCCGTTGCCGCCGTTGCCACGAGCGCCCATGCCCCCGGCGCCGTTGCCTCCGCCGAAGGTGCCGTTGCCGCCCGCGAGGGTCGCTCCTCCCCTCGAAACAGCGCCGTTGCAGCCGGTCGTCCTCTCCGCACCTTCGTCCGAGCCTCCTCCTGTGGCGTCGTCCCCCGTGCTCCCGTTCAAGCCTGCGCCCGCGCCCGCGCCCGTCGCGGCGCAAAGCGCGCTCCCCGCGCCAAAGCCGCCTCTTCCAACGCAACCTCTCTCGAACGACCTCTCAGGCACGGTCGCCGCGACCATGATGTCGCCGTTCGCGACCGCGCTGCCGTTCGCCAAAGCGCCCCCGCCTCCGCCCCCATCGCGGCCCGACTCCGTATCGTCTACGTCGATGCCAATCCCGCCGTCGCGGCCCGACTCCGTATCGTCTACGTCGATGCCAGTCCCTCCGTTGCCGGTCGCAAAGCCTCCTCCCAAGCCAGCTCCGCCGCCGCTGCCTCCCAAAGCCCCTCCGCCGCCGCCCCTCGCCGCGGCTCCGCCTCCGGCGCCCGCCGCCGCGCCGCTCCCCTCGCTGACGGTCGAGCAGCACGCGTCCCTCTGCGCCGAGCTCGCCTTCACGCCCGCGCGCGCCGACGATATCTTGGGCCGATACCGTGTCACGCCCGAGGGCAAAGCGAGGTTCGATCAGGTGATGCGCGAGCGCTTCGCCGAGAACCCGACGCTCCAAAGCAGGTGGCAAGAGGCCTATCAGGTCTATTATGCGTTCCTCCGGGGCGCGACGGCCAAGCAGCGACCCAAAGACGGTTGAGCGACGACCCCGTTGTAACGACATCGGCATACGTCGGCCTAACGTCAACTGGCCGTCCGACCAGGCGGTTTCTTGGTTGTTGCCCGTCCGTCTTCCGCGTAGCATCGGCCTCGCCGTGCCGAGCCACATCCATCTCTACGGGGACAAGCTCCCAGGCGACGTCCTGGTCCACTCTTACCGCGCGAACGAGGGCATCTCGATGCCTTACGAGGTGGAGGTCGAGATCTCCACCGCGGACGCTGGATTTCGCGTCGACGATTGCATGGGAAACCGTGCGTCGCTGGAGGTCCACGACGGTCAAGGCACCGCGCGGCACTACGACGGTGTGCCGGATCGCGCAGGATTTTTAGCCCATCGCGGCGATCGTTTCCATTTCCACCTCCGCCTCCGGCCCGCCCTCGCCGCGCTCGAGCACCGCGAAGGCTCGCGGATCTTCCAGGACAAAAGCCCTGTCGACGTCATTAAACAGATCCTCTCCGAGGCGGGCGTGGACGAGAAGGTGACGTGGCGCACCAGGCAGACCTACGCCCCGCGCGAGCTCTTGTGCCAATACCGCGAGACAGAGATGCACTTCGTCCAACGGCTGCTCGAAGACGAGGGCATCTTTTATTTCTTCCTCCACACCGCCGACGGCCACGAGCTGGTGTTCGCCGACGATCCCGCGGATTTCACGGCGCAAGACGGCATCGACCCCGTGATCTTCGCCGCGCGCCAAGGCGGCGCGCCCGGGACGCGCCCTGTGGTCGAGCTCCGCCGCAAAAGGACCCTCCGCCCGACATCGGTGGTCCTCCGCGACTACGACTTTGAAAAGCCGATGGCGCCGCCGTCCGCGTCGCTCCCCGCCGCCGGCAACTGGCCTATCGGCCACTACGAATATCCAGGTGGCTTTACGGCGGACGCGGAGGGGCAGAGGCGCGCGAAGGCCCGCATCAGCGAGCTGCGGCGCAACGCGGACGTGTGCACCGGAAAGAGCCGCGCCGCCGGGCTCGCGTGCGGCACGCCCATGACGGTGGAGGGCGCGTTCGAGCCCTTCCTCAACGGCGAATTCATCATCACCGAGCTTCGGTCGTCGGGCAAAGCCGCGGCCGAAGGGTGCGAAAACGAGTTCAGCGCCATCCCCAAAGACGCTCCCTTCTCGGCCCCTCGCCGCGCCCACAAGCCCAAGATCCGGGGCATCCAAACCGCCGTCGTGACGGGCCCCTCTAACGAGCCCGAGGCCATCCACGTCGACAAATACGGCCGCATCAAGGTGCGGTTACTGTGGGATCGCTCGGGCAAACAAGACGACACGTCGAGCATGTGGCTGCGCGTCTCCCAAGTCCCGCTCGGAGGATCGATGATCCTCCCGCGCGTCGGCTGGGAGATGGCCATCGCCTTCCTCGACGGAGACCCGGACAGGCCCATCGTGCTCGGCCGCACCTACAACGCCGAGAACACCCCTCCTTATGCGCAGCCGGGCGCCGCCGCGGACGGCTCGTTCAAGAGCGCTGCGACGCCCGGCGGCGGGGGCCACAACGAGATCAAAATGGGCGACTCGGCGGGCAGCCAAGGCATGTCCATCTCGGCCAAAAAGGATCTCAACGTCGCGACGGGCAACGACAAGAACGAGACCGTCGCCGTCAACGAGGATCACTCGGTCGGCAGCAACTACAAAGTGGTCATCGGCGCGAACGAGACCACGAGCGTGGGCGGCAATCAGACCGTCGACGTCGGCAACGCGCTTCAGGTCAAGGTCGCGGGCTCCCAGTCCGTGAGCGTCGGCGGCAGCGAGGACGCCCACGCCAAGTGCGATTACAACGAGAAGGTGGGCGGGACGCGCGACTACGAGGTGGGCGGCAATCAAATCACCATCTCGTGCGGCGTCCGCCAAAAGATCACCGGCGCCTTCACGCGCGACGTGGGCGCGGTGCAGGTCAACATGTCGCTCGCCTCCATCGACGACAACATGCTCGCGACGTACGACGAGAGCGCGAGCGCGGTGATCGTCCACCTCGTCAAAGGCGCCTCCGCCGAGAACGTCACCGCCGACAAAGACCTCACCTCGATGGCGGCCGAGCTCCACATGGTGCCCGCGCTCACCACCTCGGCCAAAGGGGTCAAGCAGCTCATCGGCGGCGTCCACCTGCGCAAGATCGCGGGCGACTTCGTGGTGCAAGCGCCCAAGATCATCGTGGGCGGGGGCGTCGGCAAGTTCAACGCAGGCGGCAGCTCCGTCGTGCTGAACGGCGGCCCGGTGACGCTCAAAGGGTCCAAGATCGCCATCGACGCCGCGGCGATCGTCCACTTGGCCTCGGATCTCAAGATCGGGTGATGGGGGCGCGCCATGGCAGAGCTGATTGAATTCGCGTGTGAGCTTCAAATCGACGGGCAATCGTACGAGATCCTCCGGGTCGAGACGCGCGAGCCCATCGACGCGGTCGGGATCGCGCGCGCCGAGATCACCGACAACGAGGGCGGGCCGAGCCCGAAAGACCTCATCGGCAAGCCCTTCACCGTCACCTTCTCGCTCCGCGGCGGCGGCTCCGAGCGCAAATTCGTGGGCTTCGTCTCCAAGGCGGAGCGCAGCACGCTCATCGGCGACGAGGCCCGCGGCACGCTCGTCACGGCGGAGCCCAGGCTCGCGCGCCTCGCGCGGCGCACGTCCTCACGTGTGTTCCAAGACAAGACAGCGCAGGAGATCATCACCAAGGTGCTCTCCGACGCGGGCATCCCCGAGGGCGATCAAGACTGGCAGCTTCAAGGCAGTTATCCCAAACGGGTCTACACGACACAATACCGCGAGACCGATCTCGCGTTCATGACGCGCCTCTTGTCCGAAGAGGGCATCTCGTTCGCCGTGGACGCGAGCTCCGGCACCGATAAAGTGGCTTTGTTCGACGGGGACCGCGGCCCCATCGAGGGCGACAAAGAGCTCCCGTTCGGCGCGGGCGACGGCCTCCACGCCGGGCGCGAGGGCATCGACGACATCGTGCACGAGCGCGTGGCCAAGCCCGGCAAGGTCCATCTCCGCGACTACGACTTCGAGCGCCCCAAGCTCAAGCTCGACAGCAAGGCCGAGTGCGACGACGACGCCGAGAAGGCCCTCGAAGTGTACGTGTACCCCGGCCGCTTCACCGATCCTTCGGTGGGCGACCGCTACGCCCAAGTCCTGCTCGATTCGATGCGATCGCGGCGCGAGACCCTGCGCGGCAAGACCACCTCGCCGCGCCTCCACCCCGGTCAAACGTTCGACCTCAAAGATCACCCTTATGACCCGCTCAACCAATCGTATCGTGTGCTCGACGTCGAGGTGACGCACGACGTGAGGAGGGCGCGCAACATCACACGCAGGCTCGCAGATGGGCTCGACGTCCGCCCGCGCCGCGACGACGGCGAAGGACACGAGGTGGGCTCTCGCATCGCGTTTCTGGCGGTGCCCAAGGCGCACGTCTATCGCCCGCCGCGCGTCGCCCGCGCGGTGAGCGCGCCGGGCGCCGAGCTCGCGGTGGTGACGGGGCCGCCCGGCAAAGAGATCCACCCGGACAAGCACGGTCGCGTCAAGGTGCTCTTTCCGTGGGATCGCGAGGGCAAGAACGACGACACGTCGAGCCTTTGGATCCGCACGTGCCAGCTCCCGCTCGGCGGCAGCATGCTCACGCCGCGCGTCGGCTGGGAGAGCTACCTCAACTTCATCGACGGTGACCCGGACCTGCCGTTCGTGTTCGGGCGCATGTACAACGCCGAGAAGCCGCCGCCGTACGCCCTCCCCAAGAACAAGACCAGGATGGCGATCCAGACCGCGACCACGCCGGGCGGCGGATCGAGCAACGAATTTCGCATGGAGGACAGCGCAGGATCCGAGGAGATGTTCATGAACGCCTCCAAAGACGCCTCCATCTCGGCCGGCAACAACGCGACCGAGGACGTCGGCAACAACGAGACACGCTCCATCGGATCGAACCACTCGCTCTCCGTGACAGACAGCATGTCCTCCAAGGTGACCGCGGATCAGGCGTTGAGCGTGGGCGGCGATCAAACCCTCAACGTCGGCACCTTCATGGTCGATGACGTGGGCAGCCACTCGCTCTCCATCGGCGGCAGCCGCGACATCAAAGCAGGCGGCGATCACAGCCGCACCATCACGGGCGCCTCCACGCTCACCATCGGCGGGATGCAGGTCGATCTCGTGGCGGGCTCGGTCGACGAAGAGGGGCTCGCCACCATGGACGACACGGTGGGCGCCGCGCTCATCGAGCTCACGGCGTCCAATCGCACCGTGACCGTCAAGGGCAGTCGCACCGAGACGGCGGGCGCGGCCAAGGTGATCTTGTCCGCGGGCGGTCGCGCCGTCACCGTGGGAGGCAGCTTGAAGCAAAAGGTCGCGGGCGCCATCCTCACCAAGATCAAGGCTGATCGATCGGATTCGAGCGAAGGGAGCTTCTTGGAGGTGGCCGCGGGCGCGCAGCTCGTCAAAGCCACCAACGTGGTCTTCAAGGCCGATGACCTCCTGAGCGTCGTCATGGGCGCTTCGACCATCACCCTCACCCCTGCTTCGGTGTCGATCGCGGGGACCAACATCACCTTGGACGGTGAGTGCGCCGAGACGTCGGCCCTCATCGCGGACAACTGACATGGAGAACGCGCACTTCACCGCTCTCGTTCAGGCGGGGCCGCTCGCGTCCCAAGACGTGATCGCGCTCCACCTCGATCGTCGTTTGGGGGTCGTGGCCAAGGCGGCCATCACCGTCCACAGCCGCGCGTACGCCGACCCGGACGAGCTCTTGGGCCAAGCCGCGCGCGTCGCGTTCGGGCGCGACGAGCTGGAGCACCAGTTCGATGGCATCGTGACGAGCGTCGAGATGTCGGCCACCGCCGACGACAACGACAGCCGAGGGTACCTGACGGAGCTCACGGTGACCTCGCTCCTCGGCCTGCTCGAACAGGACCGTGACTGTCGCATCTTCCAAGACAAAGACGTCAAAGAGATCGTCACCGAGGTGCTCACCACGTTGAACGTCGACGCGGGCCACCAGTCGTGGAGGCTCGTCGGCAGCTACCCCAAGAGGGAATATTGCGTCCAATACCAAGAGAGCTCCCTCGCCTTCATTTCGCGCCTGCTCGAAGAGGAGGGCATCTATTTTTGGTCCGATCGCGGCGAAGGCGGCGACGTCATCGTGTTCGAGGACGACAGCACGGCGGCCGACCCCATCGACGGCGACACGACCATCGTCTTTCGCCACGGCGCCGGGATGAGCCGCGCCGAGGACGCGATCGGCGTCATCACCGAGCGTTGCTCCACCCAAGTCGGCAAGGTGGTTTACCGCGACTACAACTTCAAGAAGCCCAAGGTCGACATGACGGCCACCGCCGAGGGCGACCTCGACAAGGACCTCGAGCTCTATGATTATCCCGGGCTCTACGCCGAGCCCAAAGAGGGTGAGCGGCTCGCCGGGGTCCGCCTCGCCGCGTTCACCGCCGAGCGCGCGGTCCTCGACGTGCGCGCGGGCTCTCCGCGCATCTTGCCCGGCAAATGGCTCACGATCGCGGAGGCGCCCAACGACCTCGACGGTGATTATCTGGTCACGGGCGCGGTCCACGAATTCCGCGGCGGGGTCTACACCGTTTATGCCACGATGATCCCCAAGAGCGTGCCGTACAAGAGCCCTCGGCGCACGCCGATGCCCATCATCGACGGCCCGCAGACCGCCGTCATCGTGGCGCCCAAGGGCTCTCCTTCCGAGGAGATCCACACCGACGAGCACGGCCGCTGCAAGGTGCGGTTTCATTGGGACAGGTACGCCAAAAACGATGACTCGGACACCTTTTGGATGCGCGTCCCGCAGCCTCAGACCAGCGGTTCGATGGTGCTGCCGCGCGTCGGCTGGGAGGTCATCGTCGAGCTCTTGGAGGGCAACCCCGACAGGCCCATCATCACGGGTCGTGTCTACAACGGCAGGTTCATGCCGCCGTATGCGCTCCCCGAGGGCAAATCGCGCACGTCGCTGCAAACCGCGTCGTCCCCGGGCGGGGGCGGCAAGAACGAGATCCGCTTCGAGGACAAGGCCGGCAGCGAAGAGGTGATGATCCATTCGCAGAAGGACACGACGCTCGCGACGGCCAACAACAAGACCAAATCCACCGCGGTGAACGAGACCAAGAACGTCAAGGTGGACTCCACCCTCTCGGTCGGCGCCGATCAGGCCATCAAGGTCACGAACGGTTATCTCAACACCGTCGACGGCGCGCAGAGCGTCGACGTGGGCGGCTCGCGCAAGGTCGAGGTCAACGCGGTGTACGGGCTCACCTCGGGCGGGGCGAGCGCCACGAGCGTGGGCGGCGGTCAAATGGAGATGGATGGCAATCCCATTCAAGCCCTCCTCTCGCTCGCGGTGCAAGCCGCCACGGAGGCCGCGCAGGCCGCCGCGGCGCAGCAGCTCCAGGCGCTCGATCAAGCGGTCTCGTCGCGGGTCAATCAGGTGATGGGCCCCATCAACCAGCTCCAAAGCCAGGTTCAAAACGTGGGCGCGGGCATGCAGGCGGTGAGCAACGGCGACCTGGGCGCCGCGGCAGGCGCCTTTGGATCCGCGGCCGGGCTGCCCATGCCGGGCGCGTTCGGCGCGAGCCTCGCCGCGTCCGGCGGCGGCGGAGGTGGCGCATCGGGCGGGGCGGGCGGAGGTGGCCAGTCGGGCGGGGCGGGCGGAGGTGGCTTTAGCCAAGCCGTCGGCCTCGACGCGATGGTGAGCGGAGCCATCCAATCGGGCGGGAGCGCGCTCGGATCCGCGCTCGGCCTCGGTGGGGCGGGCGGAGGTGGCCAATCGGCCGCCAACGCGGCTGGGCCGGACGGCGCCGTGGGCGGCAATTCGGCGTCCAACAACACCACCGGTCCCGGGCACGCCATCACCACGTGCTCCTCCACCCACGCGGAGGACGTGGGGAGCGTCAAAGCCACCATCGCCGCGGCGGGCATCCACACCACGGTGAAGGGCGCGCGCACCCAAGACGTCGGCGCCGCGCGCATCGAGCTCGTGGGCGGGACGCGGGCCGAGACGTGTTTGGCCGACAAAAAAGAGAAGGCCATCGGGCTCGTGGTGATCAGCAAAGCGCCCGAGTCCGAGACCGTGGGCGGGAGCAGGACCACCATGGTGGGCGGCGCGATCCTCGAAAAAATCGGCGGATCCCAGACCGTCGTCGCGACCGGGACAGGCACGTTCGTGGGCGCGTTCCACAAGATCGACGCCTCGACCGCCATCGTCTTCGAGTGCGGCGAGAGCTCCGTCGTCATCGACGGGAGCGGGGTCACCATCAAGGCAGCTCTCGTGACCATCACCGCGCCCAAGATCACCGTCAAATCGACGACCGCGCAGGCCTGAGGGGACGATGGACGCGCCGCGCCTCCACAACGAGACCGAGCTCATCGCCGAGCCGCGGCTCCTCGTGGGCAAAGAGGGCGAGCGGCTCGTCGTGATCGTCAAAGCCACCTTCGAGCGATCGCCCGAGTCCCCCGCGCTCGACCTCTGCCCGGCCGATCTCCAACGTGGCATCCGCGGCGCGGACGTGCCTTGGGGAGACCCCGAGAAGAGCAGCATCAAGTACCCTTCGGATCTCTGCATCATGAAGCCCGGCACCGACGTCATCGTGGTCGCCGCCGCGCGCGCCCCGGGCGAGAGGCCGGTCCCCTCGTTCGACGCGGCCGTGCGCGTAGGGCCTTTGGAGAAGACGGTGCGTGTGTTCGGGCTCCGTGTGTGGGAGTCGGGCGGCTCGGGCCTCTCGGCGCCCCGGCCCACCAAAGGCGCCGAGGTGCGGTATGACAACGCGTGGGGCGGGGTCGACGCGAGCGACCTCGGAAAGATCCTCGAAGAGCCGCGGAACCCCGCCGGATCCGGCGTCACGCGCAACCCCGCGTCGCTCACCCACAAGCCCGCTCCGTGCATCGAAGATCCTTCGCACCTCATCGGCTCCATCCGCACGAGGCCCCCTCCGGCGGGGCTCTCCGCGATCGGCCGCCACTGGGCGCCTCGGCGGCAATATTTAGGCACGTACGATGAGGCGTGGCTCGAAGAGCGCGCGCCGCTCCTGCCTTTGGATCACGACGATCGCGCGAACCTCTGCGCGACGCCGGGGCTCTCGGCGGTCCCGCCGCTCGCGGGCGGCGAGGACGTGGCGCTCGTCAACTTGACCTCCGGCGGCGGCAGCGTGAGCTTCGCGCTGCCGAGGCTCTTGGTCACGATCACGTTGGAGGCCAAGGGCCGCTCCCCCGAGGCGCTGGCCCCTTATCTCGACACGGTCCTGATTGACACCCTCGCCCCCAAAGAGCCCTCGGACGTGATCGTCGAGCTGGTCTATCGCGCGTCGTTCAAGCCCCCTCGGCGGATGAAAGACGCGGAGATCTTCGTGAGCGAGGAGGCCCTCTCGTGAGCGTCGTCATCGCCAAGGCGGGCGCGAGGACGGCCGTCGGGCTCGACGCGCGCCAAACGGGCTTCTTGCTCCGCGCCGGGTTCCCGGCCATGGGCGAAGGGCCGCTCGCCAACCACGACGGCGAGCCCATCACCATGGCGCTCATCCCCACGCTCGGCCCGCTCACGGGCGCGCTCCGGCTCTCGGCGCTCGCCAAACCACCTTTGGAAGAGGCGGCCGGGCCCTTTCGGGACGACGCCTCGGTCGAGGTGTACGTCGCGCTCGACGAGGGTTTGCCCGAAGCGAGCGTGGCCGTCGCGGTGGTCCAAGCGATGATCAAACGCACCTTGCCCAAAGCTGCCAGCGTGACCGTGGAGCCCCGTGGTGAAGGCGCGCTCGGCGCGGTGTTGCCCGTGATGATGGAGGGGCTCACGACGCGCCGGATCGACGTCGCGATCGCGGGCGGCGTCCACAGCGATTACGATCCCAAGCTCATCACCGCGTTGGAGGCGAGCGGGAGGCTCTTCGCGCGCGACAACTTGGACGCTCGTATCCCGGGCGAGGCCGCGGCGTTCCTCGTGCTCATGCGCGAGGCGGACGCGCTCGAACGGGGGCTCTCGCCGCGCGCGCGGATTACGGCCGTGGGCGCGGGGATGGAGCGGGCGAGGCCCGACAACGACGAGCCCGCGTACGAGGCGTTCGGCATGACGGCGGCGGTCAAACAAGCCACGATGCCGCTCCGGCAGGGCGGGCGCAAAGCGGGTTGGTTCTTGACCGATCTCACGACGGAGATGCGAAGGCTCTATGAGTGGGAGTCGGTCTTCACGCGGTCGCAGCGCGCGCTCGACGCGCCGTACGTCATCGAGTCTCCGGCGCAGCGCATCGGGTATTTGGGGGCGGCGGCGCTGCCTCTCTTGCTCACGATGGCGGCGACCGCGTGGGAGCATGGATATGGGCCCTCCAAGACGGCGCTCGCCGTGGCGGGGGCGGACGGGGGCGAGCGCGCGGCGGTGGTGGTCGAGGAGATGGTGCGGTCATGAAGGCGAGAGGTGAGAGATGAGCGTCACGGCGGTCATGATGGATTGCATCACCGACAGCTCCGGCCACCAGATGACCCCGTGCGCGGTGAGCGTGTGCACCACGCCGGCCGCGCCGAGCCCCATCCCGGTGCCTTATCCGGTCACGGCCAACTCGGGTGAGGGGGTCAAGGACCCGCCGATCCGCACCAAAATGAGCGGATCGAAGATCATCACCGTGGGCGCGTGCTTCAAGGCGTGTCACGGCAACGAGCCAGGCACCCTGAAAGAGGTGGTGAGCGCCAACACGGGTGGTCCTGCGTTCATCGTGGCGGGCGCGCCCATCGTGTACGTCGAGCTCGGGATGTGCGGCATCACGGGGAGCCCCGGGTTCCTCAACAAGGGAGGTTGAGCCATGTCGGTAGCACCTGCACCGGACGCGGCGGCTCCGCCGGGGATGTGCCCGGGGATCGCGGTCAAAGGCGGCGGAGGGAGCGGCGGCGGCGGCGACGGCGACGGGAACGGCGGCAAAGACGGCTCCGGCGGCGACGGCAACGGCAACGGCAACGGGGGCTCCGGCAACGAGCAAAACGGCGGCAAGGGTTGCGGAGATCCGGTGTGCCCGATCACCGGACGCGTGTTCGTCGAGATTTACGATTTTGGCTTCGCCGGCCCAAGGGCCCTCCGCTGGGTGCGCGAATACAGCTCGCAGATGTCGCACGTCGACGGCGAGCTTGGGTATGGCTGGACGCACGCCTATGGCTGGCGCGTCCGCGCGCGGCGCCGCACGGTCGAGGTGCTCGACAACGGCAATCGCCAACACATCTTCACGATGGCGCGAGGGGTCGAGTCGGCGACGAGCCCGCTCGGATATCGGCTGACCCGGCGCGGATCCGGCTTTATTTTGCGCGATCGCGACGGGATCGAGCGCACGTTCGGGCCGCCGATGGATAACGGCGTCCACCCCATGACGCGGGAGATGGACAGGAACGGCAACATCATCGAGGTCCAGCGCGACGCGCGGGGGAGGCTCACGGGGCTCGTGGACAGCGCGGGCAGGCAATACCGCGTTCAGACGAGCCAAGCAGGGAAGATCGAGCGCGTCGACGTGTCCTTGAGCGCGGACGCCTCTCAATGGATGACCGTCGTCGAATATACGTATGACGGCGCGGGGGACCTCTCGTCCGCGACCGACGCCGAGGGCTTCACGGGGTGGTACGACTACGATCATCACCTGCTCGTCCGGCACCGCTCGCCCTCGGGCCCGTCGTACATCTATCGTTACAATGGGCGCGACTCCAGCGCTCGTTGCGTCGAGAGCTGGGGTGAGGACGGCGCGGGCAACATGCCGGCGGGCGTGCTCCCGGACCCCTCGGCCACGGGCACGGCCAAGGGCATTTATTATCAGCGCTTCACGTACGACCCCACGAGCCGCTACACCGAGGTGGACGACGGGCTCGGCGGGGTCGCCCGCTTCTTCGGCGACGACATCGGGCGCGTGACCAAAGAGGTGACGCCCGCGGGCGGCGTGCTCACCAACCACTTCCGGCCGGACAACGGCGTCATCGCCGGGCGCAGCTTCGAAGACGGCTCCGACGCCGTGGTCAAGAGCAGCGGCGGGCCGCCCGCCGGGTTCGAGGGCTCGGACGGCGAGTGCGTCACCACCGTCCGTGACGAAGATGGTTACGACGTCTCCATTTACACCAATAAAAAGGGCGACGCCTCGTACGTGCGCCGCAAGTTCGACGAGCGCGGCAACCTCCGCGCGGTCGTCCACCACGACGGCGCGCGCGAGAGCTTCGACGTCGACACGCGTGGCCTCGTCACGCGGTGGTTCGACCGGCGCGGAGGGGTGACTCAATATTTCCACGACGCGATGGGCAACTGCGTCGCCATCGTCTCCCCCGGCAACAAGACCGAACGGATGGAGTACGACTACCTCGGTCGCCGCACGCGCTACGTGAACGCCGCGGGCCAAGAGACCGCGTGGTCATACGACCGGAGGAGCGAGGTCGTCGAGAAGCGCATGGGCGGCGGCTACACGCTCCGCACACGCTACAACGGTATTCGAAAGCCGATCGTCATCGACGAGTGCGGCAAGGTCACGCACCTGGAATGGGGCGGGCAGGGCTGGCTCACCAAGGTCACCGAGCCTTCGGGGGCGGTCACCGAATATCACTATGACGTGCAGGGCAACCTGCGGCGCATCACCAACGCGCTCGGTCAGACCTACACCGCCCAAATGGATCATGCCGGCCGCATGGTCGGTTGGAAGACCTTCGAAGGCATCGAATACGGCGCGGGGTACGACGCGGCCAATCGCCTGACGTTCATCCGCAAGCCGAACGGCCGCGCCCTCCTCGAATACGACGACGACTCCCGGCTCGCGGTGATGGAGTGCGCCGACGGCGCGCAACTCGCGTTCGAATACGAGGGGCGGGGCGGGCCCTCCAAGGTCACGGGCGCGGGCGTGGCCGCGGAGCGCTATCATGATCCCTTTGGCCGCGTTCACGGCGAGAAGCTCGGGCGACACGCGCTCCACGTGGAGTGGGCGGGCGGCGAGGCGATCGGGCTGACGAGCGACGTGGGTTTGCCGGTTCGCTACGACTTCGACACGTCCGGCGCGCTGGAGCGGGTCCACCTCGGCGACAAAGAGCGTGTGGTCGACAGGCCCGAGGGCGGCGATCTCCTCTCTTCGCTCGGCGAGTCGCTCGTCCTCCGGCGCAGGCTCGGGCCCACGGGCAAGCTCGTGTATCGCGGCCTCGCCTCACGGAGCGGAGGGGCGTCGAACGACACCATCGCGCTGCCCGGCGCGCCGGGGACGCTGAGCTTCGTCGAATATGACTACGACCCTCGCGGCAACCTGACGAGGGAGCGCAGGTCGGACGGCTCTACCATCGAATACGAGCTCTCGGTCGACGATCGGATCGTCGCGCGCCGCGTCTCCCGCGGGGGAAAGCTCGAACACGAAGAGAAGATTGGGTATGACGCGACGGGCACGCCGCGGATGGCCGGCGCCCGCTACGACGCGGTCGGCAGGCCCATCGAGCTGTTCGGGGAGTCGATGACCTACGATGAGGTCGGCAGGCTCCAAACGCGCGTGACCGACGCGGGCACGTGGCGATACGAGTGGAACGACCTCGATCAGCTCACCCGCGTCGAGGCGCCCTCTCACACGGTCGAGATGGATTACGACGCGCGCGGGCGCCGCGTCGAGAAGCGCCTCAAGAAGCAGGGCGAGCTCTGCGCCAAGACCTCGTACGTTTGGAACAACAACCTCGTCATCCACGAGGTCGACGAGCTCAGCGGCGCGGTGCGCACCTACGATCGCGTGAACGGATCGTGGGAGACGTTCGGCCACGTGGACCAAAAGGGCGGTGAGGCCAAGGCGGCGTATTACCTCCTCGCCCCGAACGGCGCCGTGGACATGGCCGTCGGCGAGGACGGCGCCGTGGTCTGGGACGCGGACAACACCGTGTTTGGACACCGCGCGGTCACGCGCGACGACGCCGGCGTGACCGCGCGGTTCGCGAATCAGTTTTATGACCCCGACGTGGGGCTCGCGTACACCTGGCAACGTTGGTACGACGCGCGGCTCGGCGTCTTCGTGACGCAAGATCCATTGATGATCGAGGGCAACCTCAACCCTCGTATCTTCGCGGACAACCCGCTCTCCGAAGGGGATCCGACCGGTTGGCACACCATCCCCGTGCCGACGGGGACCACCCCGCAGACGTTCCTTTCGAGCCCCGGCCCTCACGCGGGCTCGCCCACGGGCACCCCTCCAGGCTGCATCCCCTGCCCCTCACAAATGTACGTTCGCGGCGGGCGCCCCAACTCCACCCAACAAGGTCAGATCGACGCCGCGGGCGCCGCGTACGGCTGCCACTCGTGCGGCGCGACGAGCCCTGGGACGTCGAGCGGGCATTGGGTCGGCGATCACCAACCCCCGCTCTCCACGTTCGGTCCAGGCGGCGCGCCCGCGGGCGCGATGCAGCTCTATCCACACTGCATCAACTGCTCTCGCATGCAGGGAGGTCTGCTCAGCCACCACGCGCAGGCGGTCGGCACCGCCGCCGGGACCTGGAGCCCATAAGAGGCCTCCGTCAAGAAGGGAGCTTGCCCAAGAAGTCTTTGGCGTCCTTCGCGAGGCGCGAGGAGCCTTTGGCGAGCCCGTCGAGGACGGGCCTCGCGTCGTCGAGGTGGGCGAGGAGCCACGCCTTGGCCGCCGCTTTGGCGCGCGATTTTGCGGCCATGTCGAGCGCGAGCTCGACGGTCACGGGCGACCGGATCCTCCCGAACCGCTCCAGGATGATGGCTTGTGCCTCGGCCGGCGGGGTGGGCGTCTGGGCGCGCGACCACAGATCGCGCTCGACGCGATACACGTCGTCCCCGCCCAGGAACACGAGGCGAGGATCCGGGAGTGAATACCAAGGCTCGTCCTTTCGCTTGAGCCGCGCGGCCTTGACCGCCTCGGCCGAGGCGCGAAAGACGGGCCGCGGAGGCGTGACGATGTCGGTTTGGTTCGCCACGTCAAAGCCGCACCCATTGGCCCCGCCGCGCACGAGATCGACGTGCTGTTTGAGCGCCTTCCTCCGGAGCATCTCGGCGCGCCACGCGACCGGGTCGGAGCGGCCGTCCACCACGGGGACGACGCTGTTGGGGGACGTGGCCAAGTCACGCTCGGCGGCGGTCACGTCGAAGCCTTGCTTGGCCCGCTCGAGCACCTTGGATTGAAGGTCACGGAGCGCTGAGAGCGTCTGATCTTGCCCCGCGGACGTGAGGCGAAGGGACATGAGCGCGAGCACGTCGATCGATTCTTGGAGCACGTGGCCGTACGAGATCCATAGCTCTGTGCGGATGGATTCGAGCGCTTTGAGGATGGCAGAGGAGACCTTGTCGGGGCCGAACATCGCCTCACACAAGAGGTGCATGACGGGGGCGGACGGCGGGGGACAATCCTTCGTGAGGATCGACGAGAGGATGGACAGCGCTTCACCTTCGGTCATGGGCTCGCTGCGATCGAGCGCGGCGACGGCCTCGGGCCGGAGCACCACGGCGTCGGGCGTGAGATCGAACGCGACCGGCAGGGCGAGCGCGCGGAGCAGCCGTTCGACGGCTTTGCGCGGATAAGCCACGTGCTGGTACGGGTAACCATGGATGAGCAGGCGCTCCGCCTCGGCGCGCGGATCTTCGGTGTCCTCCGTGAGGTATTTGAAGTGCGGGAACCCCAGGGCGAACGCGAGATCATCGTGGCTCGTGAAGCAGAAGCCGGCGCGCAAAGAGGCCGCGCCCGAGGCGGCCTCGCCGTGGTCGAGGGCGCGCGTCGTGAGGGCCGGCTCCGCCTTGGCGGTCTGCTTGGAAGGTCGTTTGGCCATGCGCGCCGTTTTCGCACGCGCCGCGGGCCGATGGAAGCTCAATCCGCGCGGCGCAAGACGTGGAGCTGCGTCGCGCCCGAGGAGGGGTGAGCGAGCCCGCGCGACGTGTCCGCGGCGCCGATCGGCGTGGTGGTGATGCGCCTCGCCGCGGAGGGTGATTGAACGGACGGCGGAGGAGCGTGCCAGTCGATTCCCCTCTTCGAAAGCGCGCGCAGGAACCCCGCCGCGTTGCTCTCGGCCGGACCGCACGTGTCGAAGATCATCACGTCTTCGGGCCCGAGCGCGGCCTCGACCGCGCTCACCAAGGAGCCCGCGATGGGGGGAGCGAGATAAGGCAAGAGCCCCTCCGCGATCACGGCAAAAGGACCTCGAATCGAGGCGAGCTCGGCGCTCATCCGCGCGATCCCCGCCGGGGTGGACAGGTCGGCCGCCACCGCGCGCCTGCCTTTGGGCGCGGGTTGATCCGCGAGGAGAGCCTCTTTGTAGGCGATCATCTCCGCGCCGTCGATCTCGATCACCGCCGCGTCGCGGAGGGCCCCGCGCCACGCGCGCGTGCAAAGGCCGGCGCCGAGCGACACGATGGTCGTCGCGCCGCGCTCCAAAGCGGCCTCGATCTGCGCGTCGAAGAAGCGCGCCCGCGCGATGGTGGCGCCGATGAGCGCCATCCCCCCCAAGTCGGCGAAGAGGGCAAAGCCATCGGCGCCCGCGAGGCGGAGCGCGAACGGATCGCGGAGGAGCGCCCCTTCGCCCGCCTGTTCCATGTGCTTTGCGCGGGCCGCCGCGGTCGCGAGCGCGGTCTCGGCGGCGCCGCGAGGCGGCTTTGGGATCCAAGGCGTGAAGGCTCGTTCATCTCCCCTCCTCCGCGCGACGGCGAACGAGCGATGCCCCGTGTCTCCACCATGGATGTCGCCCGCCACGGCGATCAGGTCGAGCCCCGCGCGTTCGAGCATGAGCCTCAGCTCGCCCGGAAAAACAAGGCGTTGCGTGATCGAGAAGGGTTTGGGGGCGGCCCCCTCCTCTTCGTAGGATCCATAAAGTCGGACCTTTTGGTCGCGATCGATCGCGGTGGCGCCCGCGACGCGCGTGTAGCGCGTCCCGCGTTGGGCGTGGCGCCGAATCCAGGAGGGCCGGGCCGCGACCTGGCCCATCCCCAGCGCGCGCGGGACGTCGAGCGCAACGAGCCCGCCGGGCCGGAGCCGCGCGCGCACGGCGCGGAGGAGGGCTATCTGAGCATCGATGTCGGCGACGCTCGTGAGGACGCCGAAGAGGAGCGCCGCGGCGTCGTAACGAGGTGCCTTTGGAACATCGGTGATGGACTCGACGATTCGAAGCGGGCCGAGGGGCTGCCCGCGCTCGCTCCACCGGCGATGACCCTCCGCGAGGCGCGCGCGCATGGGCGCTGAGGGCTCGATCGCGGTCACCTCCATGCCCAAACGGGCGAGCGGGAGCGACAGCCGGCCTGTGCCCGCGCCCACGTCGAGCACCGTCGTCCCGGCTCCACGGGAGAGGCGCGCGTACAGCGCGACGTCGGAGGCGACGCCCGCGGACAGGCACGCTTCATCGAGGTTGTCGAAGGGGGGCTCGCCGATCGCCGGATAGTCGGAGTCGTAATAGTCGGCGATCGTCTCCTCGGAGCCCTGGGTGGAGGCGCTCATCCCATCACCGCGCGATGGGCCGGCTGAAGGCGCCGGGCACGTAGCTCTGGGCGCGGACGATCGCCTCCCACGCCTTCAAACAACGCTCTTGGACCGCGACGAAGTCGAGCGGATCGAACCGCGTGTGCTTGCCCGTCCTCACCACGAGCTCGCGCTGGAGGAGCCTCCTCTCCTGCGGCGCGAGCGAGAGCTGATCAAGCTCGTAGAGCGAGACTGACGTGGAGTAAGGCTGGCCCCTTCGAATACGGTGCTTGGGGTCGAGCTTCGACCCGTGCTCGGCCCAGTGCGCGCGCCATTTCTCGGGATCGATCGAGGGCGCCTCGATCTTCTCTTTGGAGCCTTGGGGCGGCAAGAAGCGGGGGTCGCTCACCAGCTCGGCGAGCGGCTTGCGAGGGGGCTTTGCGTTCGGATCGGGGTCCACCACGACGGTGTCGTCGATCTCTTCGGGCATGACCTCGATGGTCTCGACGAGCTTCGCCCCGAGCAGCCGTTCGAGCGCCGCCGCCGCCGCGAGCTTTTGATCGTCCTCGCCGCTCTCCAGCGCCGACAGCAACGTGGGCACGGCCTCGACGTGGCCCGCCCAGCCCGCGGCCTCGATCGCCGCTTCGCTCTTCGACTCCGCGGCGCGCGCGACGATCCACCGCGCGTCGTCGTCGCCCGCGACGATCGCGAGGTGAAGGAGCGCGCGATCGCCGAGCGGGCCCGCGGCCGCGGATCGCGCGGCGGTCGCGGCGTCGCGGTGCGAGGCGAGCGCGAGGGCGACGAGCGCGGCCTCGCGCAGCGCGAGGTCCTCGTGATCGCGCGCGCGCGCCACCACCGAGCCGAGATCGGGGTGACGCGCGAGGCCGAGGTGCGGCAGCGCGACCGCGAGGATCGCGGGATCGTCGTCGCCTGCGATCTCCTCCAAATCGCGCTCGGTGAGGAGATCGCGGTGGCCGAGCACGTCGATCGCGATCACGCGCCGGGCGCGATCGCGCGACGCGAGGAGCGATCGCAGCACGCGCTCGGTGAAGGGGTTCTGCGAGACCTTCATCCCCGCGGCGAAGGCGCCCGCGACGATCTCGTCGCCCGCGCCGAAGCGCTGCAGCACGCGCTCCGCGCCGCCGAGCACGTCGCGCCCTTCGAATGAGCCCGCGATCAGCGTCATCGCGAGCACGCGGATCGGATCGGCCGCGGGCGCGTCGAGCGCGAGCGGCTCGGCGTACGCGAGCGCGACCGGACCGAGCGCGGCGAACGCGTCGACGGACCACACGAGCCTGCGCTCGATCTCGACGCACGCTCGCCAATCGTCGCCCGCGAGCGGAGCGCGCTGGATCCCGAGCATCCCGATCTCTTCGAAGCACTCGCGCGCCCAACGCTGCACGAAGGCGTCGTCCGTGATCGCGGGAGGGGGCGCGATCGCGAAGCCGGGCGGCGCCTCTTCGATCACCTTCGCGGGCTTCTCCTTACGAGGTTTTGGCTTGGTGAGCGCGGCGATGCGCTCCTCGGCCGCGCGCTTGACGGCCGCCGCCGCGGCCGCGAGCTCTTCGAACGTCGTGGGCTCGGGCACGTCGATGGGCGGCAGCTCCTCGGTCGGCTCGGGCGCGGGCGGAGCGCGAAATACAGGGCGGATCGAGGCGCGCTCGACGGTGTGGAGCGGCAGATCGATCGCGCCTGCGCGGAGCGGGCTCGGCGAGCGGCCCGCGAGCGGCACGCGCGGGAAGCGCTCTTCGGCCGCGATCAGCTCCGCGCACGCGCGCCGGAGCGACTCGATCGCGCCCGTCATCCCGGCCTGCGCGACCATGATCGCCGCGCGGAACAAGCGCCCGTGCGCGACGCTGATCGCGGTCGTCCGATCCGCGCGCGCGTCGAACGCGTCGTAGATCGACGCGACGGCGTCCGCGATCAACAGCGCGGCGGGCGCGAGGTGATCGCTCGGCTCGATCTCGTCCTCGATGGCCCACGCCGCTTCGTGCGCGAAGGCGTGCGCGCGCTCCGCGTGGATCATCCACGGTGACGAGGGATCGGCGGGGACGGGCGGATCGGCCATACGCGCGCGCCTCGCATTTCTAGACCGATCGCGCGCGCGCCGCGAGTACCATGACGCGGGCGTGGATCTGGACGTCGAACGATACGCGGGGATCATGGCGGAGCTCGCGGCGTCGCCCGGCGAGAGGGCGAGCGTGCTCGCGCGCCACGGCCTCGACGAGGCGCGATGGGAGGCCGTCGACGCGCATTTTCAAGAGCAGCTCTCCGAAGCGATGGGCGCGGCCGACGACGACAGCGACGACGTCCACCCGCTGATCGTCGCGTACACGCAGGCCTACGAGGCCGCGCAGCTCCGTTTGTCCAACCCCATCTCGATCGAGACGTTCGCCGAGGTGACACGGCTCCTCAACGCGACGGGGGATTTGCGCGCTTCGCTCGCGCGAGCGGGGGTGACGCTCGCGGACTACGTCGCTGCGAGCGGCAGGTTCATGCGGCAAATGCCGGAGGATCCGGCGCTCTTTCAGCGCTTCGAGGACGCCGTGAAGCGATGACGCGCCCTCGGTGTAAGCACGCGGGCGGGGGGTCGTTCCCGCGCGCGACCAAAGATTCTAAATCCAAGGGGCGTTTCATCCGTCGAGAGGGCGGGCACGGGAACAGAGGCGCGTTCGCCTCTGTCCGGGAGGAACCGAGGTTCTCATGATGTGGCGACGAACTGTCTCGTTTGCGCTCGCGATTACGCTGCTCAGCGGTTGCACCAAGAGCTCTTCTCCCAGCGAAGAGGCGAAGGCGACCGCGCCGCAGACGGCCGCGAGCACGCCTGCTGATGGCAAAGATGAAGGCGAGAGAGGCATCAACGGCCCAAGCGCCGGTGGCAAATTCAAAGCCCCCGCAAAGAAGGGCATGGCCCTCGGGGACAAGGAGACCACCGCGGAGGCGCCGATGGCGACGGCCGCGCCGATGCAACCCGGCATGCCGCCTCCTCCTTCGCGGCCGCGCCCCGACGACAGCATCGCGCCCGATCAGAGACAAGGGTGGGTGGCGCTCGATCCCAACGGTCGCTTCGCGACCACGTATCGCCCCGGCGGCGGGCATCTCGCGGCGTTCGACTCCGCGGTCTCGCGCGGCATCATCCCGGGCTCCGAGCGCGAGGTGGTGAGCGACGTGGGCGCGCGTTACGCGCCGTCGTTCGACGTGCCCAAAGGCAAGGCGATCGGCTTCCAAGTGGACTTCGAGCGCGGCAAGCTCCAGCCGCAGGGCGGCCCGTTCCACGTGCGGATCGCGCTCCGATCCACGAGCGAAAAGCCCAAGGAGCGGCCTCACCTGTCGGTGCATCTCGTGCTCGACGTCTCGGGATCGATGGCGGGTGAATCGATCACACGCGCGCGCGAGGCGTCCCGCGCGCTCGTCGACAAGCTCGCGCCGAGCGACGATTTCTCGCTCGTCACGTTCTCGACCGACGCCGAGGTCAAGGTGCCTGACGGCCCGGTCGGCGCGCGTCGCGACGCGATCAAGAAGGTCATCAGCGAGATCAAAGAGGGCGGCGGCACCAACATCGGCAAGGGGCTCACCTTGGGCTACGCCGAAGCGCAGAAGAAGAGCATCCCGGACGACGCGGTCCGCGTGGTGCTCCTCCTCTCCGACGGCCGCGCCAACGTCGGCACGACCGCGCCCGAGAAGCTCAGCAAGCTCGCGCTCGACGCGTTCCAAACCGGCATCCAAACATCCTCGTTCGGCCTTGGCCCGGACTACGACGGCGCGCTCATGAGCAGCATCGCGGCCGAGGGCGCGGGCGGTTACTACTACCTCCGCGACGCCGAGCAGATCGCGCCCGCGCTCACGACCGAGATCGACAAGCGGCTCGACCCTGTCGCGACCGCGGTCGAGGTGCGCGTGCGGCTCAAGAAAGGCATCGATCTGCTCAACGTCTACGGCTCGCGCAGGCTCACGGGCGAAGAGGCGGCGCGCGTTCGTGCGCAGGAGGTCGCGGCCGATCAACAAGCGCAGAAGCGCGACAAGATCCAGAAGGACAGGCAGGACGACACCGAGGGTGGCATGCGCTTCTTCATCCCTGCCTTCGCGGGCGGCGACGATCACGCGCTGCTCTTCAAGCTCGCGACCAAGGCGGGCGTGGGCAAGCTCAACGTCGCGACCATCGAGATCAAATACAAAGACCGCGTGAGCAAGAAGAACGTCGCCGACGAGACGCCGATCACCGTCGATTTCGCGGACAGCGACGCGGCGAGCGCGGGCTCGATCAACGCGTCGGTCGCGCGCACGGTGCAGGGCTTCGCCGCGGGCGAGGCGCTCGCGCTCGCGTCGGCCAAGATCGCGGCGGGTGATCGCGCGGGCGCGATCGCGCTGCTCACCGAGCGCGAGGCGATCCTCCGTCAAGCCGCGGACACGCTCAAGGAGCCGCTCTTCCTCAAGGACGCCGATCGTCTCGCGCGCCTGCGCTCGCACGCGGGCAACGCCACGGGCCTCGGTGATCCGCTCGTGCTCGCGCTGCTCTTGGAGACGGCGAGCCGCTCGCGCCTGCGTTAACCTCGACCTCGCCTCCCATGCCCGAGCCCTCCGCACCCATCACGATTCCCCTCGATCGACCGGCGATCCACGTCGAGGTCAGGCCCGGCGGCGAGATCGTCCTCAAGGGGTCGTTCCACTCGACGTTCGACGGATCGACCATCGACGCGGCCACCACCACGTGGCCCAAGGACGCGCCCGGCGGCGCCTCCGTCGACGCCGGCGGGATCATCGACTTCGAGGCGGGGGGCTTTCACATGACCTCGCGCGATCCCGTCACGCACGAGGTCCACGCGATCGCGACCGGCGAAGAGGGCGCGGCGTGCGCGCTCTCGGGCGTGGCCTCGCCGTGTTTGCCCATTCGTATTCAAAAGCAGGCCGTGAGCAGGCTCATCACGGTTGGGGATTGGAAGCAGTCGCTCAAGGGCAACATCAACGTGACCTTGATGGAGGCGCCCGCGTACGCGCCTCCGCCCGCGGCCGTGCCGTACGTCAAGGCAGCGGGCGCAGCGCTCGCGCTCGGGCTCGTTGTCGCGGTGGGCGTACGCTGGTGGAAGAAGCGCGCGGCGTCGCCCGAGGGGCAGCTCCTCGCGCTCGCGCGCCGTGTTCGCGAGAAGGCCAAGCGCACGGATCAAGTGCTCGCTGCGCCGCTCGTCCCCGCCCTCGAGAACGCGCTCAAAGCCCTTCAAAACAAGCGGGTTGACGCGTCGAGCGCGGAGGGCAAGCGCGTCGCCGCGGTGCTCGTGCGCGTCGAGGCCAAGCTCGATCAGACCGCGCAGGAGACCAAAGCCGAGGAGGAGCAGCGCGCCGCCGACGAGCTCCAGCACGAGATTGATGCCGCGCTCGAGGCCGCGGACGCCGTCACGAACATGGGTAGGCCGCCGAAATAAGATAAGGACCTTGGCGCCGCGTCGATCTTGCGGGATAGACGTTACGGAATGGACAGCCTCCCC
>CAYTJL010000118.1:0-28528 GCA_964437785.1 uncultured Polyangiaceae bacterium
GACAAGCACATCGAGGTGATCGTCCGCCAGATGCTCCGTCGCGTCCGTGTCAAGGACGTCGGCGACACGAACTTCCTCGTGGATGAGCAGGTCGAGAAGCACCTCTTCGAACGCGAGAACGAGGCCGTCCTCGAGCGGAGCGGCCGGCCCGCCATCGCGGAGCCGCTGCTCCTCGGCATCACCAAGGCGAGCCTCTCCACCGAGTCGTTCATCAGCGCCTCGTCGTTCCAGGAGACGACCAAGGTGCTCACCGAGGCTGCGATTTGCGGCAAGACCGACGATCTCCGCGGCCTCAAGGAGAACGTCATCATGGGCCGCTTGATCCCGGCCGGAACGGGCCTGCCCGCGTACAAGCGGCTCCAGGTCATCGTCGAAGGTGAGGTCGTCTACCGGACGCCCGAGCCCGTGGTTCGGCCGCGCGCTCTCGACGATTCGCTCGCCGCCGTCAACGAAGAGTGACGGACGGATACCCTCTCGCCCCCCGAGGCGTCGTTGTGGCTATCATGAGCTGAGCGACGCCCCGCGCATCCGCGTGGCAAGCACGGCCCATCGCCGATGGCGACCAACTTCTCCGGCATCAACCAGCGCATCGCCGATCGGCTCCTCGCCGATAAGCGCATCTCCCGCGAGCAGCACGCGCGCGCCGTCGAGTACGCGACGCGCAAGCGCATGCGCGTCGAGGAGGCGCTGATCGAGCTCGATCTGATGGCGGAGCTCGACCTGCTGAAGTTCGTCGCCACGCTGCACGGGACGCGCTTCGTCTCGACCGAGAAGCTCTCGAAGGCTGGCATCGACAGGGGCTTGCTCGCGCGCGTGCCCGTGCAGACCGCCGACATGCACGGCGTCTTCCCTGTTTTGTACGACGACAAAACGGGCACGCTCTCCATCGTCGCGATCGATCCCGACAACGACGGCGCGCTCCAAGAGGTGCGGCTGGCCGCGCGCGTGCGTGAGGTGCGCGCGCTCGCGGCGAGGCCCGCCGCGGTCCGCGCGGCGATCGCGCTTCACTACCGCAACGACAAGGCTGCGTTCTCGGGGCTCATGCGGCCCGCGGGCTTCGACTTCCAAGACGAAGATCCGTACGAGCGCAAAGCCGGCCGGCAGACCGTCGCGACCCCCGCGGCCGGCATCAACACGGGGATGTCGTCGCGCACGACGAGCGCGCAGCCCATCGTGCTGCCCGATCTTCCTCCGCAGCCGATGATGCAGCCGGGCATGCAAGCCATGATGCAGCCGGGCATGCAAGCCATGATGCAGCCGGGCATGCAGCCCATGATGCAGCCGGGCATGCAGCAGATGATGCAGCCGATGATGCAGCCGGGCATGCAGCAGATGATGCAACCGATGATGCAGCCGGGCATGCAAGCCATGATGCAGCCGGGCATGCAGCCCATGATGCAGCAGCCGATGATGCAGCCGGGCATGCAGCAGCCGATGATGCAGCCGGGCATGCAGCAGCCGATGATGCAGCCGGTGATGCAGCAGCCGGTGATGCAGCAGCCCGCGCCTCCCGCGCCGCCGCCTGCGCCTCCGCCCGCGCCGCCCGTGGCTTCACCGCCCGCGCCGCAGATCCCCGCGCCGCCGCCTGCGCCCACGGCGAGCGGCAGCGGCTCGTCGGGTTCGCTGCGGCCGCTCGCGCCGTCGTTGCCTCCGCCTGCGACGGCGATGCCTCCGGCCGCGACGCACGAGCTCATCGAGACGCTCAACGTGCTCGTGAGCTTGCTCGAAAATTCGCGCACCGATCTGCGCGGGCACTCGTCGATGGTCGCGCGCCTCGTGCGCAAGACGGGCGAGCGCATCGGCCTGCCGCAGCAGCAGCTCGCGGCGATCGTGGTCGCCGCGTACCTGCACGATCTCGGCAAGATGGGCGCGTATCACCTGACCGCGCTCAACGTCTCCGAATACGACGGGCACCGCGTGGCCGCGCAGAAGAGCGGCGGCATCCCCGTGCAGCTCATGGAGTCGGTCGGCCTCCTGCCCGAGACGGTCGCGACGCTCACGTCGATGTACGAGCGCTGGGACGGGCAGGGCATCCCCAACGGCCAAGCGGGCAAGGACATCCCGCTCGGCGCGCGCATCTTGGCGGTCGCGGACACGTACGCGGATCTCACGCAGAACCCGCGCAACCCGTACCGCAAGACGCTGCGCCCGTTCGAGGCGTGCGACGTGCTCAAGGAGTACCGCGCGACGGTCTTCGATCCGAACATCGTCGATCTGTTCCGCCAGTCGACCACGGGCGAGGACATGCGCGCGAAGCTGCTCGCGGATCGGCACGAGGCGCTCATCGTCGATCCCGATCCCGAGGAGACGACGGTGCTCGAGCTGCGGCTCATCGAGCAGGGCTTCGAGGTGAAGATCGCGCGATCGTCGTCGCAGGCGCTCCGCGCGCTCGCCGAGCACGAGATCGCCGTCGTGGTGAGCGAGGTCGATCTGGAGCAGCCCGACGCCGGCCTCAAGCTGCGCGACGCCGCGATGAAGGCGGGCACGGCGCGCGACGTGACGTGGGTGATGCTCTCGTCCAGGACCGAGCGTCAGGTCGCGCAGCGGGCCTTCGACGCGGGCGTCGACGACTTCGTGATGAAGCCGCTCTCCGCCGACATCCTCGCCGCCAAGCTGCGGCAGCTCCTCGAACGGCGGGCGAGCCGGTCGGGAGGCCGCGGCGTGTCCGGGTCGCTCGCCGAGATGTCGCTCCCCGACATGGTGCAGATCCTCTGGCACGGCCGGAAGACGTGCCAGCTCAAGATTCAAGCGCAGTCGGACAGCGGGGAGATCGACTTCTCCGATGGGCAGATCATCAACGCACGTTGGGATCAGCTCCGCGGTGAAGATGCCTTTTACAAGATGCTCACGCTGCGCGAAGGGGATTTTAGGCTCGAACCGAACTTCACGCCCGGCGCCCGATCGATCTCCGCATCTCCCGAGGCCCTGCTCCTCGAAGGGATGCGCAGGTTCGACGAGTCCGCGACGCACTAACGACGGCACGACGGCTTATGGATTTCATCCCTGTCCTCAAGACCGAGAGGCTCGTGCTCACCATCCCGGAGCCGTCCGCGTCATCTCACATGCTCGCGTACGTCGTCGACAACGAGCGGCATTTGGCGCGCTGGGAGCCGCCGCGGCCCGAGGGCTACTTCACCGATCATTATTGGAAGCAGCGCCTCGAAAAGAACCGCTACGAGCACGCCAAAGACATCTCGCTCCGGCTCGCCGTCCGGGAGCGGCGCGACCCGGACGGGCCCGTGGTGGGCCACATGAACTTGAGCCAAATCTTTCGGGGGCCGTTCCACGCAGCCTATTTGGGCTACAGCGTGGATCATCGCTGTCAGGGCAAAGGGTACATGTTCGAGGCGGCGCGCGCCGTCATCGACTTTGCCTTTGGCACGATGGCGCTTCATCGCATCATGGCCAACTACATCCCGACCAACGAGCGGAGCGGCAGGCTGCTCCGAAGGCTCGGCTTCGTGGTCGAGGGGTACGCGCGGGATTATCTGTTCATCCACGATCGATGGCAAGATCACGTGCTCACCTCGCTCACCAACCCTCGCCCGCTCGTCCCGTTGATGGCGGGGTGAGCGGGTCCGTCACCAACGGCTCATCGCGCCGAGGTCGACCACGGAGAGGCCCTCGCCCGCGAGGAGGCGCACGGCGGAGCCGCTCCGCATGCCGCTCTGGCAATAGACCACGATGGGCTTGCCCTCCTTCTTGAGCTCGCCCACGCGAGAGGGCAAATCGGAGAGAGGGATGTTGCGCGCGCCGTCGATGTGGCCGCCCGCGAACTCGCCGGTCGTGCGCACGTCGAGGAGGACCGCGCCGTCGCGCACCATTTGATGCGCTCGATCCGAGGAGACCTTGCCGCGGACGAAGAGGAACCAATACGCCGCCGCGAAGATCGCGAGGGCAACCAACAGCTCCATGACTCGCCTCCTCGTCCGGGGCATCGTCGGCAGGTGGATATCCGGTTAGAACTTGTAGGCCACGCCGATTTGGGTGATGAACCCAAAGCGGGTGTCGGAGCCGCCGTTGGCCGCGAGGATGCTCGGCCCGAAGCGGGTGTTGAGGCCGATGCCGAGCCTGTCGTTCAAGAGGTGGTATTCGAAGCCCACGCCGAACAAGATGGGGATGGCGCCATAAACCCCGTTGGTGAGGTTGACGTAGAAGGGGATATCCATACCGAAGCTCAACGTCGCCTCGCGGGTCAGGTGGACGCCGGCGAGCAGCGCGAGCGGGAATTGAATGCCGAAGAGCAGGGCCCGCGAGCCGAGGAGCCCATTGCGGTTGCCGAAGCTGTCGAACTTGATGCCCGGCTCGAAGCGGAGCATCAGGCTGAAGCTCGACCCCTTGACGAGCCCGAAGCGGAGCGGTACCCGCGCGCCGAGCCCGACGGTGCCGAACCTCGCGTATTCGGGCATGTACTCGAAGCCGTAGATGACCGAGAGACGGATACCGATATCGATCCTGTCGGTGAGGCCGTATTGGAAGCCCGGCGAGAAATCGGGCCAGCCGATCTCGCCGTAGACCATCTTGTCACCGGCGCCGAGCGTGTCGCCGGTGTTGAGGCCCCACTGTCCAGCCGCGCGCGCTTCGCTTCCGAGGGCGAAGGCGGCGGCACCCATCAGCGCGGCACAGATCGTTTTCTTCATGGCCCTTTAGGTACACGAAGAGATGCCGTTGCGGCAACGGCGACGCAGCATCACGCCGCGCGGCGGGGGCGCTCGGATGCCTCGACGTTCGTCAATCGCGCGGGCGCCTTCATCAGGTTCGCCACGAGCCTGAGCGCGAGCGCGGCTGTGGTTCGAACCGTGGGAAAGCGGGGCGAAAATGTGAGCACACGTTCCCTCTGTTTGCGACCGCGGCTCGCGCGCGCGATGGGCGCGTAGGGCGCAAGCGCCTCTTCGCACGGTGAGTCTTTGGTGAAGCGCACGAGCACGCTTGGCAGCGCGAGCGGCCCGCCTGCGCCCGCGACGAACACGACGCCGATCTCGATCGCGAGGAAGCCTTTGGGAGCGCCCTTGAGCGCGATCGCGAGCCGGAGCTCGTCGGGAGGCGCGCTCCCCTCGGGGACGCGGATCTTGGCGGCGACGCGGAGCGATCCGTCGCGCGAGGACGCGCGGAGGATCGCGGCGACGCGGCGAAGGAAGGGCGACGGCGCGACCGCGGGATCGGGCGGCAGCTCGCGCGCGCGGCCGGTCGCGACGATCGCGAGGAGCGCGACGCCGTCGGCCGCGAGGAGGAGGCCGTGGTGCGCGCTCCGTTGCTCGACCCAATACGCGAGCGCGACGAGCGCGGCGAGCAGCGTGATCGCGAACAGCTTGCCCGCGCGCGACGACACGTCGAGCACGCCGCCGGGGGGAGGAGGCGGATCGCGGAACGCGTCGGCGTCGGTGATCGGGAGCCATTTTCCCGGACCGCGGAGCGGTGTCGCGCGCGTCCATCGAAGCGGCCGGTACGCCGCGAGCAGCGACGCCGCGAGCACGAGGAACGCGCCCGCGAGCGCGCGGCCCTTGATGATCTCGAGCCACACGCCGGCCGTGAGCGCGAGGCCCGCGAGCGGCGCGCGGATCGCGGCCGGCAACGGCACGATCGGGGGCGCCGTGACCTCGCGTCCTTCGATCGTGCGCGCGACGGCCCTCGCCTTGAGCGCGACGATCGCCGCATACAAAGCGGCGATCGCGAGGCCGATCCAATGCGCCCACGGCGCGCCCGCGGGCGCCGCGAGGCTGCGCGGCGCCGTCGCTGCGCGATCGCGATCGAGGGCGTTTTTAGGCTCGTTTGCGAGCACGCGCGGGTCGGCGAGGATCGACCACGACGTGCTCTCGCCCTTGGGGATGTACGGTCGCACGAGCTCGATCTCGTCACGCGCGGTGCCGCGCCGGACGTTCGAGAGCACGAGCGGCGTGGTTTTGTTCGCGTCGCTCCGCTGCGCGGCTTCTTCGGAAGGGGCGCCCGATCGCGGCGCCGAAGGGCCTGCCGGCAGATCGAAGATCACGCGCGCGGTGTCGAGGCCGTCGTCCCACGTGGGTCCGCGCCACGTGATGCGCGTCATCGCGCCGTCGAGGGCGGGCTTCAAAAGGCGCGTGGAATAGCGGATGAGCACGAGGTAGACGCCGCGGCCGAGGCCGCGATCGCCGAGCCTCACGCGCAGCGTGGGGAGGTCTTTGCTCCCGTCGGGCAGCGGCTTCACGCCCTGCGGGAGCACCTCGACCTGCGCGGGCACCGCGGACGCGAGCGAGCCCTTTGCGGCTTCTTTTGCGGGCGCGACGTAGCCGTCGGCCTCGGGGACGGCGTCGGGATCCACGCCGCGGACGTCGAGCGCGGGGAGCGGACCGCCCGCGATTCGCAGGGTGATCCGGTGCTCGACCTTGGCGCCGCCCGATCGATCGAGCGTGATGCGGACGTCGTCCCGATCGACGTGCGCCTCGACCCACGCGAACGAAGGCCTCGATCCCGAGACGATCGAGGTGATGATCGCGAACGCGGCGAGGATGATCCGAAGACGAGCGCGGAGCACGGGCCTACGCTCGTTCCCACGATCCCGGGAGAGGGGCCAAGTTCCTCTCGACGGCGAAGGAGGGCACGATTACGGCCTCGTCGCGCGGGCGCGTCGTGCGTCCAAAGGCTCGGTATGGTCTCAACCCGTCTCTCTCTCGTGTCTCTGTCTGCGATTGTCCTCGTCGCCGCGTGCGGGAACGACAACCCGCCTCCCCCGCCGGCTCCGCCGACCGCGCCTGCCGCGGAGAGCGCGGCCATTGTGCCGAGCGCATCGGCGAGCGCGCCGGCTCCGAGCGTGGAGGCGAGCGCCTCCGCGGCGCCCATGGCCTCTGCTTCGGCGGCTCCTTCCGTGAGCGCGAGCGCGCTTGTCGCGGATGCAGGCGCGCCCAAAGACGCAGGGGCGCCCAAAGACGCGGGGGCGCCCAAGGCAGACGAGAAGAAAGACGCGGGCGCGACGGCGAGCATCGGTGATGCGGGCGCGGACGGGGGCGCGGCGGCGCAGCCCGCGGGCCCGGGCGACGCGCTGGCGCGTCAAATCGACGCCATCTTCGTCCCCAAAAAGACCTTCAAGGCCACGTTCAAGCAAGAGTACGTGGCCAAGGTGGTTGGGGTGACCAAAAATTCGTCGGGGGTCGTGTTGGTCGAGAAGCCCAACAAATTCTCGTTCCGGTACGACCCGCCCAACAAGAATCGAATCGTCTCCGACGGGACGACCATCAAGGTTTACACGGCCGAGGACAATCAGATGATCGAGGTCCCGGTCGACAAGTCCCAATATCCGGGCGCGCTCGGGTTCATGATGGGCAACGGCGTCGCGTCGTCGTTCGCTTTTACCATCAACGACAAGGCCAAGAGCGACTATGGCCCTGTGCTCCTCGGCAAGCCTCTTCGGCCCAACCCGAGCTACGAGCTCGTGCAAATCTCGGTGGACAACGCGCTCCTCGCCAAGGGCGATCCGGGCGTGGTGCGGCGCGTGCTCATCGTGGACGTGCAGGGCAACAAGAACCGTTTTGACTTCGAGGGGGCGACGCAGCCCGACAAAATCGATCCTGCGGAGTTTGTCTTCACGCCGCCTCCGGGCACGGACATCAAGCGGTGACGCTGGGCGGCGCTCTTTCGAAGCTGTTCTCTCCGTGGGACGCGTCGCGCGTCCTGTTCCACGATCAAGACCTCATCGCGGTCGATAAGCCCTTTGGCGTCTCGACGCACGCGCCGGAGCCTCATTACAAGGACGACGCGCGCTCGCGGGTCGCCGCCTTTTTGAAGGCGCAGGGCGCGGACACGTACCTTGGTATCCATCAACGGCTCGACAAGGACACGTCGGGGGTCTTGGTCTTCACGCGCCGCAAGGAGGCCAATCGCGACGTGGCGCAGGCGTTCGAGCAAAGGCACGTCGAGAAGGTGTATGTCGCCTGCGTGACGGGGTACAAGGGGCCCTCCCAGGGGGTGTTGGAGCACAAGATCGCTCCCGGTGAGGGCGGCGCGATGCGCGCGTTGCCTGTGAGGTCGAAGGTCGGGCAACACGCGGTGACGCGGTATCGGGTGGTGGAGCGGCGGAGTGATCGTGTGCTCGTGGAGCTCGTCCCCGAGACGGGGCGGACGCATCAAATCCGCGCGCAGCTCGCGGCGATCGGCGCGCCCATCGCGGGCGACGTGCTCTATGGCGGGCAGCCCTTCCGGCGGATGTTGCTCCACGCGTCGTCGCTCGGGTTGCCCAAGGCGCTTGGCAAGAAGGTGTTTCGCGCCGAGGCGCCGAGCGTCTTCGGCGCGTGGATGCGCGGAGAGAGCGAGGGTATCCCGCGCGAGGCGAGGGCGATCGAGGCCTTGATGCGCGAGGCGGCGTCGCTCCGTTATGGCCTCTTCGTGGACGGTCACACCACGGCGTTTCGCGTCGTGAACGGCGCGGGCGACGGCTTGCCGGGCGTGGACGTGGACGTCTATGGCGATCATCTGGTGGTCGCGCTCTCGGGCGATGAGGCTTTGGAGGCGAAGGAGCGCGTGCTCGACGCGACACACGCGCTCGGCGCAGCGGGGGTGTACCTGAAGGTGCGGCCCAAACACGCGAGCGTCATCGTGGATCCCAAGCGGGATGACGTGGCGCCCAAGGAGCCTGTCCGCGGTGGGCCGGCGCCCGAGGGGATGTCGATTTTGGAGCTGGGGTTGCCGTACCGGGTGCGTCTTGGAGAAGGCCTCTCGACCGGCATCTTCTTGGATCAGCGCGAGAACAGGGGGCGGGTGCGCGCGCTCGGGAAGGGGGCCAAGGTGTTGAACCTCTTCGCTTATACAGGTGCTTTTACGGTGGCCGCGGTCGCGGGCGGCGCCAAGGCGAGCGTGACCGTCGACGTGTCGGCCGGCGCGTGCGCGTGGGCCGAAGAGAACTTGGCGGCGATCGGCGCGGATCGGGACAAGCACATCGTGGTCGCGGCCGACGCGCTCGGGTGGCTCGATCAAGCGGCCAAAGGCGAGGAGCGTTATGATTTGGCGCTGTGTGATCCGCCGAGCTTCGCCACCACCAAGAAGACGAGGTTCTCGGCCGAGAGTGATTATCGGATGCTCGCGGCCAAGGTGATTCGGCTGCTCGCGCCGGGGGGCAAGCTCCTCGCCTCGACCAACCACCGTGGTATCCCGCGGCAGAAGTTCCGCCGCTTCTTGCACGAGGCCGCGCGGGACGCGGGGCGCACCGTGACGCAGATGAAGGACCTGCCCGATCCCGAGGATTTTCCGCCCGTGCCCGGCCGGCCAAGCCATCTCACGAGCGTGCTCGTCACGTTTGCGTGAGGCCTCGTAATCACCCCACCACCGGCGCAATCTCCGTCACGAGCGCGCCTGCCTCTTTGGCGGCGAGGATCACGTCACGTGCCTTTGCCCCCTCGGGCACGCTCACCGAATAACGCTCCGGCCCGCCAAAAAGGCTCATCCCACGCGCGACGAGCGCCGCGCGCAAGGCCCCCTCGTCGCCGCGCGCGGTGATCGTGTAAAGGGTCATCCCCGACAACAGCTCACCCGGCGCGCCCGCGGCCGACACCACACCTTCGCACACGATCGTCAAATGGTTCGCCGACCGCGCAAAGGCACCTTCGACGGAGCTCGGAGAGAGCTTTTTGACCGAGACAATGCCCCTCCGGCCTTCGAGCGCTCGTGAGAGCGCGCTCCCCACAAACTCAGCGGCTGCCCCGTCGAGCCCGGCCAACGGCGCTTCGGCCACCAGCACCTCCGGGGATGACACGATGGCCTGCGCGATCGCGAGCGCGCGCCGCTCGGCCCGGGCGAGCGCGCTGATCACACGCTTGTGCGACGTGCCGAGCCCCACGCGATCGAGCGCCGCACGCGCGAGATCCATCGCGTGACGAGCCTTCACGCCCGCGAGCTCTGCGCTCCACCCCACGAACCTCTCGGTGGTCCACCCCTCCGGCATCGGCGGCTCGAACGGCGCCGCGCCCATGAGCCCGACGTGCTCACCGCGCCCGACGTCGCGCCCCGCGAGCAAGAGCGAGCCCGAGACGATCGCGATCTCGGGCGGCGCCTCGTCCATGCTCGCGGCGGAGACGCCGCGCACGCCCATGATCGCCGCGAAGAGCGCGCTCACGTCGCCCGCGAGCACCGCGCGATCGCCCGACGTGACGAGCGAGAGCGCGTCGAGCGCCGTGGCGCCGCCGATGGTGATGCGCGCGCGATCGGCTTGGATCAAAGGCTCGCTCTGCATCAGCGCTCCCTGCCGTCGGGGCCGAGCGCGGGCTCTTCGGTGTCCTCCATGATCTCGGCGCGCGCCATCGGCCGCTCTTGGCTCATGTACGCGAGCGGCGCGAGCATGCGCGCGACCGAGAGCAGCGCGGGCGGCACGGTGAGCGACAAAAGCGGGTTTTGCGCCTGCGCCGAGAGCCCGACCAAGTTGAGCAAGAAGCCCAGGATCGAGTCGTTCTCCTCGGGCAGCTCCATGAGCGGCGTGTCGTCGGGCAGCTTCGCGAGCGCACGCGCCTCCTCGATGGCCTCGGTGAGCCCGCCGATCTTGTCGACCAAACCCTTGTGAATGGCCTGCGAGCCGAGCCACACCTTGCCGCGCGCGACAGCGTCGATGCGATCGGGCTTCATGCGGCGGCCCTCGGCCACGCGCGCGATGAACGTGTCGTAGAACTGCTTCACCTTCACGCCGAGCTCGCGGCGCTCGTCGTCGGTGAAGGGCCGGTAGAACGACTCGGCGTCGGCGCGCGGCGCCGTGCGGAACGTCTCGACGCGCACGCCGAGCTTGTCGAGCAGGCCCACCACGTCGGCCTTGCCGTAGAAGATGCCGATCGATCCGGTGATGGTGCTGCGATCCGCGAACACCGTCTTGCCCGCGACCGACGCGTAATAGCCGCCGCTCGCCGCGCTCGATCCCATCGAGACCACGAGCGGCTTGCGGCGCGACGTGAGGATGGCCTCGCGCAAGATCACGTCGGCCGCGAGCGACGATCCGCCGCCCGTCTCGACGCGGAACACCACGGCCTTGACGCTCGAATCATCGCGCGCGCGCTTGAGCGCCTTGCCCACCGTGAGGCTGCCCGCGGTCTTGATGCCGATGAAGGGCACGTATTGGCTCTCGCCGTCGATCATGTCGCCGTGCAAGTACACGATGGCGATCTTGGGCTCGGTCCCCCAGCGCTTCGGCGCGAGCGGCGCGGGCGAGTCCTCGGCCATGCGGATGCGACGGCCCATCACCTCGGTGACGACGCGGTCGATCTCATCCTTGTACGCGAGCACGTCGACGAGCCCCGCGGCGCGCGCCTCACGCGCGATAAAAGGCCCTTTGAGGAGGCGCTTCTTCAGCTCGGCCTCGGGGATGCGGCGGCCGATCGCGACGTCGTGGAGGAAGATCTTCTCGATCTCGTCGACCAGCTCTTGGTGATCGAGCGACGCGACGTCCGAGCCTTTTTTGAGGGTGAACTGCTCGGCCGCGAGCTTGTGCGCGCCGATGCGGACGAAGTCGGCGCGCACGCCGAGCTTCTCGAGCAGGCCGCCGAAGTAAAAATACTTCGACGAAATCCCCGAGAAACGAAGGCCGCCCGCGGGGTTCATGGCGATGCGATCGGCCTGCGAGCACACGTAGAGCGCCCTGCCGCCCGCGTCTTCGAGGTGGCAGATCACGCGCTTGCCGCGCGCGCGGAGCCGCTTGATCGCGCCGCCCAGCTCCTCGGCGTGCGCGAACGATCCCGCGGGCTCGGCGCGCATCTCGAGCACCACGCCCTCGACCTCGGGATCGTCGTTGAGGCGCTCGAGCCTGCGGAGAAAGCGCGTGTGGCCGCGCACGCCGGGCGTGTCGTTGATGACGATCTTCACGACCTTCGCGGGCAGCCTCACGCCCGGCTCGCGGAACGATCGAAACGCGGCGCCCAGATAAAAGCCTGTCCCTGATGCCGTGACCGCGTCGCCGAACACGCCGCCGCCCGAGACTTGAAAGCGATCGATGTTGATGTCGAGGCCCACCGTGGCCACGAATCGCTTGTCGGTCTGCGGATCGATGCTGAGGTCGCCGCGGACGCGGCCCACGCGCGGCACGTCGACGCCCACGGTCGCGCGGCCTCCCCACGCGCCGAGCGAAGGCCAAAACGCGAGGTCGAAGCCCGCTTCGATCGCGCGCGTGCCCGTGGGCCGGACCGCGAGGCCCCACACCAAGCTGCGCGGGATGGTCACGCCGCCTTTGCTCTTGGGCTCGTTCCAATCGCGCACCAAAAACGAGACGCCGCCGTACGAGAACGGCCTCCACGAGAGCGCGCTCGTGACTGAAAAGAAGCCGTCGAGCGGGTTCGATCGCGAGAGGCCCCAGCCGAGCGTGGTGCCGAACCCCCCCTCCGCGTTGCCGACCGCGAGCGCCCACCGCGCCCAATGAAAGCCCGCGTCGTAAGGCGCCGCGGCGGCCGAAGGAGGAAACATGAGATCGAGCCGGAGCCCCGTGTAGAGCGGGCCGATCACCGGCGTCGCGCCCGCGATCGACGTGCCGCGGTTGGGCAGCGGCGACCTCTCGCCGGTCCACACCAAGTTCCACCGGACCTCGGGCCCAGGCAAGAACGTGAGCGCCGCGGGGTTCTGCGCGATGGCCGCGGAGTCATCGACCGTCGCGCTGCCTTTGCCCGGATCGGGCACGGGCGAAGCGGCGTTGGGCGGCACGGCAAACGCGGCAGACGAAGCGCAAACGAGCGTGAGCGCGGCGGCGAGCGGAGCGAACGGGCGGCGGAGCAGGGGCATGCGGGCCGGTGGATGGTAGCCGAGAGGTGCGCGCTCCTGCGCGCCCTTTGCATTGAAAAGCGTGAAGGGATATCGTCGCAGGGTGCGATCCGAAGACGACGCGTTCCTGAAGCAGTTCTATCGGCAGCTCATGGATCGGCCGCTCGATCCTGCGTCGGACAAGCTTTATGTGCCGCTCTACGAGGGGCCGGACGCGATTGGGGACGACCCTGTTAGGCTCTTGGAGCAGGCGATTCGATGGCTCCCGGGCGAGAGCGTGCGGCTCCTCTCTGGATTTCGCGGCACGGGCAAGAGCACGGAGCTCCGGCGGCTCAGGAGCCGGCTCCGCGACGCGGGATATCTGGTCCTCTTGGTCGATTTGGAGGACTACATCAACCTCACGACGCGCGTGGACGTGAGCGACTTTTTGATCGCGATCACGGGCGCGTTTGGAGAGGCTTTGGCGTCTCCAGAGCTGTTGGGGGAGAACCCTGCTTCTGAGGGGTATTGGACGCGCGTCTCCGAATTTATGCGGAAGACCAACATCACAGTGCCGGACGTCACCCCCGTTGGGATCAAGGTCAACCTCAAGAGCGATCCATCGTTTCGGCAGCAGGTGCAAGAGCAGATGGTGGGGCACCTCGGCGCGCTCGTGAAGAACGTTCGCGCGTTCTTTGCAGAGTGCTTGGAGCGACTTCGAGACAAACACGGAAAAGAGGCCGAGGTCGTCTTCATCGTCGATTCGGCCGAGCACATCCGCGGGACCTCGGTGAACGCCGAGGAGGTGCAAGCCTCGGTGGTGACGCTCTTTGCAGGGCACGCGGACAAGCTCCACATCCCCGGCGTTCACATGGTTTATACCGTGCCTCCGTATCTCAAGGTGCGGTATCCGGGCTTGGGGAATTTGTATAAGACGGGGGCTGTGCAGATTTTCCCAGCGGTGAAGGTGCGGGACAAGCGATCGGGCGACGTCCACGACCCCGGCCTCCGGTGCTTGCGCAAGGTGATCGAGGCGCGGGGAGACGTCGAGAGGCTCTTTGGCAAGAGCGATTTGCTCGATGAGGTCATTTTGGCCTCGGGCGGCCATTTGCGCGATCTGCTCCGCATTATGGGGGAGGTGCTGCTCCGCGTGCGAAAGCTCCCCACGGACGACGAGACGGTGGAGGCCGCCCTCAACCAAATTCGCGTGGAGTTTCTGCCCATCTCCAACGAGAACGCTACGTGGCTCGGGAAGATCGCCGAGACGCACAAGGCATCGCTTGACGACGACAGCGACACCCCCAATTTGGCGCATTTTCTGGAGACCCATTTGGTGCTCTGTTACCGCAATGGCCCCGAGTGGTACGACGTGCATCCGCTCGTCAAAGACATCGTGGTGAAGCAGGCGCGCGAGATCGAGGAGAGCCGAAGCGCCGTGTGAGGGAGGTGCGATGGCGACGCTCGACGACGAATGGACGCGATTGGAGCGGCATCTCGAGTTGGCCAGCGGGTTTTGGCTCGCGTTCCTCTTCGCCAACCGAGCGGACGCGGAGGAGCTGCGTTCGCGCGCGGACGCCAAGATTCGAAAATTGACCGGGCAAGGGATCTTACGATTCCACCCCAGCTCGCCGCCTGACTTGGCATACGCTCTCACTCTGATCTTGAGCCCCGACCCACTCACGAGGTATTCCCCGTGTTTTTGGATCGACGCCACGGCACAGTCTTTTTTCGAGACATGGGATCAAGCGTGGGCCAACTTCGTCCTTCGCGCGAACGAGCGAAGGGACGCCATCCGGCGCAACCTGGAGAACAGCAGCCTGTTGATCGCAGCACCACCGATCGTCAAGCATTACTTCCAAGACGGCGCCTCCGATTTATGGTCCGTTCGAGCGCTTGTGATGGAACCCGAGCCAATGCTCTTCGCGTACGGCTATGGTGTTACTTCTCCAGCGCCGGGCCCTCCACCGCCTCTGCCCCCACCCGGGCCCCCCCGGGCTCCGCCCGAGCCCGACGACAATCCTCTCCTGCGGCTCGCCGAGATCGCGGCGCAAGGAGAGCTCTCCGTCCTCGTCGCGGGGCCATCCCTCTCGGGCAAGCGGCACGTCGCTCAATTCATTCACGAGCACAGCAAGCGCAAAGATAACCTCGCTGTCGTGGTCGAGGCGAAGGAGGTGAATCAGCAAACCTTCTTTGGATACGTGCGCGGCGCTTTTTTAGGCGCGATCCAAGCCGAGGAAGGGCTCTTCGAGCGGGCCAACAAGGGCTCCTTGATCTTGCTCATGATTGAAGATCTCAAACCCGATCTGCAAGAAGCCTTGGTCAAGGTGATGAGCGCCGGCGAGGTGACCAGGATGGGCGCCATGAGGCCGACCAAGGTCGATGTCCGCGTGATCGCGACCACGTCGGCCGACCTCGAAGCTTTGTGTCAACAAGGGCTCTTTCGCAAGGACCTTTACCACCGGCTGAGCTTGATGCGGATCGACGTCCCCGCGCCGCCTGCGGAGCCCCAAAAATAAGAAAAAAACTTGGCCCGATCGGGTATGCTCCTCGAAGAAGAGCCGAGGAGGAGCCCATGAGCACGCGCACGACCCTCACGTTCACGCAGGCCGCCCCGTCTACCTCGTCGACCAAGACCCCGACCTACCACGATTGGCCCGCGCCCTGGCCTGCGAACATGCAGCCTATGGTGGTCCCGCCCGCGCAGCCGGTTCAGATCGTCGTCGTCAGCACGCGACGCTGAGCCCGCCCCCTCATCGCATCTCCCTTCAACGAGGCACGGGCACCACGGGCGCGATCACCGGACTGTCTTGGCGGCCGTCCGTGCCTGCTTTTTTCGAAGAATTCCCGCCGACATCAAAGCTCGTCCCGAGCGCGACGATCACGAGCCCAGGATAGTTGAAGCCCGGCGTCTTGGTGAGCGACGCGGCCCTGCCGCGAAAGCCCACGTCGAGCCGCCACGGCTTCGCAAACACCCACCCGAGGCCGACGCCCAAGAGCAGATCCGCGCGGCCGTCAGGCCCCGTCTCCGAGCCGAGCACACCGCTCCATCGCTCCGGCGACTCATAGGGCACGTCCACCGTCACATAAGGGTTGAGCGCGCCTCCGAGGAGCGACAAAGTAGCGCGGACCGAAGGGAAAATACGGCTCGGCAGCCGAAACCCATGCTTGTTCTCGTACACGCCGAAGATCCCGAGCGCCGACCCGTCGAGCCCGAGCCAGGCGGGCTTGTCGGCGACCTTGGGCAGCTCGAATGAATACGAGAGGCCGAGCCCCAAGATGGGTGAGAAGGTGCCTGATCCAAATTGGATGTGTTGGTGCCATTGCCCCGCTTCGCCGAGCGCGTACGGGTTCGGCACCGTGCTCCCGACGGGGAAAGCGACGCCGATCCGCGCCGCCGCGATGAACCGATCACGCGCGGCCGCGAACCGCAGGATGAGCCAAGGATCCGTGATGCCGGTGAGCGTCTCGTCGTGATGGTGAATGTCGTCGTTCACCACCTTGGGCCTGCCGTCCACCTCGGTGTAGGTGGGCTTGACCCGGACCACACGCAGGGAAAAACGACCTTCGATCGCGAGCCAATCGGTGATGCCATAGGCCGCGTCGATCGCCGTCTCGGCCGTGACGAGCGCCACGTGGTGATTGTACGGCGCGGGCGGCGAAGGGCCTTTGCACGCCGGGCCGAGGTCCGGGCAGGTCGCGAGATGGCTCGCGTTCCCCGCCAGGATGGACGTGGAGAGGCGAAGGTCAAACCGCCCTTCGATGATCGCCTTGGTCTCGGACCCGCCGACCGGCAGGTTGGGGTTGCTTCAGGCGCCTCAGGCCTCGCCCATGGCGTGCGGCGACCAAACCATCATCGCTGTCGCGGCGACGAAGCCGAGGAGAAGCCGCCTCAAGGGGTCTTCCCCTGCGCGATGGCCGCGTCGATGCCCTCGATGTCGACCCCGGCGAACGATTTGACCTTTTGGCCGCCCGCGCTGAACACGATGACGTAAGGCAGCTTGGGGACGTCGCGCAGATAGTGTTTGGCGAGCGGGCTGTCCCAATCTTTGATGTCGAGCTTGCGATAGGCCACGTCCCCACGCTTGCTGAGCACCTTGGCCATGTGATCGTCGACGAGGCGACAGGGCTTGCACCACGTCGCCGAGAAGTCCACCACGGTGACCTTGCCCTTGACCGTGACCGACGCCAAATCGGCCACGTCCTCGCCGTCGTGCGCCACGATCTTCGCGTCGGCGCCCTCGGGGAAGCTCGCGAAGGGCAGATAACGGCCCTTGCCCGCGCCCAAGATGGCTTGAAACCCCTCCGCGGCGGAGAGGTTCTTCACCGTGGTGAAGACGTCGAACGAGGGAGACGCGGTGACGCGCACCTCAGCGGCGCGGCGATCGAAGCTCGCCTCATAGACGCCGGGCCGGCCCCGCAGATCGGCCACGATCCGATCGCCGCACTCCGAGCAGTCGATGCGGTCGAGAGAGACAGTGACCCGCTGCGCGTCCTCCGGGATGCGCGCGCCGCACGCGCCGCACGCGAGGAGGAGCACGACGAGGACGGCCGAAGCGAGGTGACGCACGCTACGAAACATGCGCCGAGCGCCGCGCTCTTCGCAACTGGTTTTCGCGCGCGGGCCCTCGTGTTTTATCCTGCGCGCGCCATGCGATCTTCTCCGCTCCCTTTCGTTCGATCGTTCTGGTCGAGCAAAATCCTCCCCACGCTCAGCGAGTACATCGCGATCCCCTGTCTTTCGCCTGCGTTCGACGCCAACTGGGCCGAGACCGGCCACATCGATCGCGCGCTCGCGCTCGCGCTCGAATGGATCAAACAAAACCCCATCCCAGGCGCCAAGGTCGAGGTGGGTCAGCTCGACGTGAACGGCAAACGGCGCACGCCCGTGATCTTGATGGAGATCCCCGGCGACATCGACAAGACCGTGCTGCTCTACGGTCACCTCGACAAGCAGCCCCCGATGGAAGGTTGGCGCGACGGGCTCTCCGCGTTCAAGCCCGTGCGCGAAGGTGATCTGCTCTACGGGCGCGGCGCGGCCGACGACGGCTACGCGCTCTTCGCGTCCGTCGCCGCGATCGCCGCGCTGCGCGAGCAAGGCGTCAAACACGCGAAGATCTTCGTGCTCATCGAGCTCTCGGAGGAGAGCGGCTCGCCGGATCTGCCCGCGTACGTCGAGCACTACGCCGCGCGCCTCGGCGACATCGATCTCGTCGTTTGCCTCGACTCGGGCGCGGGCAGCTACGACAGGCTGTGGTGCACGACGTCGCTGCGCGGGCTCGCGGGCGGATCGCTGCGCGTCGACGTGCTGCGCGAGGGCGTCCACTCGGGCTCCGCGAGCGGCGTGGTGCCCGACTCGATGCGCATCGCGCGCGCGCTGGTCTCGCGTCTCGAAGACGAGAGCACGGGCAAAATCAAGCCTGAGGCGCTCCACGTGACGATCCCTGAATCGCGGCTCGCGGAGGCCAAGGCGACCGCCACGGCGCTCGCGAACGAGGTGTTCGAATCGATGCCGTGGACGCCCGGGATGACGCCGGTCTCGAACGATCCGGTCGAGCTGCTGCTCAACCGCACGTGGCGGCCCGCGCTCGCGATCATCGGCGCCGACGGCCTCCCGAGCGTGGCCGCGGGCGGCAACGTGCTGCGCCCGTTCACCACGCTCAAGCTCTCGCTCCGCATCCCGCCCACGCTCCCCGCCGAGCGCGCGCGCGACGTGCTGATGAATCTGTTCACCAAAGACCCGCCGTACGGCGCGACGATCACCGCGAGCTTCAACCATCTCGCGACGGGCTGGAACGCGCCCGAGCTCTCGCCGTGGCTCTCCGAAGCGCTCAACGACGCGTCGATCGCCGAGTATGAAAAGCCCGCGCTCTCGTTCGGCGAAGGCGGCACCATCCCGTTCATGGGCATGCTCGGCGAGCGCTTTCCGCGCGCGCAGTTCATCGTGACCGGCGTGCTCGGGCCTTCGAGCAACGCGCACGGCCCCAACGAGTTCTTGCACGTGCCCTACGCCGAGCGCCTCACCGCGTGCGTCGCGCGCCTGCTCGCGCGCCACGCGACCGTCTGATCAGCGAGGCCTCGTCACCGTCACGCGATCGCCGTCCGTCTCCCACACGACGGCGCCCCCACGATCCGTTCGAAGCGCGATCGCGCCCGCGCGCGCCAGCGTGTCGAGCGTCTCCTCGCGCGGGTGACCGAAGCGGTTGCGCACGCCCGACGAGATGATCGCGAACGACGGGCGCACGCGCGCGACGAAGGCCGGCGTGGTCGAGGTGCGGCTCCCGTGGTGACCCACCTTGAGCAGATCGGCGCGGAGCGCGCTCCCGTGCGCGTCGACGAGCGCGCGCTCCTCCTCGTGCTCGGCGTCGCCCATCAACAGAACACGCCTATTTTTGTAGGTGATCGCGATCACGATCGAGTTGTCGTTCGCGCCCGTGTCGGGGTGATAGCCCGGGCACGGCGCGATCACCTCGACGCGCGCGCCGCCGAACCAGCGCGGCGATCCGCACAGATCGCGCGGGCGAACGACGGGCACGCGCCGCGATCGAAGGCCCGCGAGGAGCTTCGCATAAATGGGCCCCGCGCCTTGATCTTCGCCTTGCCCCGAGTCCCACAGCTCGCCCACGTCGAGCGACGGCAGCGAGGTCGCGAGGCCCATGAAGTGATCGGGGTGCGGGTGGCTCAGGACCGCGACGTCGACGCGCGATCGCCTGCGCGCGCGGAGCGCGGGGAGGATCACGCGCGCGCCGAGGTCGAGCGGGCTCCCCACCATGCCGCCGCCGTCGATCAACATCGCGCGTCCATCGGGGAAATCGATGAGGATGGAGTCGCCCTGCGCCACGTCGAGCGCGGTCACGCGCAGCACACCGCGCGGCGATCCTTCGAGGCGCGCGACCATCTCGCCGGCCGCGATCACGATCGCGCCCGCGGCGATCACGGCGCGCATCGAGACGCGCGATCGCCCTGGGATCGACGCGTGGATCGACCACGCGAACGCGATCGTCGCGGCGATGGTCGCGAGCTGCCACGCCGTTGGAGGAGGCAGCGGGATCGTCGGGCCCGTCGTCGCGGTCCACCGCGCGACCGCGCGCACCGAGAGCAGCGCGCCCGACGCCGCGATCGCGGTCCCGCGCTCGATCGCGGGCACGAACGCGATCGCCGCGTGGAGCAGGCACAGCGGCAACGCCGCGAGCTCGCCGATCGGCGCCGCGACGAGGTTCGCCGCGAGGCCGAGCGCAGGCACGCCGGGCGCGATCGCGAGCAGCGCGGGCGCGCTGCCCGCCATGGCCGCGAGCGTCTGCGCGAGGCCCTTGCCGATCGGACGCGCGAGGTTCGGGCCTCGATCGAAGAGCTTGGTGAGCGTCGGGCCCAGCACCAAGAGGCCCGCGGTCGCGCCGAGCGAGAGCACGAACGACAGATCGCAGATCGCGAGCGGGTCGGCGATCGCGGGCGCGGCGCACGCCCACGCGAACGCGCGCGCCGAAGAGGGCCTTCGATCGAAGGCCCTCGCGAGCATCACCACCGCGATCATCAACGCGGCGCGCACCGCGGAGCCGCTGCCTCCGGCGAAGTCGGCGTAGAGCCACGCGAGCGGGACCGCGATCGCCGCGGCGATGCGGCCCGGGTCGATCCTCGTCGCGAGGGCCTCGACGCGCACGAGGATGGCGCGGAGCGCGGCGACCACCGACAGCACCGCGATCACGAGGTGCGTGCCCGACACCGCGAGCAGGTGCGAGAGCCCGCTCGCGCGAAAGGCTCGATCGTCCTCTTCGTCGAGGTCCGTCTCGCCGAGCACGAGCGCGCGTCCGAGCGCCCTCGCCTCCGGGTGATACGTCGCCTCGATGCGCGATCGCACGGCGTTTCGAGCCCGATCGACGATCGCGCCCACCGAGCTCCCGCGCGCCTCGACGCTCACGTGGAGCGCCGCGCCGCTCGCGACAGCGCCGCCCTGCGCGATCTTCGGCAGCGGGCTCGCGAGCTGGGTGTCATGGAGGAGCTGCGCCGCGGCGAGCTGCGTGATCACGCGGAGCGCGTCGCCGCGCGCGAGATCGTCGGGCACGTCGTGGAGGTCGGCGGTGATGCTGTCCGTGATGGGCCTGCCGTCGCACGAGCCCTCGGTGAGCCGCACCCGCGCGCGGCGATGGACGCCGGCCGGAGATGCGATGACGATCGCCGCCGCCTCGCAAATCGAAGGAGGCGTGAGCAACAGGACCGCCGCCTCGTGCGCGCGCTCGGCCCTGCGCAACGCCATCTCCGCGCGCGCACCGCTCACCGCAAAGGCGATCCACGCCGCGAGGAGCGCGCGCTTCGACATGTGGGCACGGAGCGCGAAGGAGATCGCGACGGCCGCGACGATCGATGGCCAAAAGGCGAGCGAGAGAGCAGCGCCGCCGAGGAGCGCGAGCGCGATCACGAGGAGAGCATCCATGCGCGCGCCCTCAGCAAAGCTGGGGCCTCTCCCATCCATGTTGGAAATCCCCGTGTCCAATAAGAAAACACCGGGGCTCAAGGCCCCTCGGCCCTGGCGGCCGCCACCCCCTCCGCCGCCATTTCGGGCCTGCGCCGAGGCTGCCTGTCCCCTGTCTTGGTATCTTTGCGCTCTCGGCGTACGCGGCGCTGCGCTCTTGCGCTCTGCGGCGTAAAAAGCCCGGTGCACGTGGGCCGATAAACGCATAGAATGGCCCCTCTTCCCTGGAGGTCATCGAATGTCGTCTCGCCGTGTCTCCCGCGGTGCTCCGCTCGCCGCCGCCGTGGTCCTCTCTCTCTCGGGCTGCGCGAGCGTGCCGGACGAGCCGCAAACAGAGCAGGTGGACGAGTCGCAGGACGCCATCAAAGGGGGTTACAGCGACCCCAACGATCACGCGGTGGTGGGCATCTACTGGGACACGATCGGCGGCATCTGCTCGGGCTCGCTCATCGCTCCCAACTTGGTGCTCACCGCCCGCCACTGCGTCGCCAACATCTTGAATGAGGTGCAGGGCGGCGTGCAGTGCGGCTTCACCAAGTTCGGGACAAAAGGCGGCGCGAGCCACTTCTTCGTCACCACCAAACAATACATGGGGTTCGACGCCTCGGGCTACCACGCGGTCAAAGAGGTCGTCACCACGGCGGACAGCCGCTTTTGCGGCAACGACATCGCGTTCCTCATCCTCGCTGACAACGTCGCCGACGTCGACGCGACGCCCATTGTCCCGCGGGTCGACACGCAGACCGCCAAAGGCGATGTGTACAGCGCCGTCGGCTATGGCGGCACCCAGGACGACGGCTCGGGCGCGGGCCAAAGGAGGCGGCGGGACAACCTCATCACCAACTGCGTCTCGGATCCGTGCCCCGATTATCTGGGCGCGGTCACGGAGGAGTGGGTCGGCGACGAGGGCATCTGCCAAGGTGACTCGGGCGGCCCCGCGATCGACGATCGAGGCAGGGTGATCGGCATCACCTCGCGCGGCACCGCGGGTTGCTTCAACCCTATTTATGGCAGCGTGTTCTCATGGGGGCAGCTCGTCAAAGACACCGCCCTCCACGCGGCCGACGTAGGCGGATATCCCGCGCCGCCGTGGGCCACCGGCTACCCCACCGACCCGGACTACAACTTCCCCGTCGGCGACCCCTGCAACGAGCCTATCGAGTGCGCGTCCAACCGCTGCGTCGGCGACGGCGTCGCCTCGTATTGCACCCGCCTCTGCAACGATCAAGCGTATTGCCCCGAAGGGTATTATTGCGACAAAGATGGTTTGGGCGTCTGCCTGCAAGAGCACCCCGAGCCGCCCCCCAACAACGAGACTCCCACCGAGGAGAAGGGTGGTTGTTCGGTCTCGCCTCTGGGCGAGGACCCGACCAAGCCCGTGCCCTGGTTCATCGGCGCGGGCGCGCTCGCGCTCGCCGCGCTCCGCCGGCGTCGTCGATGATGGCGAAACCTATTGGCGCGCCGTTCGCGCGCGGACACATCGCGTTGAGAATTGAACGCAAAGGCGCAAAGAGAAAGTGGGGCTCTCCTCTCCGCGGCGGGTGCCCACAGGCGGCGCTTCACCGCTTCGCGGCGATGGCCCCCCGGCACAGCAAAGCCCCAACCCTCTCCTTCTCTTAGCGTCTTTGCGTCTTGGCGCCTTTGCGTAAAATTCTGGCCGTCAGCGCATCGCCTCACGCCATCCATCAATCACGAACTGCGCGGCGCTCGCGGCCAAGATGAGGCCCATGATGCGCGTCACCACCTTGATGCCCGTCTTGCCGAAGATCGACACCACGCGCGAGGCGAAGAGCAGCGTGATGAGCGTGATGATCGAGACCGCCAAGATCGAGCCGTAGAGGGCCGCCTGCTCGGCGGCGCCGTGCGCGCGCGACGACCACATCATCGCGGTGGCGATGGCGCCGGGCCCGGAGAGCAAGGGAATCCCGAGCGGCATGATGGCCACGTCGTCGCGGTGCTCGTTCGTCTCCTCGGGGGTGGCGCGCACGGACGAGTGCTTGGCGCGCAGCATTTCGAGCGCCATGGTGAAGATCAAGATGCCGCCCGCGACCTTGAACGCAGGGATCGTGATCCCAAAAAAGTTGAAGATCGCCGTGCCCGTGGCCGCGAACACCGTGAGCACGATGGTCGCCGTCACGGTCGCGCGGACGGCGATGCTCCGCTGCGCGGCGCGCGCCTCGTTGCCGACCAGCGCCAAATACACGGGGGCGCAGGCGATGGGGTCGACGATCGAGAAAATCGCCGGGAAACACAGGGAGAAAAAGGACAACGCCGAAGGCATGAGGCGCCTCTTGTATCACAATGAGGCTTGGGCTTGCTCACGATGGGGCTGCGACCCCTCTCTAGATCTTGCCAATCGGCGCGGCGGCGGCTCTCATGGAGGAATGAAGAAGAGCTCTCGCCATTGGGTCTTTCTCCTCGCAACGACGTCGCTCGTGCTCGCGTCCGGCGCGGCGTGGGCCGACGTCCCGAGCGGCCCGAAGTGCAAGTGCTCGACGCCCGGCGGAGAGGCCGCGGGCGCCGTGACGGCGTCGCTCTCGGCCATCGGCCTCGCGGCCGCGCTCCTCCTCCGCAAACGCAAGAAGAGCTGAGCATGTGGAGAGCATCGCGCGGCCCATCGGAGAGGGCTTGACCGATCAGATCTTCCTTTGCCGGCGGCGGTAGAGCGAAGAGAGCGCCGCGAGCGCGAAGAGGACAGGGAGCGCGCCCTCGCCGCCCTCCCCATAAAGCCTGCATCCACAACCACCCTCCTCACCGCCGCCCGAGCCGCCCGAGCCGCCGGCGCCGCCCAACCCGCCGCTGCTCGAGCCCGAGGCAGCGCCGCTCGACGACGACGTGGTCACCGTCCCTTCATCGAAGTACGCGCCGCACGCGGGCGTGTCGAGCGGCGTTGAGCGGCTCGCGAGCGCGAGCACGTACGCGCCCGACCCGAACCCCACCATAGGCGCGTTGAACTTGTACGTGCCTGTGGCCTCATCGAAGGTCTCGGCGACGGCGAGGTAATTGAGGCTCGCTTGATCGAGCACCCATTTGAGGAGCGCGTCCGCGCGATCGGTCCTGCCCATGAGCCTCGCCGCGACCGCGCCGCGCAGATCGGTGACCACCCACTCCGCGCTGTCATAGGTGCTGCCCCACGGGGAGAGGTCGTTTTGGCCCGCGTGGTCGGTGCGATCATCGTTCCTCGACCAGCCCGCGCCCGCGGGCGTGCGGAGCGACTCGATACCATCGAACGTGGCGCCCGCGATCTTGCCCGCGGGATCGAAGAGGCCAAACGCGATGGCGTCGAGCACCGCGGCGTCGCGATAACCGCTCCCCGACGCGAGCTCCTCGGCGTTCGACGCGATGGCGCCCGCGCCGTCCGTGAGCTTCTGCGCGATGGCCGCGCGCAGCGCGACGCCCGCGGCGCGGTACTTCTGCGCGTTCGCCATGTCGCCTTTGCGCTCGGCGATGTCGGCCGTGTCGCAGAGCCCGCGCACCGCGGTGATGTTGGTGTACGCCCACGTCCTTTCGCGGCCGTTCCAGTGCGTCTCCCAAATGGAGGAGTCCGGGCGCAGGAGGCCCGTCGAAGGATCGATGAGCGCCAGGATCACGTCCGCCACCTTGGTGGTGACGGTGGCCCAGTGTTGATCCGCGAGCGTCGTGTCGCCCGAGGCCACCTCGTAGTGGCGGAGCGCCCACAAAAACAGGCCAAATCCGTCAAACTCCAAGTTGGGGCCAAAGTCGTTGAAGTCCGTCTCCTCGACGCCGAAGCCGTAATACCGCACCAAGCTGATGAGGTAAGGAGGCATGTTGTACGAGGCGAGCTCGCTCCAATTCTGGAAGCGGCCCGACTCCGCGTTCAGATAAAAGAGCAGCGCGTCGCGCGCCTGATCCTTCATGCCGAGCGTGGCGAGCGCCGTCGTGGCGTAGGCCCCGTCGCGGATCCACGCCACGGTCCACTCGCCCGGCGGCAGGCTCGCGATCACCGCGCCTTTGCCGCGGTGCGCGACGGTGGCGGGCAAGCTCGCGGGGGGCGAGCCGAGCGCCGTGCCAAAGCGGGTCTTGCGGAGATCATTGTCGCTCGTGAGCACCGGCCGCAGATACGCTTTGTCCTCTTGGACCTGCGCCATGGCGAGCATCACCGCGGATTGACGGAACAAGCTCTCTTCGCCTGCGCTGAGGCCCGAAGGCACGTTGATCGATTGTTGGAGCGAGGCCCACGAGGCGACCTCGGCGTCGACCAGCGCCTTGGCCCCTTGGCCGGCCACGTAGGCGTCGAGATCGGCTTGGACCGCCGCGCCTCCAAACGGATCTCCGTGGTGGGCGAACGCGACGCCGGCCCAACGCTCCTCACCCGCGTTGATGGTGCCAACGTCGAACTGGAAGGCGCTCACCGATCCATCGGCGGTGGGGGCTTGTCCGTTCAAATCGGGGAGGTCGGTCGTGCCGCCGTTCTGCACGATTTGATACACGTCCTGCGCGGGCGGCGAGGCCCCGTTGGAGGCGCCGTGGTGCGCGACGGACCCGAGCGCGCGCGCCACGACCACGCCGGCAAAGGCCCTCTCCAAGAAGTCGTTGTGCCCGCCCGAGCCGTCGAAGGTGATGGTCTCGCCGTTCTCGCTCGCGTCGCTCATCACACCTGTGCGGCCGTACCCCAGGTGGAAGTTGTGGAGCGAGAACACCGACACTCCCTGCGCGGCCGAAGCGCCGGTGTTCTGCACGCGGATCGCCATGACGAAGCCCGCCCGGGGGAGCGCGCGCGGCGAGAAGAAATAGTGAGTGAGGGTGAGCGACCCCGATGTCTGCACCATGGTGGCGACGCCGGTGCCCCCGGTCTTGCCCGCTTGCCAAGGCGCATATCCGCTCTTGTCGAGGTCGACCGGCAGCGCGGCGAGCCAGCCCTGCTGGCCCCCCGCGCGGAGGCCGAAGTACGCGTCGTAGAGGAGATCGCGCCCGAGCACGGCTTGAGGCTGGTTGCCGAACCAAACCTCGTTGCCCATGGAGTCGAGGAGCGGCTCCTCGGTCGCGAACAGGTGCTCGCGGAAGTGGGTGACGCGGGCCTGGCTCAAATCGAGCATCACCGCGCCGTGGCCGTTCGAAGAGGGCAGGCGGAAGAAGGTGCGCTGGGGAGGCACCTCGGCGCGCGCCGTCGCGGCGACAGACAACGACGTGAGCGCGATCGCGAGAGCGGTCGTGATCGTTCGGAGGCGGAGCATCGGAGCCAACGTATCCGAAAGCCCGTGGCCCGTCATCCCCGCTTCTTGGCGCGCGACTTGGGGTTATGAATCCTCACCTTTCCCCCGGGATCCTGCTTGGCGATGAAATCAATCATCTTTCGAAACCCCTCGTGCGAGAGGAGCGTGTCGGCGGTGTGATACGCGCGCTCGAGCTCTTTGTTGGTGAAGACCGCGTGAATGGCGCGGTGGCAGTCCCGGCAGATGGTCTCGGTGGTTTTGCCGCCCCGGCTCTTCGGCACCATGTGGTGATCGGATGGGTGGTGATTCGGCCGCTCACAGAGCGGGCAAATGAGGAGAGGCTCGTTCGCCGAGGGCATGGGCGGCCATGGTAACAGCTCTCGGGCTCAACGCGGCGCATCATGCGTGCGCTGCCCTCGATGGGGCCCGTGCGATGGGCCTGCGCCGCCGCCCGAGATGGATTAAGGGCATGGTGTGGGCGATGTAGGCCCGCGCAACGCTGCTCTTGGATCATCGAGGTTCAAAAGAAGGTATGTCGTCCCAGAAGCGTCGAGAGTCTATCCGCGTCACCGGGAAGGTCCTTTACTTGACGGAGGACGCCGAGCTTTTGAAGCGCCAGCTCCGCGGCGAGAGCGTGGCCGTCGACCCCGAGACGACGCCGCTCGTCAACAACATCTCGACCGATGAGCTGACGCCTGGGTGGGTCTGTTACTACTACGACGAGACGCTCGCGCGGTATTGCCTCGTGGGCCTGCGCGGCGGCGTCATCCAGCGCGACGAGATCAAGAACGGCGGCTTCGGCGCCATCGTGAGCGGCAGGTCCAAGGGCTGCGGCAGCTCGCGCGAGACCGCGCCGTACTCCGAGCGCGAGGCCGGCATCCAGGTCGTCGTCGCGCGCAGCATCGAGAAGATCTACGGCCAAAACTGCCAAAACATCGGCCTCCTGACCACGACCGACTTCACCGTCCTCGACCGGCTCGCGCGCGGCGAAGAGATCCCGATCCACGAGTTCACCAAAGGGCTCGACCCCATCAGCCGCGACGTCGTCGAGCACGGCGGGCTCTTCGCCTACAACAAGGCGCGCCTCGCGGGCGAGGTCTCGCCGCCCGCGATCACCACGCCTTCGCGGCCCATGACGCTCGTCGAGAAGATCATCGCCGCGCACGCGGTGGTCGACGCGGCCGCGGGCAAGCTCGGCGTCCCCGCGGTCGCGCCCGGCGACGCGCTCTTCGTGCGGACCGACGTGCGCTTCTCGCACGAATACGTCACGCCGATGGCCGACGCGCTCTTCCGTGCGGCGCTCGGCCCGGACGCGACCGTCACCGAGCCCGAGAGCGTGTTCGCGTTCCGCGATCACCTCACCTTCCTCGATAAAGTGATCCCCGAGGCGCACATCAAGCTCGGCCTTCGCGAGCAGGCCGCGTCGCTCGCGACGGTGCAAGAGAGCTTCACCAAGAAGCAGGGGATCAAGCTCTACGGCGAGGTCTTCCGCGATGGGAAGCTCGTGGGCTCGGAGGCCATCTGCCACAACAAGGTCATCGAGGAGCTCGCGCTCCCGGGCCAGGTCGTCGCCGGCACCGACTCGCACACGTGTATGGGCGGCGCGCTCGGGTGCTTCGCGTTCGGCGTGGGCTCGACCGACATGGCCAACGCGTGGCTCACGCGCGACGTGCGCGTCGCCGTGCCCGAGACCGCGCGCTTCAACCTGCACGGCACGTTGAGCGAAGGCGTCACGGCCAAAGACGTGATGCTCTACCTCCTCTCGCAGCCGTTCTGGAAGAGCGGCGAGGGCATCGGCAAAGTCCTTGAATTTGCGGGTGACGGCGTTCGATCGATGGGCCTCGACGAGCGCGCGACGCTCACCAACATGGCCGTCGAGGCGGGCGGCTTCACGGGCATCATCGAGGCCGACGAGGTCGTGGTCGACTACCTCGTGAAGCAGCGCGGGCTCGACGCCGACAGCGTGCGCGCGCGCATCGTCAAGGCCGATCCGGGCGCGCGTTACTGCGCGACGTTCGACGTCGATCTGAGCGCGCTCGTGCCGATGGTCGCGACGCCCGGCGATCCGCGCAACGGCGTTCCGCTCGACGATCTCGCGGCCAAGGGCGACGTGAAGATCAACGTCGCGTACGGCGGCTCGTGCACCGGCGGCAAGAAGGCCGACATGGACATGTACGCGTCGGTGCTGGCGCGGGCCGTCGAGCAGGGCAAGCGCGTGGCCGAC
>CAYTJL010000119.1:0-28497 GCA_964437785.1 uncultured Polyangiaceae bacterium
ACAAAGACCCAAAGGCAGCCGAGAGCATCCGCGCGGCCTACACAATGCTGCGCGAAACACTCGGCCCAGAGCACCCCGACACACAGCGCGCGGAGAGCGTGCTCAAGGGGATCACAGGCGCAACTTCAAAGGGTTGACCGCTCGAGATTCCGATATACTCACCTGCCATGCGCTCCTTCGAGGTCTCCACCAACATGACGTGCAACCAGGGCTGCACGTATTGCACGCGGCGGAGCGCGGCCGACGATCGCGCGTTCATCCAGCCCGCCGCGGTCAAAGCCCGCATCGCGGGCGCCCTCGCCCAAGGCGCGCACGAGATCATCCTGACCGGCGGCGAGCCTACGCGAAGGCGCGACCTCGCAGCGCTCGTCGCCCATGCGCGTGCGAGCGGCGCAGCCGAGGTGACCCTCGCCACCAACGCAGCCCTCATCACACCTTCCATCGCCGCCGACCTCGCCCAAAGCGGCCTCACCCGCGCGCGCGTCAACCTGAGCGGCGCAGACGCGAGGCTCGATGAGGTGACCCGCGACGAAGGTGGCTTTGACGCGGCCTGCGCGGGGATTAAAGCGCTCGCGGGCGCCAACGTCCCTGTCGAGATCGGCGTCGTCCTCGTCCGCTCCACGCTCCCGCTCCTCAAAGGCTTACCCGCGCTCGTCGCGAACCTCGCCCCGGTCAAAACCATGTTCGTCACGGTGCCTTGCGAGAGCCCCGCGCCAACGGATCTCCTCCCCTACGAGGACGCCGCCCAGGCGATCCTCGCGCTGCGCGATGAGGCTGAATCCCATGACATCGAGGTCCGCCTCTCGCCCGAGAGCGGCCCGCCGCCGTGCGTGTTCCCGCCGCACAAAAAGAGCGAGCGGCTCTTTTCACTCACGCCCGGCGCGGTAAAACGACAAGACCACTCCCCGGTGACGTCATGCGCTTCATGCGTGGTCAACGATCGTTGCTCAGGCATCCACCAAAGCTACCTGAGCCGCTTTGGAGAGCCCCGCTCCGCACCCATCCGCGACGATCGTACGCGGCGCAGGCTCTCGATCATCTCGTCGGTCGAGGCGCAGATTCAACGCGAGCTCAGCGAGCCGAGCCTCAGCAACGGGCCTGATGGTGTGATTGAAGAGCGGCTCATCCGCGTCAATTTTCATTGCAACCAGGCGTGCCGCTTCTGCTTTGTCTCAACACATCTCCCGCCCGCCGGCGACGAGCGCGTCAAAACCGCCATCCTCGAAGCGAGCAAGGCCGGCGCGCGCATCGTCCTCACGGGCGGTGAGCCCACGCTCAACCCTTATCTGGTGAGCTACGTCCGCCTCGCGGTCGAAGCGAGCCAAAAGCCGGTTGGGCTCCAGACCAACGCGGTGTTGCTCGATGACCCGGCCCGCGCCGAAGAGCTCGCGCGCGCCGGCCTCGAATATGCCTTTGTCTCGCTCCACGCGGCGACGGCCGAGATTTCGGACGCCATCACCGAAGCGCCCGGCACCTTCGCGCGCACGCTCCGCGGCATCGACAACCTCGTTCGCTCATCCATCTTGGTGGTCGTCAACTTCGTGATTCATCACAAGAACTACGCGGAGCTGCCAGCGTACATGCGCCTCGTCGCGTCGCGCTGGCCCACAGTGCGCGTCAACCTCTCGTTCGTGGCGCCCGGGACCGACATGGTGCCTCAAGACACGACCATGATCCCGCGCTACGCCGACGTGATGCCGAGCCTCAGCGCGGCGCTCGACGAGGCCCGCGCGCGCGGCGTCGAGGTCGGCGGCTTCGAGTCCATGTGTGGTATCCCGCTCTGCCTCGTGCCCGCGAGCCTCACACCGTATTTCGCCTTCGGCGCCCTCCCCCAAGGCTTCGATCAAGGCGAATTCGAGAAGCCCGAGGCGTGCCGCGCGTGCGACCTCTCGCCCAAATGCTTTGGCATCCGCCGCCGCTACGCCGCGCTCTACGGCGCGGGCGAGCTCTCGCCGGTGAAGGCCGATATTACGGCGCTTCACACGCAGGATGCTTGAGAAGGCGCCGATCGAACGTGAGCAACGTGTCGCAACCTTCGGCACGCGCAAGCTCCAGGATCAGGTAGTCGGAGAAATCCCCCGGCCCCCTCTCATAGGCGTTGAGCGCGGCTGCCACTGCTGCTCGTTGGGTTACGACAAACGGAGGCGTCGCGAGCACTCCACGGAGAGCGGCCGTAATTTGAGGACGTTCGTATTTATACGCGCTGCCAAGCACCCACGCGACCTCCGCGAGCACAACGGAGGTCAGGAGCGCGACGCCCCCTTCCTCGCGAATCCTTCTCAGCCTCGTGAGCGCCGCTCGTTGCTGGGCGGCGTCGTCACCCACGAGGACCCTTACGACGACATTGGTATCAACGGCGAACATGACGCTTTGAAGTCACGCCGCCAAATCCTTGTGCCAAATGCTCACCGATGGCGCGGTTCATCTCGTCGACCGAGAGCGGTCGTTTTGGCCGAGGGAGGATCTGCGTCAGAGCTTCGAGGCTGCCGCCGGTCTTGCGCAGCTCGACGGTGCCCCGATCGGTCACCTCCCACTCGACCTGCTCGCCTGCTTGCAGATGATACTCGCGCCGGATCTCTTCGGGGATCGTAACCTGTCCCTTGCTCGTGATCCTCGACGTCGCGATCTTTCCGCTGCCCACGTTTGCCTCTCCTTACGAGGAGTAAGATGCACGCGCCGCGCTCACGAGTCAATCACTCCTTGCCCGGGCTGTCCCCTTCGTCCTCACCCTCGATGTCGCCCTCCACCACATCGGGCACGTCGGGCTCGGGCGGAGGAGGCACGGTGAGGCCAAACGGGTCGTGCGGCGCGACCGCGGCGGCCTTGGGCGCGGGCTTCGGCGCGATCGGCAGCGGCGGGTGAGAGGGCTTGTGCGCTTTGTGCTGCTGCTGAGCGGCCTTGCGCGCCATTCGCTTCTTGGCCCGAGCGTCCTTGGCGAGCTCGATGCAAACCCCCTTCATCGACGGAGGACACGAGATCCGAACATGGAAGTGATCGTCGTGCGGCATCGATTTGGTGGGCTGCATCATCGCGATGGCCGCACGATCGAAGATCGCCTTGGAGACGCGCCCCCTCGCGAACGCGAGCAGCTTGTCGCGGAGCGGCTGCGCGATGAAGATGTGGCTCACCCGCGCGCCGGGGTCGGTGACGAGCTGCTCGACGAAGGCCCAGTTGCGCGCCAAATCGAAGCGCGCGCCGTGCACGTTGGTCGAGGTGAGCGTGCCGTCGAACTTGACGAACGTGTTCGCGTGGACCTGCCGCCCCTTCGCGTCCACCGCATAAAACCCGAGGTCCGCGTCGCGCCCGCTCTCGTGCGAGTGATGGCGGTTCAGGTCGCCTCCGCCCTTCTGCGACAGATCCCCGACGTCGAGCACCGAGCCGGGAAACCGCTTGTGAACCGTCCGCGCCGCCCGATCAATCATGTTCACGAGCTGCGGCAAACCCCACCGGATGTCCCCCGAGACGTACGCGGGCACCACCCGGTAATACCTCTTCGTCATGTCGACGTGAACGCCGCCCACGAGCTTGCCCTCGTTGGGGCTGCCCACGGAGAGCGCCTTGACCGGAGGGGGCTTTGGCGCCGCGGGCTTCACCGCGACACGCCCGTTCCTCGGCGCCCGCGCGTTCGGCACGTTCGCTTGAGCGCGCGCCGGGCGCTTCGCTCTCCCTTCGGCGAACGAAGGCGCGCTCGCGGTGAGCGAGAGCAGGCAAACAGCAAACGTTGCAAAGAGAGAGCGCGTCACAGCCCCCGCGTCTACCCCGGCCCGACACGATGGGCCAAAAACCCCGTGTGCCCGGCACGTGCCCGGGCACACGGCCGCCCGTGCCGGCGCAATTTCGGCGCTTTGGGGGAGATGTGCCCTGGTCCGTTGCGTGCTTTGACCGACAGGGTGGACATCACCCTCGCGTCCAAAGGCTCCTCGTGGGATCACGTCAGCGTCCGCGCGCTCAGCGGACGAGAGGCCATCTCGCAGCTCTTCCGCTTCGAGCTCGAGGTCGTCTGCGACGCGGGCACGTCGCTGCCCGAAGAGGCACGGCCGGGCGGGCCCATCACCCTCCTCATCACGGGCGATCATGGCGAGACGCGCGCGATCCACGGGATTTTAGGCCCGGTTCGCGACAACCTCGACGTCGAGGTGGAGCGCGCCTCGTACCATCTCACCGTGCTCCCACGCGCGGCGAGGCTCTCGCTGGTGGAGACACAAGAGGTCCACCTCAACCACAACGTGCCTACCATCATCCAGCAAAAGCTCGCCCGCCACGGGCTCGGCGCGCGCGACGTGGAGCTGCGCCTGCTCGACGTCTATCCGCAGCGCGAGATCGTCGTGCAATATCGCGAGAGCGACGTCGCCTTCGTGAGCCGTTTGGCCGAGCACGCCGGCGTGAGCTTCTTCTTCGAGCACGGCGAGGATCACGACGTGATGGTCTTTACGGATCACCAGGCCGGCTTTCGCCCCATCGAGCCCTCACCGGCCCTCACCTTCCGCCCGAGGGGCGAGGCGCGCGATCTCTTCGCGCTCCGGGTGACGCACGATTGGGCGCCCTCGACCTACGTGGTCCACGACTACAACTATCGCAAACCGCTCCTCGATTTATCGGGCTTTCACACCCTCGCGTCGGGCGCGGGCGGCGGCGTCGTCGATTATGGCGGCCACGTCAAGACGGGTGAAGAGGCGACCGCGCTCGCCAAGGTCCGCGCCGAGGAGCGCGCGGCCAAACAATGTCGTTATGAGGGCACGAGCGACGTCGTCGCGGTCGAGGCCGGCCGCCGCGTCGTGGTCACCGGGCACCCCAAGCTCGAACGCGACGAGGAGCTGCTCGTCACCGCGGTCACCCACGAGGCCAAGCTCCCGCTCTTCGGCGAGGAGGACGGCGAGGCGCGGTATCGAAACACGTTTGATGCGGTGCCGGCGCAGGGCAGGTATCGCCCACCCCGCGTGACGCCCAAACCTCGTATCCACGGCGTCGTGACAGGCACCATCCAGCCCGGGCCGGACGGCGTGACAGGGGGGTATGCCAAGCTCGACCCCGAGGGCCGTTACACCGTCGAGATCCACTTCGACACGGCGATCCCCGGCGAAAAGAAGGCGTCTCACCCCATTCGAATGGCGCAGCCGTTCGCGGGCCCCAATCACAACATGCACTTCCCGCTGCGCCCCGGCGCGGAGGTGCTGCTCGCCTTCGCCGACGGTGACCCCGACCGGCCCGTCATCGTCGGCGCGGTGCCGAGCCCCGCCGCGCCCTCGTCGATCAACGCCGCGACCGTCGATCGACACCGCATCACCACCGCGAGCGGCGCGCTCATCGAGATCCGTGACCGGCGCTGACAACCCACGTTGGAGATTCGATATCATGAACGAAGCTCGTCTCACGTGTTTCTCCGGTGAGCCCGCGCCGCAGGAGATCCTCCGCGACTACAAACGATTCTCCGCGCTGCCCGACAAGGCCCGTGAGGGCCTTTGGGAGATCCTCGGCCCGAGCCTCGCGGGCGCGGTCGACGGCGCCATGGAGAAGCGGGCGGAGGCGTTCGCGCGGCTCTTCGACGTCGAGCCCTCGGACCTCCAAGCGAGCCTCCGCGTGTGCCGCCACCTGCTCCAACGCGCGGGGAGCCTCGACCTCTCCGCGGCCGATTTCGCCGGGGATCTGGCGAAGCTCGGCGGTGAGGCGCGCGCCTCGGCGTCGCTCCTCGCGTGGTACGAGCCGGCCAAAGCGCTCGTGCGAGCGGCGGTGCTCAAAGACACGATCTTTGATCATGGCAAGGTGCTCGTGGGCCTCGATTACCGCGTCGATCGCATCACAGGCTCGGATCGCGGCGCCGGCTTCGACGCGCCCGTAGCCCTCTTGACCCTCCGTGTCATGGAGTCCGGGCGCGAGGAGCGAACGACCATGTACGTGGTGCCCGAGGCGCTCGGCCAAGTGAAGACGGCCATCGAGCGCATCGAGCAGATCATCGCGGCGAAGAGCGAACAAAAGGCGCGCGCATGAGCATCCAAATCAACAGCGGAGCCAACTACACGAACCTGCGGGACGTCACGCTGACCCTCGTCGCGCCGGCGGGCGCGAACCAAATGAGGTTCAGCAACGAGACCGGAGCGTACGGCGCGTGGGAGACGTTCGCGACCACCAGGAGCAATTACCAGCTCAGCGCGAACGACGGCGCAAAGACGGTGAACGTTCAATTCGGCGCCGGAGGGACGCAGATCGGATCGACCGAGTCCGCGAACATCACCCTCGACACGGTCGCTCCCACCGGCGTCACCATCATCATCAACGGCGGCGCCGCGTCGACCAGCTCGCGAGACGTGGCGCTCACGCTCACCGCGACCGACACGGCATCTCCCGTCACGTCCATGGCGCTCCAAAACGAGAGCGGCGCGTGGAGCGACTGGATGACCGCCGCGGACAACGCGTGGTGGACGCTCAGCACGGGATATGGCTCAAAGACCGTCAACGTGAAGTTCCGCGACGCGGCGGGGAACGTCTCGGCCGTTCAGAGCGCCTCGATCAGCTACGTGGCTCCGGTCTACAGCGTCACCGGCACGTGGCTCATCCTCAAGACACCGGACTACGACGATCAAAGGGCCGGCACGCAGACGAGCTATCTTCGTATCGGCGCCGCGGACGCCGCGACCGAGAACGGCCTCCTCGCCTCGAACGGCGGGCTCTCCAACGCGAGCGAGCTTCAAGACAGCTCGGGCAAGACGTTCCCCGGGTGGTTCGAATACACCGACGGAGACCGCACCGAGGTCACCCGGGGCGATAACCGTATCACCGTCGGGGGCAACGAGACCGTCACCATCGGGGGCACGAAGATCGACAACATCAGCGGCAAATACCGCATGAACATCGGCGCCGGCACGCTGGAGGTGTCGAACGCGGACCCGATCTATCAAATCGAGTTCGCCCCGAACACCGTCGATGGCCACGAGGTCAAGGCCGGCGGCAAACCCACCTGGCGCAAGCGCGAGTGGGGGCACAACTCGGCCGAGAGCTACACGTTCGGGGACACGGAGAGCTTCTTCGCGGGGTACAAGTTCGACGCGATGTTCGGCCTCACCAACACCGCGTACGTCGGGGGCAAGATCGATTTGAGCGTGGCCGTCGCGGTCTCCGCGAGCCTGGGCCTCTCCGCCACGCTCACCAAAGGTCTCCAGTTCTCGTGGGTCGACGGCAAAGACCTGCGCGTCTCGAAGACCCACGAGACCAAGGTCAGGGACTCGATCCATCTCCGGCTCAAGGCGGCGCCGTCTCCGATGGAGTGGACGCCGAACAAGATCGCAGCGGCGCTGGTGGCGGCGGCGGGCGGCGCGACCGTGGTCGGGCTCGCCGCGGGGACCAAACACGGAGACATCAGCGACAAGGGATATTCCTCCCAGGTGGCAGGGTGCTTGAGCGCCGCGGCGGGCGTCTTCGCCGCTTCGCTCGCCGCGTCGGTGTTCCTCGCGATGAGCGACCAAGCCGCGAACCCGACGTCGAAGTGCGAGCTCAAGATGGACTCCGACGGCATCCGCATGAAACACAACACCCTCGCCGGCGCCGAGCTCTCCGCGCTCCAGCTCGGCGACGGCCTCGGCAACCCGCGCGAGACCGAGCTCCGCAACAGCCGCACGGCGAGCGTCAAGCTGAACGACGCCGGCGACGTGATCATCAGCACGACGCACAACATCGTCATGGGGCTGCAGAACGGCCAAGCGTACTTGGCTGTCCGCGACAACGGTGAGGTCTACGTGCAATGTGAGAACGGAGCCATCTTCGGACGGCTCACGCTGGGGCCCGCCAACGAGCTCGTGATCGGGTAGCCCATGCCCCTCCAGGTGTTCAACGATACCGACTTTGCGCTCGGGCTCCGCGCGGGGAAGGTCAACCCCCCTTCGCACAGCTTGACCGTGATCGTCAAAGGCACCTTCCGCCTCACGCCCGGCGGCGTCGCAGCGTCCGTGCCCGAGGACGAGCGCGCGCTCCTCTCGGGCGACGTGTATCGCGACGACGAGCGCGCGAACAGCCTCGTCTATGACTCCGATTATGCCCTCTACAAGCCGCGCGCCGACGTGCTCGTGCTCGGCACGTGCTACGCGCCCAAAGGCACCATGGTCCGCGCCTCCCACGCGGCCATCACCGTCGGCAAGCTGAAGAAGACCATCGCGGTGGTGGGCGACAGGCGTTGGGCAGGCGACGCGCCGAGCGAGCCAAAGCCGTTTCAATCCATCCCTCTCATCTGGGAGCGGAGCTTCGGCGGAGAGGGCTTTACCAAGAACCCCATCGGGCGGGGCAGGGCGCTGCTGCCCAACCTGGAGACGCCGGGGGCGCTCATCACATCTCCGGCCGACGCGCCGGATCCGGCGGGGTTTGGCCCCATCGACAGGCGCTGGGCGGATCGCACGGCGCGCCTCGGCACCTACGATGAAGCGTGGCTCGCCTCGCGCTGGCCCGACCTGCCCGACGACTTCGATTGGGGCACCTTCAACGCGGCTCCCAAAGATCAACAGATCATCGGGTATCTCCGAGGGGATGAGCCCCTCGCCTTCGAGAACATGCACCCGGAGCACGCCCTTTATTCCTCTCGGCTGCCCGGCGCGCGCGTCCGGGCGTTCGCGCGCGTGGAGGCCAAGGGTGGTTTGGAGCTGCGCGAGGTGAAGCTCCAGCTCGACACGCTTTGGGTCAACATGGATATGGAGTCGCTCATCCTCGTGTGGCGCGGATCGACACCTACTTTGTCGCGCGAGCACGAGGAGATCCGCGATCTGCTCGTGGTGCGTGAGGACCTCGCGGAGCAGCCTCTCCCGGGCGCGCGCTACCGCGAGGCCCAATATTGGCAAACCCCCGAGAGGCCCACGTTCGCCGCCGAAAAGCTCCAACCTTCCGAGGAGGCGGGGCGGCGCGACGCGCCCCCCGAGGGGGACGTTCAAGCCGCGATGACAGCGGCCATGAACGAGACGCGCGCGATGCTGGAGAAGGCCAATGTCCCCAAAGACATGCTCGACAAGCTCCGCTCCGCCGCGACCCCCGACGCGTTCGTCGCCGTGCTCATGGGCGAGCTCGCGCACGATCCCGAGGCCGCAGAGCGCGTCGAGCGCGAGGCGCGCGAGCGCACCAAAAAGCTGCTCGCCGATCATGGCTATGATCCTTCGGTGCTCGACGACCCCGACGACCTAAAGCCATCTCCCGATCCCGCTTGGACACGCGAGACCGTGCGCGCCAAGGCCGCCGCAGGCGAGAGCTTGGCCGGCAAACCACTCGCAGGGCTCGACCTCTCGGAGCTCGATCTCCGCGGGTGCGATTTGCAAGGAGCGGATCTCTCGAACGCGAGGTTGCGCTTCACCAAGCTCGACGGCGCGCGGCTCATCAAGGCCAAGCTCGTGCGCGCCGACGTGACCGGCGCGTCGATGCGCGGCGCGATAGCGATCGAGGCCGAGCTCTTCGGCGCGGATCTCTCGGGCGTAGACCTCGTAAAAGCCAACCTCGCGGGCGCGGGCCTCCGCGGCGCGACGTTGCGGGGCGCGGCGCTCGACGGCGCGGATCTCTCGGGCGCGGTGCTCGCGCAGGCCAACGGCGAGCGCGCGTCGATCGTGGGTGCCTCGCTCACCGCGGCCGATCTCTCGGACGCGAGCCTCGACAACATCACGGCGCGCGGCGCTCGCCTCCGCGGCGCGCGGCTCACGGGCGCGAGCCTCAAGGGGGGAGCGCTCGACGCGATCGATCTCACGCGCGCGGATCTCTCGGGCGCATCGTTGGATCGCGCGTCGCTCCGCGAGGCCTCGCTCTTCGGCGCGAGGTGCGACGACGCTTCGTTCCTCGGCGCTGATTTGACGGGGATCCGCGCGCCGGACGGCGCCTCGTTCGCGCGCGCCTCGCTCCGCGGAGCCCGCGCGCCCGACGGCATCTTCACGGGCGCTTCGCTCAAAGGCGCGGATCTTCGCGGCGCGGAGCTCGATCGCGCGGATCTGTCAGGCGCGGATCTCGAAGGCGCGAACCTCCACCGCGCCTCGCTCAAGAAGGCCAACCTCGCCGGCGCGAAGCTCACGAACGCGCTCGTGACGTCGGCCAACTTGTTCCAGTGCTCGCTCGAAGCGGCGAACCTCGCGCGCGCGGATCTCCGCGGATCGAACTTGTACGGCGCCGAGCTCTACGAGGCGAAGCTCGCGGGCGCGAAGCTCGAAGGCGCGAACCTCAAGGCGACCAAGCTCGCTCCGCGGGGTGACGCGTGACCCCGCACGAGCTGCTGGCGCGCTTGTCGGGCGGGCCTCCGCTCGACCCGCCGATCGTGCCCGCGATGGATCTCGGAGGCGCCGATCTGTCGGGCCTCGATCTGAGCGGCCTCACGTTTCACCGCGTGCGCTTCGCGAACGCGCGCTTCAACGGCGCGAAGCTCGTAGGGACGGTGCTCCTCGGGTGCGATCTCGCGGGGGCCTGCTTCGCCGGCGCGAACCTGCGCGACGCGACCATCACGTCGCTCGACGTGGTCCTCGATCCGAACGCGCCGGTCGATCTCGCGATCCACGAGGCGCCGATCGATCCCGAGAAGGCCGAGGCGCTCGCGGCCGCGGGCGTGCGCGGCATCACGCGCAAACCCGTGGATCTCCGGGGCGTGGACCTCGCGGGCGCGACGCTCGCGGGCGCGGTCTTCGACGGCGTCGACCTCCGTGACGCGCGGCTCACGGACGCGGATCTCTCCGACGCGGTCCTGGAGCGCCCGGTGCTCGACGGCGCGACGCTCGATCGCGCGCGCCTCGATCGCACCTTTATCGCGCGCGGATCGCTCGTAAAAACAAGCCTCGTCAGCGCCTCGATGGAGGGCACGAAGATCGAGGCGTGCGCCGTCACGGGCGCGCGCTTCGAGGGCGCGACGATCCGCGACGCGCGCTTCACCCGGTGCGATCTCGACGGCGCTTCGTTTCAAGGCGCGCACCTCGACGGCGTCGTCTTCGAAGAGTGCCGGCCGTCGCTCGCGGGCGCGAAGCTCGATCACCTCCACGCGGCGGGGCTCTCGCTCGCGCCGCTCGGCGCGCTCGCGGGCGATCACACGGAGGGCAGCTTCACGCGGTGTGACCTGCGCGCGATGGATCTCACGGGCGCGGTGCTCGCGCGCGCGTCGCTCACGGGCGCGGATCTGTCGGGCGCGCGGCTCGACGGCGTCGATCTCACAGGCGCGCGGCTCGACGGCGCGGATCTCTCGGGCGCTTCGCTGCGCAACGCGAAGCTCGCGGGCGCTTCGCTCATGAGCGCGAAGCTCACGCGGGCCGATCTCGAAGGGGCCGATCTGTCGGGCGCCAAGCTCTGCGGCGCGGATCTGTCGGACGGTACGCTCGCGCGCGCGACGCTCGATCGCACCGATCTCTCGGCGAGCAAGCTCGCGGGCGCGTCGCTCGCGGAGGCGAAGCTCACCGACGCCGACCTCGCGGGCGCGTCGCTCGTGGACGCGACGCTCGACGGCGCGTCGCTCACGCGCGCGAACCTGAGCGCGGCCGATCTCTCGGGCGCGAAGCTCCGCGGCGCGATCGTCCACGCGAGCCGCCTCATGGGCGCGAAGCTCGAAGGCGCGGATCTGCGGCGCGCGGTGTTCTCGGCGACGCTCTTCACGGGCGCTGATCTCACGGGCGTACGCGTCGAGCGCGGATCGTTCGTGCGCTGCGCGCTGCGCGACGCCGACCTCCGCGGCCTCGATCTCTCGGGCACGGACCTCACCGACGTCGACTTGAGCGGCGCGGATCTGACGGGCGCGAAGCTCATCGAGGCGATCCTCGTGCGCGCCGATCTCACGGGCGCGACGCTCGTCCGCTGCTCTTTGTCGAGCGCCCGCGCGACCGCCGCGTGCTTCGCCGGAGCCGCAGTAAAACAAGCCGATCTGCGCGAGGCGACGCTCGCGATGGCGAGCTTCGAAGGCGCGTCGCTCGCCGGCTCGAACCTCACCAAAGCCGATCTGCGCGACGCGCTGCTCACGCGGGTGGACGCGACGCGCGCCCTCGTCTGCGGCGCGCGCCTTGCTTACGCGGATCTCTCGCACGCGCGCCTCTCGGGCGCGGACTTCACGCAGGCCGATTTGTCCGGCGCGAACCTCCACCGCATCGACGACCGCGACACGATTTGGACGCTCGCCAACAAGACGGGCGCGCGCCTCACCGACGCTGACTTGGCCGAAGCCGAAGACTTTCAACCTCCCAACGATTGAACCCGAGAGAGAGCGAGATGCCATGTTGAGAGAGATCGCATCGAGGGTCGGCCTCATCGCCGAGCGGCGCCCCTTCACGAAGCGCCTCGCGACGCGCGCGGGCGCGTCGGTGGAGGTGTCGGACGCGAGCGAGGGAGAGCGCATCTTGGTCCGTGATCCCAAGGGCCATCTGCTCTTCTCGTACGACCCGGAGACGGGCCGCGGCGCGATCTCGGTGCCGGGCGATCTCTCGCTCTCGGCGCCTCACGGGGACATCCAGCTCTCGGCGGGAGGCGAGGTGCGGTGTCACGCGGAGCGCGGGATCAACCTCTCTTCGGGCGGCGGCCCCGCGCTCTCGCTCCAGCGCGACGAGGCGAAGCTCTCGGCGCCCAAGCTCACGGTCGCGGGGGAGCGGGCCGATCTGGTCGTCGGGGAGACCAAGATTTACGGCGCTGTCCTCGAAGCCAAGATCAAGGATGTGAAGCTCGTGCTCGCGCGGGTCGAGACCATCGCCGTCGACGCGGTGAGCCGGCTCAAGCGGTCGATCCGCCGCGTCGAGGACCTCGACGAGCACGAGGCGGGCCGGATCAAGGTGGCGGCGCAGGGCGAATGTTCGGTGAAGGGACAACACATGTCGATCCAGGCCGAAGAGGAGGTCAAGATCGACGGTGAGCAGGTCTATCTGGGCTGACGGGAGGAGATGCGATGAGCGGTTTTGCGGTCGCGACGGCGCAAGGCGGAGAGTGCGAGGCGTTCCCGGATCCGTGCAAGACGCCGGCCCCGCCCGGGCCTCCGGTGCCCATGCCGTATAAAAACTCGGGCAAGCTCGCGCAGGTCAATCGGGGGACGTGCCCCAAGAAGGTGAAGGTGATGAATCAACCGCCGCTCACCACCAAGAGCGAAATCCCCATGAGCATGGGGGACGAGCAGGGCTCCGCGGGCGGGCTCGTGTCGGGGACGATCAAAGGCCCGGTGAAGGTCAAAAAGGGCTCGATGAAGGTCAAGGCCGAGGGCGCGCCGCTCGCGCACCAAAACAGCGTGACCGCGCACAACGGATCGAACGCCAACGCGCCAATGGGCGTGTGCTCGTCGGTCTCCCAGGGCAAGGTCAAGGTCAAGATGTAGCGCGCTTCGTTCGTGGTTCTTGACCGCGGGCCGCCTCACCATGATGATCGAGGCGCCATGGCCCACGAGCCCGACATCACGACCCGTATCGCGCAAAAGGGCGAGCGGCTGCACGTGTCGATCGGCGCCGTGTGCAACAACAACTGCGTCTTCTGCATGGAGGAGGACCGCGAGGCGAGGTTCGTCAACAACTCGGCCATGACGCGCGAGCGCGTCCGCTTCATGCTCGAAGGCCACCGCGGCGCCGAGGAGGTGTGCTTCACCTCGGGAGAGCCCACCACGCGGCCCGAGCTGCCCGACTTCATCACGTGGGCCAAAGAGCTCGGGTATGCGCGTATCAGCATGATGACCAACGGCCGCCGCCTCTCGCACCTGCCGTACGCGGCGGCGCTCGCCAAGGCCGGCCTCAACCGGGTTTACATCTCGATTCACGGTCACGAGAAGAAGCTCCACGAGGGCTTGACCCGCACGCCCGACTGCTTCGAGCAGACGGTGGGCGGCCTCGACGCGGTGGCCAAGCTGAAGCGCTTTGGCGTGGAGCTCCACACCTCCACGGTGCTGACCGATCGCAACCTGCCTTTTCTGCTCCCCATCTATCGGTTCCTGCGCGGCCACGGCGTCGATCAGGTGGTGTTCAACGTGATGCAGGCGAACGGCCGCGCCAACACGTATTTCGAGCAGATCTTCCCGCGTTACACGCTCATCGCCGAGGCGTTCCGCGGCTTCCTCGCGGCCTTGGAAGGCACGGGAGAGGCCCGGCCCGCGGCGTTTTTGGTGGATATCCCGCTCTGCACCACCGAGGGGATCCCCGATTACAACCGCGGCTACGTCGAGCGGTACATTCACTATGATCTCGCCGAGGAGGCCGCGCGCGTGGGCTTCGCGCACAAGGCGGCGCAGGCCGGCGAGGCCGAGAAGAGGCGCGGCCTCGCGCTCGTGAGCCGCGAGGATCTCGACCTCGCCGAGCGCGAAAAGCGCGGCGAGTGCGCGTCTTGCCGTTATAACACCTCGTGTGAAGGCGTGTGGAAGAACTACCTCCGTCGTTATGGATGGGACGAGATGATCCCCGTGCAAGAGCCATGAAACGAGCGTGGCTCCTCGCCCTCTTCATGGCCCCTGCCTGCGCGGGCGCGCCGCCTCCTCCTGCGCCTCCGCCCCCGCCGGCGGAGAGCGCGCCTTTGGCCGTCACCGCACCTCCGGCGGTCACGGCCGCTCCCACCGCCGCCCCCGAGGCGCCGCCGGCCGAGCCGCCGCCTCCTCCCAAGCCCCCCGAGCCGCCCAAGCCCTCCATCACGAGCGTGGGTTATTTTACATGGGTGTTTGGCCGGCCCAAGGCCGATAAACGCTTCATCGGCATCATCCGTTACGGCACCAAGGTCACGCTCCGATCGACCGAGCGGGTGAAGGGCGAGGGCTGCCCTGGCGGGTTTTATCAGGTCGAGCCGCGCGGCTTCGTGTGCAACAACCGCACGGTCACCGAGGCTCCGTCCAAGCTCTTCGTGGAGCAGGCCGCGGCGTCGTCCGCGGTCAAAGGGCCCTTCCCCTACCGTTATGCCATGTCGAACGGCGCGCCCATGTATAACCGCGTCCCGAACGACAAAGAGCAGACCCGCCACGAGGGCCCGCTCGGCCCGCCCGGCAAGCACCTCACGTTGCCCAAGTCGCTCGCGGCGCACGAGGAGCTCGCGGTCGAGGGCCCGATCCCCGCCGCCGACGCGCTCCCCTCGTTCCTCGCCGGCAAAGGCACCGCGGCCGAGGGCCGCAAAGGGCTCTTGCGCGAGACCATCCCGCTCGGATCCATGCTCTCGTTCACCAAGGCCTTCGCGGCCGAGGGCCGGACGTGGCTGCTCTCGGCCGATCAAACGCTGGTCCCCGCCGACAGGACGAGGCTCTTCCGGCCGTCGAGCTTCCACGGCGTGCCCCTCGCGGGCGAGCTGCATTTACCGCTCGCGTGGATCCGAAAGGGCCCCAAACCCCAATACCGCCACCTCCCCTCCGGCGAGATGGAGCGGACGGAGCGCACGTGGCCGCTCCGCGCGCACGTGGCGCTCAAAGGGACCAAGGTCGAGGTCAAAGGCATCTCGTATTGGGAGACGAACGCGCTTGATCCGTCGGGCGCGGCGCTCTTCATCGCGGATCGGGACGCGACCGTGGCCGAGGCCGTCAAGCGCACTCCGACCGGCGTCAAAGAGGGTCAGAAGTTCATCGTGGTGAGCATCACGCAAGGCACGTTGGTCGCGTACGAGGGGCTCCACCCGGTCTATGCCACGTTGATGTCGCCGGGCGCGGGCGGCGTGCCGGTCAAGGGCCGTAACCCGGTCAAAGACAGCACGACGCCGCTCGGCACGTACAACGTCACCTTCAAGGACCGCGCGACCACGATGTCACCCGAGCAGGGCGAGCACCGGACCTTCTGGATCGCGGACGTCCCGCACACTCAATATTTCAACCCGCCCTTCGCGCTCCACGCCGCGTATTGGCACGATCGGTTCGGCGAGCCCACGAGCGCGGGCTGCGTCAACGTCTCTCCCATCGACGCAGAGTGGCTCTTTGGCTGGAGCGACCCGCAGGTGCCGGACGAGTGGCAAGGCGCGACCGGCGCGGGCGCGCCCGAGAACGGGCCCACCACGGCCATCGTCGTGCGGCGCTGATCTTTTCTCGGAACCGGCGGGGCGCGCGGGTGTCTCGCGCGAGACCAGGTATCCTTATGAAGAGATCCGCCGCGGCGCGCGCGATCACCGTCGCGCTTCATTGGGGAGACGACCGCATCGCGGTGCGCTGCCTCGGCGACGGCGAGCGCTTCACGTATGGTGAGGGCAAGGGCCTTTGGTCCGCGCTCCCGATCGCCGACGAGATCCCGTGGGGCTCCACGCTGGTGCGCGCGAACAGGGGCGGAGCGACGGTGAGCGTGCCCAAAGGATCCATCGTCCTCGTCCGTCGTCCATGCGGGAAGTTCAGCATCGTTCATGGCCCCAACGACACGTGGCTCACGCCCGGCGATCAGGCGACGTTCAAGGCAGGGGCCATGACGCTCATCGTCTCGGCGGACGCGCCCGTCGAGGCGCCCAAAGGCCGCTCCAAGCAACGCAGCGTGACGCTCCCCATCGTGTCCGCGGCCCTCGCGCACGGCCTCGTGATGGGCCTCGCCGCGCAGGCTTCGGCCGCGCGGGCGCTCTCGGATCCAGCCGACGATCAGCTCGACGCCGCGCGAGAGCTCCTGATCGCGGCCGAGGAGCGCGTGAAGGACAACCCTCCGCCCACGTGGGGAGATGTGATGGGGAAGGGCAGAGGCAAAGAGGAGACGGACAGAGCGGGCGATCGCCGCGTGGTGAGCGGGGGCCACGCCAAAGGCCGCTCAGGCGCGATGGGCGACGAGAGCGCGCGCCGCGACAAGCGCGGTCGCTACACCGTGCAAGAGCATCACAAAGGGGATAAAGAGCGCTCGCTCAGCCGCGACGAGGCGCTCCGGGAGGCGCGGTCGTTCGGGGTGATTGGCCTGCTCCCTCAAGACAACACGGGCTCGGCCGTCTCGTCGGTGTGGGGCAAGCCCGAGGCGCACGGCGCCGACGCGCTCAGGGTCAACGGTGGTATGTGGGGCGACCGGGCCGACGCTCACGTGGGCTCACACGGCCTTGGATTGACGGGCATCGGCGAGGGGGGAGGGGGCTTGGGCGAGGGCATCGGCCTCCACGGCAGGAGCGGCCTTTTGGGCTCGGCGCCCCTCGCGGGCGGCGCTTGGGAGAACCGATGGAACAGCGGTGGCGGCGGCTACAGGGTGAGCTACGGCCGACACATGTATCTTAGAGACCGTTGCGGTCCGTTCGACACGATCCAGAGCAACCTTTGCCGCAGCAAGGACCGATTCAACAAGTGCTATTGGGAGGGCCGCAAGCGCGACCCTTCGCTCGCCGGCAAGGTCGTGATCAACTTCGTGATCGGGAGATCGGGGAAGGTGGTGTACGCCGAGCTGGGCCCATCGGACCTGCCCGACAAGACGGTCACCGCATGTATGGTGCGGGTCACTTACTACATCCGTTTCCCGGAGTCCCCCGCCAACCAGACGATCTCTCACCCCCTCTCGTTCGCGCCGCCGATCTTCGCTGCGCCGCCGTTGTGAGCGGCGCGCGCCGGCCCCGGATCTGCGCGAAGATTTTCGGGAACCAGGCGAGGGCGCGGCTGTCTCGTGCAAAACCAGGTGCCCTCATGAAGACGAGATCCGCTGCGCGGAGCACGATCGCGATCGCGCTCCACTGGGGAGACAACCGTGTCGCGATGCTCTGCCTCGGGGAAGGCGAGCGCTTCTCGTATGGGGAGGGCAAAGACCTTTGGTCCTCTCTCCCGGTCGTGGACGAGATCCCTTGGGGCTTCGCGCTCGCGCGCGTCGACCGGGGCGAGGCCCTCGCGAGCGTGCCGGAGGGCGCCATCGTCCTCGTGAACCGCGCAGATGGCCAGTTCACCATCGTTCACGGCCCCAAAGGCATCTCGCTCTCGCCCGGTGATCGGGTGACGTTCAAGGCGGGCGCCATCACGCTCGTCATCTCGGCCGACGCGCCGATCGAGCTGCCCAAAGGCCGCTCCAGCAGGCGCGGCGTGCTCTTGCCGATCCTCTCCGCGGCGCTCGTCCATGGCCTCGTGATGGGCCTCGCCGCGCAGGCCTCGGCCGCGCGCAAGCTGGAGGAGCCCGGCGACGATCAGCTCGACGCCGCGCGTGAGCTGTTGATCGCGGCCGAGCAGCGCGTGCGGGACAACCCTCCTCCCACCGGCGGAGACGCGCTCGGCAAGGGCAAGAGCAAGAAGGTCACGGGCAAAGACGGCGACGGCCGCGCGGCGGGCGGCGCCCGCGCCAAAGGCGAAGCCGGCGCGATGGGCGACGAGAGCGCGAGCCGCGACAAGCGCGGTCGGTACGCGGTGCAAGAGCACCACAAAGGCGATAAAGAGCGCTCCATCAGCCACAACGACTCGCTGCGAGAGGCGCAGTCGTTCGGGATGATTGGCCTGCTCCTCCAAGACAACCCGGGCTCGGCCGTCGCGGCGGTGTGGGGGAAGGCCGAGGCGCACGGCGCCGACGCGTTCGCGGTCAAAGGGGCCATGTGGGGCGACCGCATCGACACCCACTATGGCCCGAACGGCCTTCAATTGACGGGCATCGGCGAGGGCGGCGGCGGCGTGGGCGAGGGCATCGGCCTCGGCACGATTGGCACCATCGGTCACGGCGCAGGCAAGCCCGGCGATGGGACCGACGGCGCGGGGACTCGGCCCCTCCCCGGGAGAGGCAGCTTTTGGGGCCACAAGTGGAAGACCGTATACCGATGCGCATATTGCGGCTCTTCGGTCTCGGGCCGGCTGCCCCCCGAGTCGGTCCAGCGCATCATCCGGCAGAACAGCGGCCGGTTCCGGGCGTGTTATGAGAAGGGCCTTTTGCGGAACCCCTCTTTGGCGGGCAGGGTCGCGACGAAGTTCGTGATCGGGAGGGACGGCGCGGTGGCGAGCGCGTCCTTGGAGTCGTCGTCGATGCCCGACGAGCAGGTCAATTCGTGCGTCGTGAGGGCCTTTTATGGCCTCTCGTTCCCGCAGCCCGAGGGGGGCATCGTGACGGTCATGTATCCCTTCGTGTTCAGCCCGCCGGAGACGTAGCGAGATCTTCGGGGACGAAGGCGTCGGGCAAGAGGTCTTTGAGCCACGCGACGCGCGGGGGGACACGGCCGCTCCTCGCCACGAGGTAAATCGGGAGGTCTTTGGCGAACTCGGAGAGCACCTGCCGGCACGCGCCGCACGGCGTGCCCACCGCGGGCCCCGGCGTCACCACCACCACCGCGATGGGCTCGCGCTCGCCCGCCGCGACCATCTGAAACACCGCGCTCCGCTCGGCGCAGATCGAGAGGCCGTACGAGGCGTTCTCCACGTTGCACGAGATGAAGATGGTGCCTTTGCGCGTGAGGACCGCGGCGCCCACGGGATAGTTGGAGTAGGGCGCGTGCGCGCGATCCTGCGCGATGAACGCGGCGTCGATGAGCGGCTGCCACTCGGCGGGCGACGAAGGTGCCTGCGTCACGCCGCGATCTCCTGCTCGGCCCGCGCGAGGAAGCCGCGGAGCAGACCGATGAAGCGATCACGCGTGCGCTTGGCGGTCTCCTCGACCTCGCTGTGGTCGAGCTTTTGACCGCTCATGCCCGCGGCCATGTTGGTGATGCACGAGATGGCCGCGGCGCGCACGCCCATGTGACGGAGCGCGATCACCTCGGGCACGGTGCTCATCCCCACCGCGTGCGCGCCGAACCCGCGGAGCATGCGGATCTCGGCGGGCGTCTCGTAGGTCGGGCCGAGCAGCCCCGCATAGACACCCTCGCGCAGCGCGAGGCCGATCGCGGCCGCGCTCTCGCGCACGAGCGACGAGAGCCTTCGATCGTACGCCTCGGTCATGTCGGGGAACCGCGTGCCGAGCGCGCCCTCGTTGGGGCCGATGAGCGGGTTCTTGCCCATGAGGTTCAGGTGATCGGTGACGAGCATCAAATCCCCCGGCGCGAGGCTCGGATCGATGCCGCCCGCCGCGTTCGTGAGCAGCACGGCGCGACAGCCGAGGTGCGCGAGGAGGCGCACGCCGAAGACCACGCGCTCGGGCTCGTGCCCTTCATAGAGGTGAACGCGGCCTTGCAAACACAGGACGTTCGCGCCCTCGGCGGTGCCCGCGCAGAGGTTGCCCGCGTGCCCGACGATCTTCGACTGCGGCATGTGCGGGATGGTCGCGTACGGCACCTGCGTGCGATCGTCGAGCGCGTCGCCGAACGCGCCGAGCCCGGATCCGAGCACCACACCGATGGGCGGGCCCGCGTCCAAGTGCTTGCGCAGCAGAGGGAGGAGAGCTTGCTTCGCCTCGTCGAGCTTTTGGACCACGCTCATGAGGCGCGAAGCTAGTCGCGATCGCATCCGGTGTGTACCCTCGATCGCCCTAGGAGCACACCGATGGCCATGGAGCTTCACCCGCCCCCGTCCTCGCTTCCCGCGCACATCCGCAAGATCCACGACCTCGACGACGTTTGGCGCGCGCCGAGCGCAGGCGAGAAGCTCGACCGGGCCCGCGCGCTCGCGCCCAGGGCGCGCAAGAGGATCATCGAGAGCGGTCGGGTGCTCGGCGCGCGCACGTTCGATCTGACCGACGTGCCGTATCCGACCACGTTCGCGTTCGCGGGCGCGGCCTCGTCGCTCGTGCCGTACATCCTCATGCGCAACCGCATGAACCTCGTGCAGTTCACCGCGGAGGACGGCAAGACGCGCACGCTGCTCATGAACCCCACCGACGTGGAGCGGAGCGCGGAGACCCCTTATTTTGCCGACATGCGCAGGCGCATGGGCGAGCCCGTCGCGCGCGCGGTGCTCGCCGCGTTCAAGCGCCCGACGGTCGGCGATCACCTCGCCGCGGCCGGGATCAAGCCCGAGGCGGTCGACTACGTGGCGTTCGATCACCTCCACACGCAGGACCTCCGCGGCCTGCTCGGCACCGCGCCCACGCGAGAAAACAAGGACATTCCGCGCATGGCCGCGCTGCTCCCGCGCGCCAAGCTCCTCATCTGGCAACCCGAGCTCGACATCCTGCGCTCGCTCCATCCGCTGCAAAAGCCCTGGTTCATCGCGGACGCGCTGCGCGGCGTGCCCTCGGATCGCGTCCTGCCGTGCGACGGCGATCTGCTCCTCGGCAAAGGCGTGGCCTTGATCCGCACGCCCGGCCACACCGCGGGCAACTGGTCGCTCGTGATCAACACCGACAACGGCGTGTGGACCGTGAGCGAGAACGGCGTGGCCGCGGACTCGTACGCGCCCGAGGCGAGCCGCATCCCCGGCCTCCGCGCCTACGCGCGCGAGACGGGCTTCGAGGTGGTGCTCAACTCGAACACGCTGGAGGGCCGCAACGATCAATACACGTCGATGATCATCGAGAAGATCATCGCCGACAAAAACCGGGATAACCCCGCGTTCGTGCAGCACCAGCCCTCGTCCGAGATCATCAAGACGCCCTTCTTTTTGGGGCTCAAGCCCACGTTCCACTACGGCGGTGTATCGAGCGGCGAGCTCAAGAAGGCCGGCGCGTGAGGCGCCTCGGGGGGGCCATCGCGCTCGCGATCGCAGCGTGCTCGGGCGATCCGCGCGAGGTCGCGGCCCCGCCCGTCGCGACGCCTCCGCCGGTCGAAGCCGCGGCGCCCGCGGCGCCCGAATACGTAGTCGCCGAGCCCAACCGCTTGTCGAGCGACGCCGCGGTCGCGCTGCCAAACGGCTACGGCGCGCTCCTTCACGGCGCGCGCGTCGTCGTCGACGGCGGCAACGTGCGCGTGATCGACGGTCCGACGTTGAGCCGCGTCGCGCGCGTCCCGCAGTGGCTCGGCGGCGGCCTCCTCTTCTCCAACGGGAGCGCGGTGTTCGCGGCGACGTCGTTCGACGCGCCGTTGCGCCCGCTCGTCGGGCTCCCGTCGAGCATGTCCCATCTGTCGTTCGGCCCGCGCGCGGCGCTCGTTCGATCAGGCTCGGATGCCCGCTTTTTGGTCGCGCTCCCGAGCGGCACGCCTGCGCCGGTGAGCCCGCTCGGCCTCCACGACGTGGTCGCGCTCGCGGACGGCCGCGGCCTCGCGCTCACGGATCTCGGGCTGCTCTTCGTGACCATCGATCGCGGCGCCAATTGGATCGACGCAACGAACAAGCTCTCCTCGCCTCCTGCGTCGATCCACGTCCTGCCGCTGCGCCACAAAGACGACGGCGGCGCGTCCGCCGCGCTCGATCCATGGGGCGAGCTGTGGGCCTCCGACGAGGCCGGCCACGCGTATGCCTTGGAGACCTCGGGCGCGCTGCGCGAGCACGATCGGCTCCCTACACCGCCCAAACGGCCGCTCGTTCCCAACGATCCTTTGTGGCACGAGAACGTGTCGCCGGCGGCGATCGCGATGATGCGCGGCGTGCCCATCGGGCCCACGCGATCGCTCGTCGCGGCCTCGGGTGACGTGGTCGAGGTCGACCTGGTGAGCGGCGCGTTTAGCTTCGTTTCCCGCGGGAAATTGCCTGTCGATCTGATGTGCGAGGGCATCGAGTCGGGCGGTGAGATCCTCTTCGCGTGCGCGACGCAGACCCATCGCGCCGCCGTGTTCAAGGACGTCCGCACCGCGAACCCCAAGCTCGAAAAGAGCCTCCCTGGAGACGGCTCCTTCTTCGCAGGAGACGATGGATCGCTCGTGTATTCGGCCCCGTGCGAGGGCCAATCGTTCGGGCCCAAGCTCCAAGCGTGCGCGCGTGATGGTCGCGGCGAGTGGTACGAGGTGGACCTCGATCAACACGTCGCAGACGCGGGCGCGGACGCGTCGATCCCGCCGCCGCCGGCGCCGGATCCCAAGCCCAAGGGCAAGAACACGCCTCTTCGCTCCCCGACCGTGGGCGCGCGCAACGTCGTGCGATGGATCCCGCGCGCGGACAAGAAGCCGCTCGCGCTCGTCCACGCGCATCCGCTCGTCGCGATCGTCGATCCCGAGGGAGGCGTCACGCCGATCGACGACAAAGTCAGCTCGAAGCTCCTCACCACGCACCGATCGGAGAAGCACGTCATCGATCGCGAGTGGAGCGCGGACGCGACGGGCGTGCGCATGTGGCTGCACAATGGATCGGGGCGCATCCTGCTCGGCGGCGGCCTCGAAGAGAGCCCCTTTCATTACGACAGGCTCGTTCACAACGGCGTCATGGCGCTCGGGAGCGATCGTCATGGCAGGCTCTTCCAGAGCACGGATCGCGGCGCATCGTGGGCCGAGGTCGCGGCGCCTCCCGGCGTCCACCACCATGCGCTCGATCTGCGCAATTGTTCGGCCGCGGGGGCCCTCTTCGAACATTGGGTGAGGATCGGATGGCGCGCGACGCCGCCGACTCCGCGCGTCGATCCGCCTGCGCTCCCGCCCGCGCCTTCGCTCGCGACCGCACCCCCGCGCGTCGTCACGTGCGCCGCCGCGCAGCCCGAGCAGCTCCGCGTCGCGAAGGCCTCGAGCGCAGAGCAGGGGGCGCTCGGCTTGGGCGCGCGCGTGCTGAGCGAGGCGCTCGCCAAGAACAACAGCGAGTCGTTCTATCGGCGGTGGCCGCACAGCCGCGAGCCCTCGGGCGCGGCCACGGGGCAAGGCGAGGAGCGCGCGCTCCGCGCGATGATCCACGGCTATTCGGCGGTGTTCGCGTCGCCCGACACCACCGTCGCGCGCCCTCCGTTCGCGGGCATCGTGGTGCAAGGCCCGCGCGCCTCCCCCGACGCGTTCAAGCGCACGATCGATTTTTGGGAGCCGTTCGATCCCGCGGCCAACGTGCGCACGGGATCGTTCGACGCGCGCGCGCTCGCGCCGTTCGCGATCACGAACGCGGGCTTCGTCGCGATCGCGTTCTCCGGCGAGGGCCCCATCATCGACGCATTCGTGCCTATTTTTCCGCTGGATCCTGCGTCCGGGGGAGGGCTCCTCTTCTCGTTCCCGATGGACGGCGGTCACGTGCTTGGCGTCGTGCGCGGCGATGGAAAGAGCAAAGGCACGGGCGCGTCGCCCGCGCGCGCGACGCTCAAGCTGGTGGGCTCGTACCAAGACGAGGGCACGCCGGTGAGCGCGATCGAGATCGCGCCCGGCGAGCTCGCGGTGCTCATCGAAGGCGGCGCGTCGCCCGTGGTGCTGCACGCATCGGCCGCGGGCGTCGCTGGCCTGCACACGCCTCCTTCGCTCGGCAACGCGAGCGTTACGTCGGACACGTTGGCCGTCGGGCCCAAGGGCGCGATCTTCGTGCTGCGCGTGCCGGCGAGCACGTCCCCTCCCTCGGCGGAGGATCGCGCGTTCGTGTTTCCAGCTTCGGGCGGGCCTCCCGAGCCGCTCGCGCCGTGGTCGTCGCTCACGCTGGGCGACGACCCCGCGTGCAAATCCGAGACGGGCTTCCGCGCGCAGGTGACCCCGCGCAGCCCATGGATCACCGTGCGCGGAGGCCGCCAGCAGCTCACCGGACCGATGAGCGCGCGCGTGCGATGGAGCGCGACGCGCGTGTGCCTCGACGCGGTCGAGATCCCGGAGGGGACCAAGAACGTGCGCAACGCCGAGGTCGAGACGGCGATCGTGTGGCGCATCGGCGGCGAGGCCGCGCGCGTCGCGTTCGCGCCGGGCGTCGAGCTGCGTCAGGCCATGTCGTGCTCGCTCGTGCCGAGGTGATCGCGTAGGCTCGCGCCCGCATGGTCGCAGAGCTCTTGGATGGCAAGGCCGTCGCGCAGAAGGTCCGCGACGAGGTGAAGGCAAACGTGGCGGCGTTCGTCGCGTCGCACGGGCGCGCGCCCGGGCTCGACGTGATCATCGTGGGGGACGACCCGGCGAGCGTCGTTTATACGCGCAACAAAGAGAAGGCCTCGAACGAGGTCGGGATGCGCGGCAGGCTCCATCGTTTGCCCGCGGACACGACCGAAGCATCGCTCCTCGCCGTGCTCGCTGAGCTCAACGCCGATCCGCTCGTCGACGGCATCTTGGTGCAGCTCCCGCTGCCCAAGCAGATCCGCGAGCTCGTGGTGCTCGACGCGATCGATCCTCACAAAGACGTCGATGGCTTTCACCCCATCAACGCGGGCCTGCTCGCGTCGGGCAGGCCGGGGCTCGTGCCGTGCACGCCGCGCGGCTGCATGCGGCTCCTCGCCGAGACGGGCGTAGGGCTCGCGGGCGCGCGCGCGGTGATCGTCGGCCGCAGCAACATCGTGGGCAAGCCCATGGCGCAGCTCCTCCTCGGCGCGCACGCGACGGTCACCATCGCGCACTCGCGCACGCGTGATTTGGCCGCCGTGTGCCGCGAGGCCGACGTGCTCGTCGCCGCGGTCGGCAGAGCCAAGATGATCGGCGCGGACTTCATCAAGCCCTCTGCCGTGGTCATCGACGTCGGCATCAACCGCGGCGCGGACGGCAAGCTCGTCGGCGACGTGGACACGGACGCTGCCCGCGTAAAGGCATCTTGGATTACCCCTGTTCCGGGCGGGGTCGGGCCCATGACCATCGCTTGTTTGCTCGAAAACACGCTTCGAGCAGCGGAGTTGCGCGCGGCGCGACCCTAGAGGGTGCGGAGCCCTCAACCACCTTCGTATTCGCAGCGGGCGTCGCACGTCTCATAAATGGTGACGCGCGACAGCTCGGGGAGGCTCTTCTTCATGTGAAGCCAAATCCACCGGGCGAGCACCTCGCTCGTGGGGTTTTCGAGCCCGGGGATCTCGTTCAAATAGTTGTGATCGAGGAGGGCGTGGAGCGGCGCCCACGCCTCATAGAGCTTGGCATAGTCGATGAACCAACCCGTCTCCTCGTTGACGGGGCCATAGACCGCGATCTCGACCTTGAAGCTGTGACCGTGAAGCCGCGCGCATTTGTGGCCGGGCGGCACCTTGGGCAGACGGTGCGCGGCTTCGAAGCGAAACTCATGGACGAGACGAACGTTCATGCGGGGGTTTTGGGCTCATCCGCGCGCGCCGTCAACGTGAGATCCGAGAGCCCCGCGAGATCCGCGAGCGCCACCGGGTGATACGGGGGCCGCGGCGTGATGGGATCGGTGACCTGCCCGCCCCGCTCGTGGATGAGGCGGGCGCAGAGCGCGAGGCACCACTTGCCTTGGCAGTAGCCCGTCCCAAAACCCGTGTAGCGCTTGAGCGACTCGACGTCGCGGTGGCCGCGCTTCATCGCCGCTTCGAGCTCGTGCAGGGTGACGTCCTCACATCGGCAGACCAGCGTCTTCATGCGGCGCCTATGATATAGCGAGACTTACCATGACGCTCCCTCCGTTCGACCTCGAAAATCCGACCGAAGAGCACAGCATGCTGCGCACCATGGTGCGCAACTTCGTGAGCGAGGTGGTCGAGCCGCAGGCCGAAGCCCACGACGAGAGCGCCACGCTCAACGTCCCGCTGCTGCGGAGGATGGGTGAGCTCGGCCTGCTCGGCATCACGGTCCCTGCCGACGACGGCGGAGCGGGCATGGACGCGGTCGCCGCGGTCATCGTCCACCACGAGCTGTCGAAGAGCGATCCGGGCTTTTGCCTCGCGTACCTCGCGCATTCGATGCTGTTCGTGAACAACTTCTACTGGGCGGGGAACGAGGATCAGCGCCGCCGCTACTTGCCCAAGGTGCTCACGGGCGAGCACATCGGCGCGATGGGCATGACCGAGCCGTCGAGCGGCACCGACGTCGTCGGCATGAAGACCACGGCCACGCGTGACGGCGATCGCTTCCTTTTGCGGGGTCGCAAGACGCTCATCACCAACGCGCCCGAGGCCGACATCTTCGTCATCTACGCGACGGTCGACGGGAAGATCACCTCGTTCATCGTCGAGCGGAGCTTCCCCGGCTTCGCGACCGACAAGAAGATCCCCAAGATGGGTATGCGCGCGAGCACCATGGCCGAGGTCCAGCTCGACGACTGCGTCGTGCCCGCCGAAAATGTCCTTGGATCCGTGGGCGGCGGCATCCGCAACATGATGCGCAACCTGGAGCTCGAGCGGCTCACGCTCGCCGCGATGAGCCTCGGCATCGCCGATCGGTGCATGGAGATCATGACGCGCTACGCGTCCGAGCGTCGATCGTTCGGCAAGGCGATCGCCGAGCACGGGCAGATCCAGCGCTACATCGGCGAGAGCTACGCCAAGACCGAGGCCGCGCGCGCGCTCATCTACAACGTCGCGCGCGGGGTCGGCCCCGGGCTCCGCAACCGCCTCGGCACCGACGCGGCCAAGCTCTTCGCCGCGCCTGTCGGCAAGGAGGTCGCCGACAACGCGATGCAGGTGCTCGGCGGATGGGGGTATTGCACCGAGTACAAGGTCGAGCGCCTGCTGCGCGACGCGAAGCTCCTCGAGATCGGCGGAGGCACGCTGGAGTCGCACCAAAAGAACATCACCAAAGAGCTTGTCCACAGTGGGGGCTCGGGCTCCGCAAGCTGACCCTCCGCCCCCACACCCCCGTTCCGCACCGATCCCCGGTAACTAAGCCATGAAGTATCGTTAAGGGAGCTTTCCGCGGACGGGCGCGTGGACATCCTGCGCTCCGTGCAACGATCACCCCTGGCCATGAGCATCTTCTTCCTCGTCTTCACCGCGCTGATCGCCGCCGTTCACTACTACCTTTGGAGCCGCCTCGTGCGCGCGCCCGAGCTCGGCGCCCTGTGGCTTCGTTGGGGGACGGTCGGGCTCATCGGCCTTGGCCTGATGCTCCCCGTGGGCATGATGGTGAGCCGCGCGCGCCTCCTGCCGCGCGGCGTGACCAACGTGATCGCGGGCGTCGCGTATGGGTGGATGGGGCTCGCGTTGCTCCTGTTCTTCGTGCTCGCGGGCAGCGAGATCGTGCGGGCCGCCGCGCACGCGTACGCCGCGGTCTTCACCGAGCCGCTCGATCAAAACCGGCGCACGCTGCTCTCGCGCGGGATCGCGGGGGTCGCGGGGGTGTTCGCGCTCGGGCTCACCGGGGTCGGCGCGTCGAGCGCGCTCGGCGAGGTGGCGGTCCGGCCGATCAAGATCGCGTTGAAGAAGCTCCCCCAAGCCCTCTCCGGGTTTCGCGTCGTGCAGCTCACCGACGTCCACATCGGCCCGACGCTCGGCAGCAAATGGCTCCGTGACGTGGTGGCCAAGGCCAACGCGGAGGAGCCGGACGTCATCGTGATCACGGGTGATCTCGTGGACGGCACGGTGGACGAGCTCAAAGACGACATCGCGCCGCTCGCCGACCTCAAGGCCAAACACGGTGTCTTCTTCGTGACTGGCAATCACGAATATTACTCGGGCGCGGACGCGTGGATCGCGCATCTCGCCACGATGGGTATTCGGACGCTCCGCAACGAGCACGTGACGATTCAGGACGAGCGCGGATCGTTTGACTTGGCGGGTGTCGACGATTGGAGCGCGAAGCGCAACGGCCATGGCGCGAACCTCCCCAAAGCGCTCATGGGCCGCGACGAGAGCCGCGCGCTCGTGCTCTTGGCGCACCAGCCCAAACAGTTCTTCCAAGCGGCCAAGCTCGGCGTCGGGCTCCAGCTCAGCGGGCACACGCATGGTGGTCAGATCTTCCCGTGGGGGTTCTTGGTGGGGCTCGATCAAACGTGGGTGGCGGGGCTCTACAGCATGGGTGAGTCGCAGATTTACGTGAGCCGCGGCACCGGCTTTTGGGGCCCTCCCGTCCGCGTCGCGGCCCCCTCGGAGATCACGCGGATCGAGCTCCAGGCGGCGTAAGACGGCG
>CAYTJL010000120.1:0-27985 GCA_964437785.1 uncultured Polyangiaceae bacterium
ACTGTACCCCCAACCCGTGCTTGAACGGCGGCACCTGCGCCGACGGCGTCAACGGGTACACCTGCCAATGCCCGCAGGGCTACACTGGGCAAAACTGCGAGATCCCCACCACGCCTCCTCCGCCCGAGCTCGTCACCTCCGCGACGTACGCTCCCTCCGACGGCCTCGCGTACGTCACGGTCACGGTCACGCCGCGCGCGCCCGGCGGCGCGCCGCTCGGAGCGGGCTTGATCGTCGAGGTGATGAGCACCGATCCGGCGGTCACGCTCGGCGGAACCGGCACCTCGGCGTGCACCATCAACGCGCCTTCGGCCACGTGTCTCAAGGCCTTTGACTCCGGCGCAGGTGGTTACGTGATCACGGCCAAGCGCTCGAGCGCCTCGGCGGTCCCCGTGGTCTTCTCGGCCACGGTCACCACGCAAAATGGGACGAGCCCCGTGGCGGACACCGATCAAGTCACCTTCGACACAGCCGCCTTCCAAGGCGGCGCGGGCTGCGCGGGCGTCTGCGGCACCACCATCACGAGCGGCACCGTCACGCTGACGAGCAACAACGCGGGCGGCCGCAACCTCTACATCACCGGAGGCACGGTGACGTTCGACGCGACGACCGCCGGCCAGACCCTCGGTGACGTGTTCATCTCGGGCGGCACCGTCACCCACGTGCAAGGCACCAACGCCGCGTACTTCAAGCTCGATGTGATCGCAAACTCCTGGAATTTCCTGGGCGGGACGATCAACACGTCGGAGAAGGGGTATGGCAAGACCTGCTTCTCCAACGGCTCGTGCAGCGGCTTTGGGCGCCTGAGCTACGGCCTGAACGGGGCGCCCTCTTCGGCCCTCGCGGGACCGACCGACGTTTATGGCGCGAGCCACGGCGGCATGGGCTCGGGCAACTATCGTGAGAACTTCTCCGCCGCGCCCAACACGCACGCGGGCAACGCCGGCCCCACGTACGATGATTACCGCGATCCCAAGTTCCCCGGCGCGACCAACAGCGACTATTCGGGGTTCCACGGCGGCGGCGTCACGCGCGTCAACGCGCAGAAGACCTGCGTGCTCGCGGGCGCGGCCACGGTCCTCGCGTCGTCGTCGTTCAACGGCGCGGGCGGCACCATCAACCTGCGTTGCGGCGGCATCACGTCGGTGGCGTGGACTGGCACGCTCAACGCCGACGGCGGCCCGGGCAGCGGCAACTCGTCGATCCCGCTCGGCGCGGGCGGCGGCGGCCGGATCGCGCTCGTGAGCACCTCGGACTCCGCGTCCATCACCGGCGCGGTGAGCTATCCGCCCTCCAACATCACCGCGCGTGTCCATGCGTATGGCGGCACGCCCGCGAGCACGTCGTATCACACGATCGGCGCGGGCGGCGCGGGCACCATCTACATCAAGCACAGCGGCCTCACGTGGGGTGATCTCATCGTCGCCAACAACAGCCCATCGCACTACATGAACGAGGGCACGACGCGCCTCCCGGCCATCGCTGGTGTGGTGAGCGCCAACGTGGCGCAGGGCGCAACGAGCGTCCCAGTGGCGATCCAGAGCACCAGCTTCAACGGCACGTATTACGACAACTCGGGATCTCCCGCGGTCACCAACCCGGCGCTCACCCAGAACGTGACGCCTTCGAGCGGCAGCGCGTACAACGGCGTCTTTGCGGGCACGTGGCTTAGGCCCGACATCACGGCGGCGGGCGGCGCGCTCCTCGATCCGACGAATCTGGTGCAGGTCACCAACAACACGGTGGGGAACCTCGCGACCGGCGCGGTCCCGTCGTCCATCGCCTCCGGCGCGTTCTTCCGCAGCATCGACGTCCTCGACCATCTCGACATCTCGGGCAACGCCGTGCTGGAGACGAACGGTGACATTTACGTCCTCTCGGGCAACGTCGCCAATCACGGCGCGGCCACGATGACGTTCAACGGCCTCTCGATCTTCGACACGACGAGCGGCAAGCTGGGCACGATTCAATACGAGCTCGGCCTCGTCAACGTGGTGCAGAGCACGCAGGTGATGCCGCCGCTCGGCGGAGGCACCTTGGTCGCGAACAACGTCACGATCTCGGGGAGCGGCGCCATCATGGTGCCCGCGATGGTCGTCTCGAACGACGTGACGTTGACCGCGGGCACGCTCACGACCAACAGCCTCAAGGCGACCAACTACGTGCAAGCGGCGGGCACGTCCAAGCACTATCCGCCGCTCTTCAAGACCTCTCCTTCCCAGGCCATCGTGTATTCGCTGGTGATGAATTTGACCGGCGGCTTTACGCTCAACGGCGGCACGGTGGACGTGGGCGGCCTCGGGTATCCGCTCGGCATGGATCCGCAGGGCACGCCGCTCACCGCGTGGGGGTATGGCGAGAACGGGCCTTTGGCGGCGACCGGCGTCACCATCGGCTTCGGCGCGGGCCACGGCGGAACGGGCGGCAACTACACCGCAGGATCCATCCGCGGCATGGTGTACGACGATTATCGCGATCCTCGTTATCCGGGCGGCGCGGCGGCGACGAGCGGCGGCTCTCCGTCGTATTTGTCGTGGCGCAGCCCGGGCGGCGGCGTGTTCCGCGTCATCGCGGCGGGCGCGTGCAAGCTCGCGTCGAGCACGACCATCAAGGCAGGTGCGGTGACGAGCGGCAATCAATATGGCGCGGCCGGCGGGTCGGTGTCCATGAATTGCGGCTCGTTTGACACCACGGGTTGGACGGGCAGCATCAACGCAAACGGCGCTCCCGCCTACACGCAACAATCGCTCGGCTCGGTGCGCGCGGGCGGCGGCGGCCGCATCGCGCTCGTGAGCAACGGCGGCGCGGCGAGCTTCGCGGGCGCCATCGCCTATCCTTTGCCCACGAATACCTCTCTGCTCCAAGCGTACGGCGGCAGCGGTGTCAGCGCGACGTACACCGACGGCGGCGCGGGCACCATTTACCTCAAGCACGCGGGCGTCGCGTATGGGCAGCTCCTCATCAAGAACAACAACCAAACGCACTACGCGAACGGCGGCACCACGCGGCTCGTCGCGATCACGGGCACGCTGAACGGCGCTGTCGCGCCGGGCGCGACGACCCTCGGCGTGACCATCGCGAGCGCTCCGCTCCACAGCACGGCGTCGTTCAACGGCCTCTTGCGCGGTGTTTGGCTCTGGCCCGACACGGGCGTCAACAACGCTGATCCGCTCACCAACAACCTGGTGCTCATCGGTGGCAACGCGTTCGTGAGCGCCTCGCTCTCGAACCTCACCGTGAGCCCGGCGCTGGCCGCGGCGGCGAGCGGCGCCGCGTTCAAGAGCATCGACATCCTCAACAAGTATGATGTGGTGGGCGGCGCCGTCGTGAGCACCGTCGGCGACATCTACATCGCTCCGTAACACCCCCCTTCGACTCCCCCTCTCCCGTCCGTGGGAGAGGGGGGTTGGGCTGAATTTTCTGGGCTTCCCCCCGGATCCGCGCCATCATCGGCCGGCCCATGAAGATCCCCTACGGCATCGCCGATTTTGGCACCATCCGCGAGCGCGGCCTCTTCTACGTGGACAAAACGTCGTTCCTCCCGGTGCTCGAAGAGCACCACACGTACGTCGTCTTCCTGCGCCCGCGGCGGTTCGGCAAGTCCACGCTCATGAGCATGATGGATCACTATTACGACGTGGGGAGGAAGGCTCGTTTCGACGCGACCTTCAAGGGGCTCTGGATCCACGAGCGCCCGACGGACGAGCAGGGGCGTTATCTCGTCATGTCGCTCGATTTTTCGAGCGTCGCGACCGACCAAGGCCAAGACGTGCTCCGGCGCTCCTTCCTCGGCGCAGTGCGCGCGAGCGTGGGCACATTCCTGCTTCGTTACCGCGAGAGAGCTCCGGCGCTCGAGCGCGTCCTCGCGGGGCTCGACCATTTTCAAGACGCGGAGGTGCTGCTGCGCGAGGTGCTCGGCGCCGTCGCGGCGACTCCGTACAAAGTCTATCTGTTCATCGACGAATACGACCACTTCGCCAATCGGCTGCTCTCCGCGGGCGAGGAGGGGCTCTATCAGAGCATCATTCAAAAGACCGGGTTCGTGCGCACGTTTTATGCGGCCATCAAGGCGGGCACCGGGGCGGGCGCGGTCGCGCGGATGTTCGTGACCGGCGTCTCGCCGCTCATGCTCGATGACCTGTCGAGCGGCTTCAACATGGCGACGCACGCGTCCCTCTCCGCGCGGCTCAACACGCTCGCGGGCTTCACCCGGGCCGACACCGAGCGCGCCGTGGACGAGCTGCTCGCCGCGAAGCCCGCGCTCGCGGCGCTGCCCGAGCTCAACGATCGCGAAGCGCTCCTCGGTATTTTGGAGGAGCACTACAACGGATACCGCTTCTCCGAGGACGCGAGCGAGCGCGTCTTCAACGCGGACATGGTGCTCTATTTCTTGAGGGAGCTCAAAGATCGCGGGCGTGTCCCGCGCAACATGCTCGATCAAAACGTACGTACGGAGTACAGGCACCTTCAACGCATCGGCGCGGTGGTGGGCACCAAGGCGGCGGAGCGCAGGGCGTTGATGGAGACCATCTTGAGCGAAGGGCGTATCCGAAGCCCCATCGTAGAGCGGTTCGGCGTCGAGAGCCTCCCTTCTCAAACCCACTTCATCTCCCTGCTCTACTTCCTCGGCATGTTGACGCTCAAGGCTACGCCGATGACCTGGCAGGGGCACGAATTGGAGATCCCCAATCGGGTGATCCGGGAGCTTCAATGGGAGCACCTCGCCGCGATGCTCCACGAGGAGGCGGGTGTGCCGATCGGCTTCGACGCCTTGCAAGTCGCGATGGGCGCCATGGCCAACGACGGTGACATCGCGCCGTTCTTGGACCTGTTCCAACGCGACGTGCTAGAGCCGCTGAGCAACCGTGACACCCGCGGGCTCGACGAGAAGACCCTCAAGCTCCTCATGATGACGTACGCCTCGCTCAGCAGAGCGTTCTACGTGCTGAGCGAGAAGGAGTTTGCCCAAGGCTACTCGGATTTGTTCCTCGGCGCCTCTCAAGGCGCCAACTTCTCGTGGCTCTTGGAGCTCAAATACCTCAAGGCCGGCGCCAAGCCCGCGCAGATCGAGGCTGCTTTTTCCGAGGCCGCCGCGCAGGTCGAGCGATATGCCGGCGACCAAACGCTGCTCCCGTTGCTCGTCCGAGGGTGCTCGCTCAAGGCGGGGACGATCGTCTTTATCGGCGTCAAGAAGGTGCTCTTTCGCCCGTGGGAGCCCGGCGCCAAGCCCAAGCGCTCTTCGGCCCCCCGCCCACCCCGTAAGCGGGCAAAGGGGAGATGATCACCAAGCGAAGGGACCTGCGCGGATGACCGGCCCGCACCTCCGCCAAACGCTCCTCGCCGCCATCACGCTCGCGCTCGCCGCGGGCTGCCGCGAGCGGGACGCGCCGCTCCCCGAGCGCGAGCGGCAAAGGCCCGTCCCGCAGCGGGCCGACAGCGAGCTCGATTGCAAGCACGACCGCTTCTGCGTGCCTCCCCCGGCCGTCAAACCTATCTCGCCGGCCGACCCCCAATTCGACACCTGCAACCTCTACGTGCCTGTCCCGCCCAGCGCCGCGCCGTACCCGGCCTCGTCCCTCCCTATGTTGCGCGTGCGCTTCGACCCGGAGCGCACGCGCCAAGAGCGCGCTCAGAGCAGCGCCGCGTGTTGTTATCTGTGGTTCGAGCACTGCCGCGGTCGTCCCTTGATGGAGAACGGATCCCCCGTGCTCGCCGAGGTCCGTGAGCGATCTGGATATGGCCTCTCGATGAGCTCGATCCACGCCGGCGCTCCCCCTCACCTCCGCGCGGCGCTCGCCGATCACTGGCTCCGCGAAGCCTCGTTCGAGCACACATCCATCCTCGCGTTCGACCGCGCTGCGCGTGATCTCCTCGATCTCGGCGCGCCACCCTCCCTCATCGCCGAGACCCGCCGCGCCCAACGCGACGAGCGCAGGCACGCGCGCATCGCCTTTGGGCTCGCGTCCGCGTACGCGCAAAAGCGCTTCGCTCCCGGCCCCCTCCGCCCGCCTCCCCGCCCAACACCCACGCTCGAAGCGATCGCCCAAACCACCTTCACCGAAGGCTGCGTCGCCGAGACCATCGCCGCGTGTCTCCTCCGCGCCGCGGCCGAGCGCGCCCGCGATCCCCATCTCGCGGCCTGGATCAGCGCCGTCGCGAGCGACGAAGAGCGGCACGCGACGCTCGCGTGGAAGACCGTCGCATGGGCCATCCACCAAGGCGGACCGGCTGTCCATCGCGCGGTCCAAGCCGCGTTCCTCGCCGTCCTCGCCTCGGCGGACGAAGGTGCTTATACCGACACCCCAACCCCCTCACCCGATCTCGAATCCCATGGTGTGCTGAGCCCCGCTTCGCGCCGCGCCGAAGCCCTCTTGGCCTTGCAAACCATCATCCTCCCGTGCGCCGGCCGCCTTCTCCGGCTCGACTCCGCTGCTTGAGCGCCGCTGTCGTAGCGAGCAAAATCACCGCGATTTGGGCGGCGATCGCCTCGATGGTCGGATAAACCCCCATCGAAGGCCGGCCGACCCAGCTCCGCAAATGCACGGGCAACACACCGGCGAGCGTCGCCGCAAACACCGCTTTGCCGATGAGCGCGGCGAGCGCTGCGGCAAGCCCGAGCCAAGCGACGAGGCGGGATCGCTTTGGCCATCGCCTCGCCGTCATGGCTCCAACCCCCATCAATACCGTAATCAGCACAACGAGCGAGGCCATCGCGACACCATCGATCGCGCCGCTCGCCCAAAGCGACCACACGACGATCGGGCCAACCACGATCGCGAGCGCGGTCGCAATACGCCTCTGCCACGTGTGCGGAGGGGCCATGATCGCCGCGCCCATCAGCGTCGCCACCACCCACCCTCGCTCCATCGCGTCGATCGCGCGGCGGTGCCACGCGACAGGCTCACTCGCCCGGGGCCCGGCCGCGATACCGTGTTTGGCGTCGCCCATCGGCGCGGGGCCTGCCAACGTGAGCTCCGCGGTGGTGAGCCTCCTCAACAAGACACGTGCCCTCCGCGCCCGTTCGCCCGCGTCACTGACTTGCTCGCGTCGCGCGAGGAGCCGCTCTCGAAGCTCTTGGTCCAGATCCGGCGCCGCCGCGCGGAGCCTCGGGCTGACGCCGCCCAGGAACGCTCGCGTCGCCGCGCGCACGAGCCTCAAAGCCTCTTCGCGATCTCCGAAGCCATCGCGCTGATCGGCGCGGACGAGCCGTTCGCGCACCGCCGCAAACGGGGTCTTCGGTCCTTCGCCGAACGCCGATCGCGAGCGCAGCTCCGCGATCATGGTGTGAAGCTCGTGCGGCTCGGCGCCCGCGGCGAACAGCTCATCGAGCAGATCTCCATCGCTCCTCCGCGCGAGCTCGATCGGCGCAAAGCACGCTCCGCGCGGTGAGGCGCGCGGGGTGTGACGGAGCGAGAGCACGTAGAACCCGAGGTCCCAACGGTCGCGCTCGGTGAGCGAGGGAAAGGCTGCCATCGGCGTGCCCTCCACGCCGAAGCGCACCGCGCTCGCCACGCGCAAAGGGCTCAGCCCCTCCGCCGTCACCGGATCGATGAAGCTCACCGGAGGAGGCTTGAGCTCCGCTGCGCGCGGCCCGTCCCCTCGCCCCCTCGGCCCATGACACGTCGCGCACAGCTCGTTGAAGAGGGCACGGCCGCGCGCGCGATTCGGCATCTCGTGTGGGGATCGGTCGAGCCTCAACGCTGCTTCGACGGCGCGCTCCAGCGCGTCCGCGCGCTCTTCGATCTCGCGCGGCGGCGCCGCCTCCGCGACACGCGCGCGCAGCTCGTCGAGCGCGCTCGGGATCGAAGCCCCGCGCGCGGGCTCCGCGATCGCGATCGCCTTCGCCGCGCTCCGCGCCACGGCCAAGAGCGCGAGGTGCTCGTCGTGCTCGAAGCGGCTCACCACCTTGCCGTCGCTCACCGCGCGCGGATAGTCCGCGGCGACGTACGCGATCACGTGCAGGAGCCGGGCGGCCTCGGCCTCGTCGATGCGCGCGCCGCCCTCCGCCCGCGCCGCGATCGGCGCGAGAAAAAGCGCCAACACAGCCGAGAACGGGAGCACGCGCCGCGCCATCGCCCCGAACATAGCCCTTGTTGCGCGCGCGGCGTTATTCCAGATCCAAACGCATGCTCGTTCGTCTCCCGGCCCCCATCATGATCACGCTCCGGTCCTCGCTCCTCTTCTCTACCTCGCTCTTCCTCTTGGCCTGTTCGTCCACGCCGCCCGCCCCGCCCGCGCAGGCAGGTGATCCTCCTCTTGCCTCCGCGAAGGCGCCGGAGCTGCCCGCGGAGGTGTGGCGCGCGGAGGCGATGACCTTGCTCGCCGAGATCTCCAAGCAGCCACCCAATGAATTCGACAGCTACCCTCGCCAGCTCAACGACATCCTCAACAAGCCCGATCCCGCGGCCGTGGTCGGCCCCTCGGTCAAGATCCTCCCCACCGGCAAAGAGGCCTTTCAATGGCCCGCGCCCAAAGCAGGTGTGCTGACCATCCGCTATCGTATCGAGAAGCGGGATTGCGCCCCAGGCGGCTCCGACATGGGCTGTCATCTCGTCGCGCTCTGCCCGGTCGACGCGCCCGACTCCAAAGCACCCATCGCTCGCATCATGGGCTCCGAATACATCATGCCTCAGCCCATCCCCGCGCTTCACGTCGAGACGATCGAGGTCCCCTCCGATCGCTGCGAGCTGCGCCTCTATGCGCGCGATCATCACGCCAGCAAGGTGTGCACCGCGCGCGGCCCGGCGATCACCGCGCCCAAAGACGGGTCGCAGGTGATCGACATCGGCACCCTCGGCACCGAGGGCGTGTCGTGTGAGCGCGACGTCCTCGCCGAACGCATGGTGTTCCGGCACGAGCTCGTGACCCGGGCGGAGCGGCGCAAGGCGAAGAAGCCTTAAAAACCGGAGGCTCCCGGACGTCAGTGGGACGTCTCGCGAAGACGCTTCGCGATCTGTTGTTGGATCTCGATGGGGAGCGAGCGCAGGTATTCTTCGCGGAGCCCGCGCAGGACGTCCACGGGCAGCGCGAGGATCAATTGCTCCGTCCCGAGCCCGGCGAGCCGCTCTTGAGGAGCGAGCCCGGCGAGCCGCTCTTGAGGAGCGAGCCCGGCGAGCCGCTCTTCGGCCGGCATCTTCTGGATCGCCCGCTCGATGCTCTTCTGGAACAGCTCCTCGAACCCAGGGAGGTCTTCGATGTCCGGCTGCTTCATCTTCGTCTCCCTCATCCACTGCTGGAGCCACCGGGTGGCTTCGCCGTCTTTTGCGCGGCGATGGCTGAAAAGCCTCAAATATTCGTCTCGCTCGGTCTCGGTGACGTCGTCGGTCACGACGAGAAACGTAGTATACATCGTGTCCTCGATCCGGGCATAGCCCCCGCCGAGCGGCGTCATCACGAAGCCCATCCGCGCCATCTCGTCGAGCAACGTGGGCGTGATGGATGCGACCACGAGGACCAACGTCAAGTCGTCGCGCTCCTTCAGCTCGTCGAGATGCGCTGTGTCGTAGAGCACGCCATAGCCGATGAGGCGCAGCAGATCGCCGCGGCGGAACGAAGACTCTACGGGGCTTTTGTATTCGAGGATCGCAGCGAGCCCGAGCCGCGGCCACAACGCGCGCAAGACGAGCGCACGATCATCCTCATTCGCCACGTCCCGCCGCCGGAGGAGCAACATGTCCGCGCGCTGAGGCTCGATGTTCAGCCGGACCTCTGATTGAACCTCGAAGTTTGGGGGAGCGCGCATCTGAATCAAATTGGTGAACGCGAGGTGCCAGAGGTCGAAGCGCAGATCCACGAGCGCTACCTATCTCGATCTCGATCCAAAGGGCCAAGCTGGATCATCTGCGCTTCGGATCGGCTTCGATCTACCATGCGCGCATGCCCAACCCGCCCCCCTCGCTCGACACCCACGCGCTGCTCACCGCGGTCTGCGACGACGCGATCTTCTTGATCACGGGCAGCGGCCGCTTCGAGGTCGACACGCTGCGCGCGCTCTCGCACCGCCGCACGCAGGTGCTCACCGCGGCGGCGCGCGGATCCAAAGCGGTCTCGTTCGACACGTGGGAGAGCTGGATCTTCGGGCTCTGCGCCGCGTCGGCGCCCGTCGCGCCGCCGCGCTGGGTGCCCATGTCCGACGCGATCGCGGCGGGGCTCTCGCTCCAACACGGCGCGCGCGGCGTGCGCTCTTTGTTCACGAGCAAGCCGAGCGAAAAAGACGTCGCGCGCGTGCGCTCGCAAGGCGCCGCGGCGGCGCGCGCGCTCGGCGCCGTGCTCGGATCCACGGGCACGTTCACGGCCGAATCCAAGCTCCTCCGCGACGCGTTCGTGGCCTCGCTCGGCCTGCCCGAAGACGATCAACGCCTGCTCCAAAACGAGAGCCCGCTCGAAGCCGAGTCGCTCGACATGCACGGCGACTTCGACAGCAAGGTGGCGCGCGCGATCGTCCGCGGCGCGTTCTTCGCCGCCATGAGCGACGGCCTCGATCCGCGCGAAGAACAAGCCGTGAGCGCGATCGCGCGCAAGCTCGGCCAGAGCGTCGATGAGGTGAACAGCGCGCGCAACGACGCGCGCGCGATGCTCGACGGAGCCAAGCAGCTCGGCGAAGCGTCGGTCGAGACCGTCCGCTATTTGTTCTCCGACGACACCGCCGAAGGCGACAAGATCGGCGCCGCCGTCGCGCGCCTCTCGCTCCCGCTCGTGCTCCGCCGCGAAGCGCTCACCGCCATCAACGTGGGCGGCCCGGTCACGCTCGGGAAAAAATTCAAGGTCGACAAGCGCGAGCGCGAGACGATCTTGGGCCTCTTGTGGATCACCGCCGCGCGCGCCAACCCGAGCTACACCCGCCGCGCCATCCTCGCCGCGCGCCACGATCGCGTCGCCATCGATCTCGGCGACGTGTCGCTCGGCGCAGAGATCCGCGCGACCGCCGATCGCTTCCTGGAGACCGAGCTCACGACCACCCTCGACGCAGCCGCCGTCTGAGCGTCTTTGCGCCGAAGAGATCAGTTATCCGCTCGCCGCTCCTCGCGTATGCTCCCTTCGATGCGGAGCCATCGATTCGCCCTCTTCGCCCTCCTCCCCGCGTCGATCCTCGCGTCGTGCGGGGGCGAGACCACCACGACGTCGTCGTCCTCGTCGAGCGGGAGCGGCGGCCACGGAGGCATGATCGATCCGCGCGATCCGTACGAGTTCGCGTCGCCGCCGTCGTCGTGCTCGTTCGAATGCCCGAACGACAAGTGCGCCGAGAACACCACGCCTTACGCGTGCCAAAACCTGCTCCCGTGGGCCGATATCCCGCACACGAGCACGTGCGCGTGGGACGGCGTCACCGTGCCTTCGCCCATGCCGGGCCAGTGCTCCGCGAGCGCGCCCACCGGAGAAGCCCTCAAATATGCGGGCGTCGACCCCGACGACGCGAGCGTGCTCGTCATGCCCGACGGCCGCAGGCTCACGCCCGCAGGCGCCGATTGGGTCTTCCCCGATCCGCGCAGCATGACGAGCAACGTGGTCGCGATCCCGGGGACACCCTTCGTCGTCACCGTCGACACAGGCTATGGCGCTCACCTCGTGAGGACCGTCAATACGACGTTGATCGGGACAGGCGATCCGGCCGTCGACGTCGAGGCCTTCAACAACCCTGAGGCGCTCAATCAAGGTATCGTGTTCTCCCCGCCCGATCGGCTGTTCGTCGCCGCCGCCGGCGGCCGCGTGATGACCGTCGCCATCGACACCGCGACAGGCCAGCTCACCCGCGACGACACCCGCGCCATCTTGCTCCCCCCGTCGCCCAAGAGCCCGGGAGGCGCATATTACGCCTCCGGCGTCGCCGTGAGCGACGATCAAACCAAGCTCTACATCACCGGCGTGGATGATAGTCGCCTCCTCGTCGCCGACGTCACCCACAACGGCCCTTCCTATGGCACCATCGTGGGCAGCGTCGATTTGGGCGGATCCGAGACGTACGCAGTTTATACCGACCCCCACGAGGTGCCCACCCACTTTGCCTACGTGGCCATGTGGGGCAGCCGCGCGGTCAAAGAGGTCGACGTCTCGACCCCGAGCGCGCCTGTCGTCACACGCACCTTTCAAGTCGACAAAGACCCTCAAGGCATCTCCTTCCTCGACGGCCGGTGGATGATCGTCGGCAACGACCTCGGCGACACGTTCACCCGCGTCGACCGCATGACCGGCGACGTCACGGCGATCCCCGTCGACATGGCCACCATGCTCCGCGGGGTCGAGCCCTCGTGTCTGCTCTTCGACGAGACATCGAGTCGGCTCTTCGTCACCCAAGCCGGCATCAACGCCATCGGCGCTTATGACATCGACATGAACGTCTCGCCGCCCACCATCACACCTGCGGGGCGGCTGCCCGCGCAATGGTGGCCTTCAGGGCTCGCCAAGGCCCAAGACGGGAGCCTCATCGCGGTGAGCCTCCTCGCCCGCGGGACAGGCCCGCGCCAGCCCGACGAAGAATATGAGTTGCTCCACGGCGGCATTCAGCGCATCCCCGCGCCCACCGCGATGGAGCTCGTCGCGGGTGAGACCATCGTCGCGGCCAACAACGCGGTCGCCGCGAGGCCCGGTTATCCCCAGGTGAATTGCCCGCCCGGCGCCGACGATTTCCCCATCCCCGAGACCAACACCGGCGCTCCGTCCAAGGCCATCGATCAAGTCATCTTGATCGTGCGCGAGAACAAGACGTTCGACGGGATCTTCGGCGATTTTGCGGGCGTAAACGGCGAGCCCAACCACACCATCGCCCCCGCCGCCCAGATGGACTCCATCTGGCCCAACATCCGTTCGCTCGCCAAGACCTTCGCCCACTCCGACAACTTCTACACGTCGGCGTTCATCTCGACCCAAGGCCACTTGTGGACGACGCACGGCCGCACCGTCGACTTCAACGAGCGCGAGTGGCCCGTCACCGGCTATGGCCGCGGCCTGCGCGGAGACTCGGACTCGGGCGGCGTCATCGACGTCGGCCGGCCCGACGAGGGCTCGCTCTTCGATTGGCTCGGCAAGAACAACGTGCCTTACGAGGTGATGGGCGAGATCGTCGGGCTGCCCACGTTCATCCCGCCCGGCACCGATCCCGTCGACAACGGCTATCCGGGCGGCTTCATCCAGAGCATCGGTTACCCCGACAACGAGAAGGCTTGTTACGTGGCGGGCCGCGCGCGCGTGCGCTGCGACCTGCCCAAATTCGTGTACATGACCTTGCCCAACGACCACACGCAGGGCCTCGGGTCGAGCACGCCTTCGCCCGAGACCATGTTCGCCGTCAACGACGAGGCGACAGGCATCTTGGTCGAGGGCATCTCGAAGAGCCCGCTCTGGCCCAAATCGCTCGTCATCGTCATCGAGGACGACCCGGCGCAGGGCGGCGATCACGTGGATTATCACCGCACCATCCTGGTGATGGCCTCACCGTGGCTCAAGCGCGGTTACCTCTCGACCACACACGTGGACGTCGCGAGCGTTCATAAGCTCATCGCGCACATCTACGCCATCCCGTACCCCAACGTGCAAGTCCAAAACGCGCCTCTGCCGCTCGACATGTTCACGTCGACGCCCGATTATGGCACCTTCACGCACGTCCCCCGGTCGATCCCGCTCGCGTGCGGATCGGGGGTGACCGGCGCCGAAGAGAAGCTCACCAAATCGTGGGATTGGGACGACATCGATCAGCAACCCGGGCTCGGCGGGCAAATCCACCGCTGGCTCCGCGAGGCGCAACATCACGAGCTCCCGCCCGACATCGAGGCCGACATCGCGCTCCGCCGCGCGGCCGAGATCCAAAAGAAGATCGATCGGCAGAACAGAAGAGCGGCTGAGCCCAAGGCCGCTCCCATCCAACGGGATCTCGACGACGATGACGACTGAGGCTCCGAAGGACGAGGCCCCGGCGGCCGAGGCCCCCTCCCTCCTCGATCAAAAGCTCGGATCGCTGCCCAAGGCGCCGGGCTGCTACCTCTTCAAAGACAAGTCGGGCGCCGTGGTCTACGTGGGCAAGGCCAAGACCCTGCGATCCCGCGTGCGGAGCTATTTCCAAGAGTCTTCGAGCGACGAGCGGTATTTCATCCCCGTCCTCCGCCGCATCGTCAAAGACCTGGAGACCGTGGTCACCGCGACCGAGAAGGAGGCCGCGGTCCTCGAGAACGAGCTCATCAAGCAGCATAAACCGCGCTTCAACGTCAAGCTGCGCGACGACAAAGACTTCTTGTGCCTGCGCCTCGACCCGCAAAAAGACTGGCCCAGGCTGGAGACGGTGCGGCGCCCCTCGCCCGACGGCGCCAAGTACTTTGGGCCCTATCACTCGGCCACGGCCGCGCGCCGCACGCTGCACCTGGTCAACAAGCACTTTCAACTCCGCACCTGCTCCGACTCCGACATGGCCTCTCGCCGCCGGCCGTGCCTCCAATATCAAATCAAGCGCTGCCTCGCGCCGTGCGTGTATGAGGTCGATCGCGCGCTCTACGCCGAGCAGGTCCGCAGCGTCGGGCTCTTCTTGGAGGGCCGGCACGACGAGCTCTCGCATGAGCTCGAAGGCAAGATGAAGGACGCCTCCAAAGGCATGGAGTTCGAACGCGCGGCCATCTATCGCGATCAGCTCCGCGCCATCGAGGCGGCGCGCGAGTCGCAGCGCGTGGTCGCGGTCAAAGACGTGGATCAAGACGTGGTGGGCCTCTATCGCGAGGGCAGCTTGGTCGAGGTGCTGGTGCTCTTGGTGCGCGCGGGCCACATGACGGACACCATCTCGTTTTCGCTCAAGAACGTGGAGCTGCCCAATGAGGAGGTGCTCGCCGCGTTCCTGACTCAATATTACGACGAGACCGGCCCTTCGGGCGCGCTCGTGCCCGACGAGGTCCTCCTGCCGATGTTGCCCGACGGCGTCGAGGGCGTCGCCGAGTGGCTCGGCGATCGCAAAGGCCAAAAGGTCAACGTGCTCACGCCGCAGCGCGGGCCCAAGGCCGATCTGATGAAGATGGCCAACGACAACGCGGCGCACTCCTTCCGCGAAAAGCAGCGCGCGACCGACGACATCGAGGCTCGCCTCGAAGAGCTGCGCGAGCGGCTCAGGCTCCCTTCGCTGCCTCATCGCATCGAGTGCTGCGACATCTCGCATCTCGGCGGCGGCGACACCGTCGGATCCATCGTGAGCCTCCTCGACGGCAAGCCCGACAAGAAGCGTTACCGCAGCTTCAACGTCAAAGGCGTGACCGAAGGCGACGATTACGCCGCGATGTTCGAAGTGCTCGGCCGCCGCTTCAAGCGCGGTCGCGACGCCGCCGCCGAGGACGGCGCGGGCGATCAAGACAAGGCGTGGGAGCTGCCCGATCTCTTCGTCGTCGACGGAGGCCGCGGGCAGCTCGCCGTCGCGCTCTCCGCCGCGCGCGACTTGGGCTTGCACGAGCTGCCGATCGTGGGCCTCGCCAAGGAGCGCGAGAACCGCGCGGGCGAGAAGATGGTCGATCGCGTCTATTTGCCCAACCAAAAGAACGGCATCGAGCTGCGCGCGACGAGCTCGGCCCTGTTCTTCTTGGCGCGCGCGCGCGACGAGGCGCACCGCTTCGCCAACCACCTGCGCAAACGCCTTGGAAAAGCGAAGCGGATGCGATCCGAGATCGACGACATCAAGGGCCTCGGCGACGCGATCAAGAAGGCGCTGCTGCGTGAGCTGGGATCCATGGCGGCGCTGCGCGCGGCGACGGACGAGCAGATCACCGCGGTGAGCGGTGTGTCCAAACGGCATCTCGCCGCGATCCGCAAGGTGATCCCGGCGCCCGCCCCCGCCGCCTGAGCGCGCGTTAATCACGCCGTATCTTTGGGTTTTTTCCGGCCCGGGGGTATCGTGTTGGAGGGAGATAAACCCCCCAAGGCCCGTGCGACACGGGGAGGTGAATGAGCACCGCCATCGACATCTATCCCGGCCGCACGCTCGGTCGCTACGAGCTGCTCTTGCCCATCGCGCAGGGCGGGACCGCGTCGGTGTGGGCCGCGAAGATGCGCGGGCCGCGCGGGTTCGAAAAGATCGTCGCGATCAAGACCGTGCTCGCGGATCTGGCGGACGACGATCTCTTCGCGGCGGAGTCGATGTTCTTGGACGAGGCGAGGCTCGTCGCGCGCATCCGTCACCCGAACGTGGTCGAGGTGCTCGATCTCGGCGAGGACGACGGCGTGCTCTTCATCGTGATGGAGTGGATCGAGGGCGAGTCGCTCGCCGTGCTCACGCGCGAGGCGAAGGCCAAAGGAGGCTTGCCGGTGCCCTTCGCGCTGCGCATCGCCGCGCGCGCGTGCGCGGGCCTTCACGCGGCGCACGAGCTGCGCGACGACGCGGGCGCGCTCGTCAACTTGGTCCACCGCGACGTCTCTCCGCAGAACATCCTCGTCACGTACGACGGCTCGGTGAAGGTCATCGACTTCGGCGTGGCCAAAGCCGCGACCAACCAAGCCCAGACGAACGTCGGCCAGCTCAAGGGCAAGGTGCTCTACATGGCGCCGGAGCAGGCGTTCGGGAACAAGGTCGATCGCCGCACCGACGTCTTCGCGATGGGGATCGTGCTCTATCAGCTCGTCACCGGGACGCACCCGTTCCGCGCCGACAACGAGTTCGCGACGCTCGCGCGCATCCGCGACAAGAAGGAGGTCGCGCCCGCGCGATCGATCGCCAAGGACCTCCCCGAAGAGGTCGATCGCGTGATCATGAAGGCGCTCTCCAAAGATCCGAGCGGGCGCTACGCGAGCATGCTCGACCTGCGCCGCGCGATCGAAGAGGCGGGGCGCGCGCCGCCCGACGTCGACACGTCGCTCTCCGCGTTCATCAAGGATCTGCTCAGCAGGCGCGCGGAGCGCAAAGACAAGGCGATCCGCGAGGCGCTCAAGCTCTCGAACGAGCGGAGCGCGAGCGCGACCAAGGGCCGGCCCGTCGAGCCCGCGCCGCGCCTCTCGATCTTCGAGGACGACGATCTCCGGCCCGCCAAGATCGCCGAGGAGATCCCCTCGACGTTGCCCTCGGGCGTCACACCTCCGCGCGCCGAGCCAAAGCCCGTGCGCGTCGACGTCGTCACGCCCGCGCCGCCTCCGGCGCCTGCGCCGCCCATCGCCGCGCCCGCGCCGCCCGTCGTGGTCGGCGCGCCGATCCGGCCTGAATCGTGGGCGAACGGAGGTCCGAGCGCGGGCCCGCCGTCCAGCGTCGATCCTTCGCTCACCGACTTCCGGCGGAGGAGGACGCGCATCGGCCTCGTGATCGCGGGCGTCGCGATCGCGCTCGCGATCGTGATCGCGATCGTCGCCTCGTCGGGTCCCGATCCCAACGCGCCGATCGAGGTCCCCACGAAGCGGCCTTGGTGAGCGATCCGCGCGGATCGATCGATCGCGCTCACCTCTTCGAGAGGCTCTGAAAGAGCGGCGTCGAGAGGTAGCGCTCGCCTCCGTCGCAGAGCAGGACGACGACGTTCGCGCCCGCTGCGTCGCTGCGCCCCGCGACGTTGATCGCGGCCGCGAGCGCGGCGCCCGCCGAGATGCCGACCAACATCCCCTCGGTCGACGCGAGCCTGCGCGCCTCGGCGAACGCTTGATCTTCGGTCACGGCGATGACCTCGTCGATGATCGCGCGGTTCAAGATCGGCGGGACGAAGCCCGCGCCGATGCCTTGGATGTGGTGCGGCCCCGCGCGCCCGCCGCTCAGCACGGCCGCGTTCTTGGGCTCGACCGCGATCATGCGGACGCTCTTCTTCTTGGCCTTGAGCGCCTCACCCACGCCCGTGATGGTGCCGCCCGTGCCGACGCCCGCGACGACGACGTCGACCGCGCCGTTCGTGTCCTGCCAGATCTCCTCCGCGGTGGTCGCGCGGTGCACCGCGGGGTTCGCGGGGTTTTCGAACTGCTGGAGCATGACCGCGCCCTCGGTCTCGGCGGCGATGGCCTTGGCGCGCGCGACGGCCTCGACCATCAGCGTCCCGCGCGTGAGCACCACCTCGGCGCCGTACGCGCGGAGCATGGCCACGCGCTCGGCGCTCATCGACTCGGGCATGGTGAGGATGAGCCGGTAGCCGCGCGCCGCCGCGATCATGGCGAGGGCGATGCCCGTGTTGCCGCTCGTCGGCTCGACCAACACCGCGCCTTTGCCGAGCTTGCCGCTCGCCTCGGCGTCTTCGATCATGGCGAGGGCGATGCGGTCTTTGATGCTCCCGCCTGGGTTTTTTGCCTCCCACTTGGCAAACAGCGTTGCTCCGAGGCCCTCGCCATAACGGCTCAAGGCGACGAGCGGAGTCTTGCCGATCGATGTGGTGATGTTCGGGAGGAGGGCCATTGTCACGCACGATATCAGAGCCGCCATCCTCCGGGGCGTGACAGCGAAGGAGCGCGACGCTATACGAGCGTCGTGAAGCCCACATCGGTCATCGCGCAGGTCGCCTTCATCGCCGCCGCTGCGGCCGCGGTGTACTCGTTCGTGCGCGCGGCCGAGGCCGACCAGCGCAGGTCGAGCTGCACGGCGCTCTGTCGCTTCGGCCCCGCGTACGCCGGCCGCGATCGTCGCGCGCCCGACTTCGAGCTGCCCGATCTCGAAGGCCGCAAGGTGCGCCTCTCGTCGTTCCGCGGCAAGACGGTCTTCTTGAACTTCTGGACCAAGACGTGTGGCCCTTGCCTCGACGAGATGCCTTCGATCGCCGAGCTCTCGCGCGTCGCGAACGGCCGCGGCGACATGGTCGTGGTCACCCTCTGCACGGACGAGACCGCGGCCGAGGCGCGCGACACGTTGAAGGTCACGCTCGGGGGCGAGCCGCCGTTCTTGGTGCTGATGGACCCGGACTCCACCGTGGTGCGCGACAAGTTCGGCACAAAGCTCTTCCCCGAGACGTGGATCATCGACCCGGACGGCATCATCCGCGCTCGCTTCGACGGCGCGCGCAACTGGTCCTCCGCGCTCGCGATCGAGGTCGGCGAGATGGTGCGGAGGCCGGGCGGCTGTCCTGTGGAGTTCTTCAAAGGCGCTCCGCGAGGTGCCTTTTCCGGGCTGTGCTCGACCGAAGACGAATAAGCCTTATCGCAGGAGCGCGTTCAAGAGGTCGATGCGCATCCCGAACTTATAGGGAGATGCCTTGACGACCTCGGTCTTGCGGCCCGCGATGGTCTCGTCGTCGCCCTCCAGATAACCGCCTGCGTTGATGGCGACCACCTTGCCTTTGCCGTTGAACACGGGGCTCCCGCTCGTTCCATGGGTGGTCGGCGCGTCGTGCTGGACGAGCCATTGATCTCCGAAGCTCGCGGGCCTGCCCGAAGCGTTGGTGATCCTGCCGACGTGCGCGGCGAGGAACGTCGCGGCCGGGTTGCTCGTGTCCATCAACCTGCCTGGAAAGCCGATGATGTAAACGTCGTCGCCGACACCCATGGCCGCGAGCTCTTGGGATGATGCGATGTCGAGCACGATGGCGGCTTTGCCCGAGATGGTCATGATACCGACGTCCGGCGTAATCGACGTCGCGTCGTTGTCGCGATATCCAGGGTGAGGGCGCATGTCGGTGACAGGGAAGCTCACCGCGCCTCGGCCCTCGTTCTCGAGCGCGACGATGGATCCGCCGCGCCGCCGCGCCGCCGCCACGCAATGTGCGTTGGTGGCGAGGGTGTTTGGCCGGACGGCGAAGGCCGTGCAAAAGCCCTGTCCGCCGGCCGCGAGCATGAAGATGCCTTTTTTGCTGCGGTCATACAGGTTGCGGCCAAAGCTCGCGTTGGACGGGTGGAGCGTGCCGAGGCGACCTTCGATGTCTTTGCGGCGCGGATCGTCGGGAGGGAGCTTGGCGAGATCGGTGCGCAAACGATCGATCTCGTCGCTCGAACGGCTGCTCCACACCACGAGCCCTCCGAGCGCCGCGATCGCGACGAGCAACAGCACGGCGAGGAACGTCGTCGTGCGCTTCTGCGCCGCGGTCGCCGCGCCCACCTCGCGATCGACGTACGCGCTCAGCTCGCGCGTGCCGCCCCCGCGCCCGCGCGCGGCGGACACGGCCGACGAGATCATGTACGCGATGGTCCTTTGCCCGACGCGCTTTCCCGCGGGCGGCGCGGCCACGGGCGCTGCTTGAGGAGACGCAGGCGCGGCCCCACCCGCAAACGCGGGCGCAGATCCTTGTCGCGCAGCGTGCGCGGGCGGTGGCGCACCCGGCGGCGGAGGCGCGGGCGGAGGACCGAGCGCCGCGGCGAACGCTTGCGGCCGCGGATCGATGCGGCCCGCGCTCGCCATCGCCGCGCGCGGCTGAGCGATAGGCGCGGCGGGTACGGTGCCCGCGCCCGGCACCGGCGACATGACCGCAGGCTGCGCCGCGCCTTTGGCGAAGTCGACGCGGACGCGCGGGCCTTTGGATCCGAAGGTGACCTCGTCGCCCGGCTCGAGCAGGCGCTTCTGCACGCGCTCGCCGCGCACGAACGTGCCGTTCTTCGAGGCGAGATCGACGAGCAGGAGACCGCCGCCTTCGGCGCGGATCTCAGCGTGATGTCCGCTCGCGTCGCGATCGTATTCGGGATCGAAGGCGACGTCGTTGTCCGGCATCCTGCCGAAGCGGATGGTGGGCTTGTCGAGCGTCTGCACGAGGCCCGCGTTGCGCCCGAACGTGTGGACGATCTTCACGCTCACGGCTCGGGCACCCCGCGGAGCAAATCTACGCGCATCGCAACGCGGTACGGGGAGCTCGACACGCGCGTGGTCTTCTGGCCGTTGACCTTCACCTCTTCTTCGTCGTCGAGGTGCGCGGCGTGGATCGCGATCACGTGGCCATATTGGTTGAACACAGGGCTGCCGCTGTTGCCGCCGCGCGTGACCGCGTCGTGCTGCAACAGAAAAGATTTGTCGGCGGTCGTAGTCTCTTCACGCATGCCGGTCACGCGGCCCACGTGGCCTTGAAGGAAGGTCGCCGAGGGGCTGATCGGATCCATCACGCGGCCGGGGAAGCCGAGCACGTAGATGTCGTCGCCGGGCCCGAGCGCGCGGATCTCGGCGTCGTTCGCAATCGTGGCGTACGTCGGCATCTTGCCGTCGACGCGCAGGAGCGCGACGTCGGGTGAGTCCGCGCTTCCTGTCCCGTGCTTGTAGTCCGGGTGCATCTGGGCGCCCACGATCGTAAAGCGCATTCTGCCGCCCGACTCGTTCTGCGTCACGATCGGCGTGCCGCCCTTGTCACGAAATGCCTTTACGCAGTGGGCGTTGGTCGCGAGCTTCTGGCTGCCGATCGCGACGGCGGAGCACACGCCGCCGACGCGGTTGCCGATCGTGTAGCCGATGACGTAGAGCGAGGCTTTGTTGCGATCGTAGATCTCGCGGCCCGTGAAGACCTGCGTCGGGACCGCTCCATTGACCTTGGATCCGGGCGATCGATCGAGCCCGACGTCGTCGGCGAGCGCCGACGATCGCCGCCCGGATCGCCACACGAGGCCCGCGGTCACCAGCGTCGCGCCGAGCGTGAGCACCACGCCCACGGCGAGCAGCCCGTTGCGCTTGGTCGCGCGGTTCGACGCGGCGAGGACCTTCGACCTCACGAGGTGCGCGGCGGCCTGCTCGCGCTGCGACGTCTCGCGCACGACCGCTTCGGCCACGATCCGCTGCGCGGACTCCATGTCGATGCGGCCCTCGGCGTCGGGCATGCCGGGCGGGGGCGCGACGGGCCCGACGATATCGACGCGAAACGCCGGCCCCGAGCGGCCTCCGAGCTCGACGACGTCACCGCTGCGGAGCGCGTGGCTCTGCACGCGACGCTGGTTCACGAACACACCCGCGCGCGTCCCGAGATCGACCAGGTGGTATGCGCGGCCGTCGCTCCGAATCTCGGCGTGCTGTGGCGCGGCCTCGTTCGCGGCGAAGCTCACCTCGCTGCCGGGCGCGCTGCCGATGCGCGCGCGCGGCGAGCCGAGCGTATCGATCGCCCGAGCCCTTCGTCCTCGGGTGTGGGTGATGCGCAACATCGAAGGCTCGAAGTAGGGAGGGCGGTTAATGCCGCAGCGATCGATCCTTTACTTGAGCAGGTAGAACCCCACAATGATCACGCAAAAGACCGCCCCTGCGATCATCGCGATCACGAGCCATTGCGGGGCGCCGTCCGTCGGGATGTCGATGGGATCGTCCGGCGTGTGGCGGGGGTAGCGCTGGTCTGGGTCAGCGTCGCCGTCACTCTCGCCTTCGCGTTCGGGGCTCGACCAGCCCCCCGCCGGAGGGCGCGACGAGATCTTCGACGAGCCCAGCTCTTTGATCCGGCTCCGCGGCTCCGGGATGGTCGGCGCGTGCGCCTGCGGCTCGGGGAGGTGGTACTTGCGATAGCGCAGATCGTCGATCGACTCGGGTGTGGGCGGCTCCAGCCCTTCGCCCTCGAACTTTGCGATCACCACCGTGATGTTGTCGTGGCCGCCCGCTTGGTTCGCGCGATCGGTGAGGACCTTGCACGCTTCGAGCGGATCGTCGACCGAGCGGAGCACCTCGCGGATCTCGTCGTTGCGCACCATGCCCGAGAGGCCGTCCGAGCAGAGCAGGAGCGTGTCGCCGCGGCGGAGCACCACGAAGGTGAGATCGACCTGCACCGTGTCGGCGGTGCCGAGCGCTTGCAGGATGATGTTGTTGTGCTCGAAGGTCTCGGCCTCTTCCTCGGTGAGCTGGCCGGCCTCGATGAGCTGGTTCACGAGCGACTGATCGCGCGTCGCTTGCACGAGCCGCTCGCCGCGGAGGATGTACGCGCGGCTGTCGCCGACCTGTCCGAAGAAGAGGTGATCGTCGACGAGCGCCGCGATGGTCGACGTCGTCCCCATGCCGCGGCGCGATCGATCGAGCTTGGCCTCGCTGAAGATGCGAAGCCCCGCGGACTCGATCGCGTGGACGAGCCGTGCGGCGATCTCGTCGTGGTTGAGCGGCGGCTCGCCCAAGATCATGCGCTGGTAGATGATGTCGACGGCGAGCTGGCTCGCGACCTCGCCCGCGGCGGCGCCGCCCATGCCGTCGCACACGCCGAGCAACGTGCCGCGCGGGCCTACGATCTGCGAGCGATCGGCCTCCATCAAGCCGCGGCTCTCGCGCGAGAGATCCGCGACGATGAAGTTGTCCTCGTTGTGCTCGCGCACTTGGCCCACGTCCGTGCGGCCGAAGAGGCGAATGAGGATGTCCTTCTTGACCGCGGGCGCCGCGCCGGCCTCGTCCGATTCGCCGTCGCTCGGCGCGTCGTCGCTCGGCGCGTCGTTGCTCGGCGCGGCGCCGCTGTTCGACGAGGTCTCGCCGTCTGCGTCGTGGCCCGCGTCGCTCTTGTCCGCAGCGTCTGCCGCGTCTTCGCGGGTCTCGTTTTGGTCGAGCGGCTCGGTGGCTTCGGTTTCGTTCATGGCCTACCCGAGATCGACCCGGAAGAGGTGCTGACCAATACGAAGGAAGTCACCATGTGACAAGGGGACTTCGCCGGTAATGGCGACGTAGGTGCCGTTCGAGGAGTCGAGGTCGACGAGCGTGAACTCGCTGGTCGCAGGGTTGCGCTTGATCATCGCGTGGCGGCGCGAGAGGAACGGGTCCGAGGTAAAGACGATGTCGCCGGTCTCGCGGCCAATCACGGTCTCGTCTCGGAACACGTGGTAGACGTCGCGCACGATCCCTTCGACGGTGCGCTGTGTGAGCCGCGCTCGCCGCGGCGTGGCCGGCGAGCCGAACAAGAGGGTGCCATGTTGCATGGCATGGCCCAATCCGCGCTCCCCGTCGCTCACGGTCTGGAACTGTAACACCTCCAGCCCCAGGAGAAGCAAGTCACCATCTCGGAGGGGTTGAGGCCGGCGGAGGCGCACGTACACGTGGTTGGTCGAGCCCAGATCGCGGACGAACCACGCGCCCCCTTCGCGGTGGAGCCGCGCGTGGCGAGGCGAAACATAGAGGTCGTCCTCCAAAAGGATGTCGCCTTCGTTACGGCCGATGTCGACCTGGCCCCCCGCGAGCGGGAAGCTCTTGCCCTCGGAGCCGTCTTCGACGATCACGACGATGCGCGCCGGCTTCTGCTGCGCGATCGCTTGACCTCGCGCGCCGCCCTGCGCCTGCGCGACCGGCGGCGCGGGGACAGGGCGCGTGAGCTCGGGCGCCATGCGCTGCGCGAGCGCCGGGTTCCTCGGTGACTCCGCGGTCACCGTGCGGGGCGCGTTCGCGACGCCGGGCGGCTCGCGCCGGCCGCCGATGAGCACAGGCATGTCGGGCACCGGCGAGCCCGCGAGGATCGAGACGTCGTCGCGGACGCCGTCGCTCGATCCGCCGTGGCCGGGCGTCGGCTTGGGCGCGGGCGCTCCCATCGCGGGCGGCTCGTCGCGACGCTCGCGCAAGCCCCAATCCAGGTCCTCCGGCGAGACGGGCTTCGGCGCGTCCTCACGCGCGCGCGCCTCGTCGAGCGGCGCGCCGCAATACTTGCAAAAGCGGGTTCCGGCGACGCAGTGGCCGTGACAGCGAGGGCACGTGATGAGCCGCGCGGGCGTGGATCCCGACGCGATCTCGACGACCGGCGCGCCTACGATCTTCTCGCCCGCGTATGGCTCCGAGCTGCCGAACGAAGGCGACGCGCGCGGCGCGGAGGGCTTCGGCGGAGGCGCTTGAGGAGGTGTCGGCGCGATGAGCCTCGGCGAAGAGGGCTTCGCCGCCGGCTCCGGCGAGACGCGGAGCGGCGCCGAGGCGGCGGGAGGAACCGGCCCGCCCATCGAGAGGGGCTTGTCGGTGGATCGATCGGGCGCGCTCTCGCGCTTCTTGAGCGCCGCGCCGCACGTCACGCAGAAGCGATATCCAGGCGGATTAGGCGTGCTGCACGAGGTGCAGATGGACGCCTCGGGCGCGGGCGTCGTGGGTCGATGGCCTGCCGACTCGGGCTCCATCGGATCTGCCACGAGCTCGGTCAAGCTGACCATGTGGACCTCGTCCTCCTGCGTGGGCGTCGGCTCATCGCGTTGCGCGCGCAGCGGAGAGGGTTGCGGGAGGAGCGCCGGCGCCTTGGAGATACCGCTGGGCGGCGTAGGAGACACCACGCGCGGCGGGCGTAGCCGCCGGCCACAGTCCTGACAGAACGTCAGGTTGTCGGCGTTGTCGCGGCCACATTGCTCGCAGATCACGGCCTTGGCAGGGGACCGCGGAGCGACGGTCGAGTCAAGGGGTTAGCGGCCGAGCGGCCGTTAGCCGCGCTTCATCAGGTGATCGCCGTGCTCGGCGCGCAGCTTGGATTTGAGGAACTTGCCCGTGGACGTCCGCGGGATCTGCGTCACGACGATGTAATCGTCGGGCAACCAGAACTTGGCGAAGCGGCTCTCCAGGTGGGCCGTGAGCTCTTCGTTCGTCGCGCTCTTGCCCTCCTTGAAGACCACGGCCGCGAGCGGCCTCTCGGCCCATTTGTCGTGGCGCGCGGCGAACACCGCGGCTTCGAGCACGGCGGGGTGGCTCATCAGCGCGTTCTCGAGCGCGACGGAGCTGATCCACTCGCCGCCCGATTTGATCACGTCTTTGTCGCGATCGGTGATGCGCATGTACCCCTCGGCGTCGATGGTGACCACGTCGCCGGTCTTGAACCAGCCGTCGCTCGTGAAGCGATCCGGCCCATCGCCGCCGAGGTACGACGCCGCGACCCACGGGCCGCGCACGTGCAGCTCGCCCATGGTCTCGCCGTCCCAGGGGAGCGTGCGGCCGTCGTCGCCCACGTGGCGCATCTCGACGAACGGCACCGGGTATCCCTGCGACGCGCGATACCCGATCTCGTCACCCACGTCGGCGGAGCGGAGGTGCCGCTTGACCCGCGCGAGCGTGCCGAGCGGGTTGGTCTCGGTCATGCCCCACGCGTGGGTCACGTCGAGCCCGTGGCGTCGCTTGAAGCCTTCGATCATCGCGGGCGGCGCGGCCGATCCGCCGATCACCATCGAGCGCATCGCCGACAGATCGAAGCGCTTCGGGTCTTGATCGAGCATCGCCAAGATGCCGATCCAAATGGTGGGGACACCCGCGGCGATGCTCACGCGCTCGTTCGCCATCAGGTCGAGCAGGCTCGCGGGATCGAGGTGCGGGCCCGGGAAAACGACCTTGGATCCGCACGTCACCGCGCTGAACGGCAGGCCCCACGCCGCGGCGTGGAACATGGGCACGACGGGCATCACCGTGTCAGCCTCGCCGACGCCGATGGTGTCCGTCATGCACGCGACGAGCGTGTGCAGCACCGTGGACCGATGGCTGTACACGACGCCCTTGGGGTTGCCGGTGGTGCCGGACGTGTAGCAAATCATCGCGGCCTCTCCCTCGCCGATCGCGGGGAGCTCGCCGCCTTCGGGCGCGCTCTTGAGCAGCTCTTCGTAGTCGATCGCGTTCGCGGGGATCTCGTGGGGCGAGCCGTCGTCGATCACGACGAGGCGCTCGATCGAGCGCACGTTCGACGAGAACGCTTTGTAGAGCGGGAGGAGCGACCGATCCACGACGACGACTTTGTCCTCGGCGTGCTGCGCGATGTAGCCGATCTCGCTCGGGTGGAGGCGCAGGTTGAGCGTGTGGATCACCGCGCCCGCGGCGGGCACGCCGAAGTACAGCTCCAAGTGTTGGTGGTGGTTCCACGCGAGCGACGCCACGCGATCGCCGCGCCCTACGCCGATCCCCTTGAGCGCCGCCGCGAGCCGTTTGGCCCGCTTGTGGAAGTCCGCGTAGGTGACGCGCGAAATTGATTTGTCAGGTCTTCGGCTGACGATCTCGGAGCGCGGAAAGAAGGCGCCTGCGCGCTCCAAGAGGTGCGTCAGCGTGAGCGGAAAGTCCATCATGCGTCCGGCGAGCATCACGTCCTCCTCGTGGTCGGGCGCGATGATACGAGGTAACGTGGCGTTCGTGCGGAGCGACGCCGACGTGGTCGTCATCGGGGCCGGCATCATGGGCCTCTCGATCGCCTACAACCTCGCCAAGAACCACGGCATCACGCGCGTGACCGTGGTCGACAAATCGTATTTGTGCGGCGGCGCGAGCGGGCGCAACGGGGGCGGGGTTCGGGCGCAGTTCTCCAGCGAAGAGAACATCCGGCTGATGCAGGAGAGCATCCGCATCTGCCGCGACTTCGCGCGCGAGCTGAAGATCAACGTGTGGTTCCGGCAAGGCGGTTACCTCTTCCTCGTGCGCAGCGAGGAGGGCCGGCGCAGCTTGGAGAGGAGCGTCGCCGTGCAGAACGCGTGCGGCCTCACGACGCGCGTGCTCACCCCGCGCGAGGCGCAGCGGATCGTGCCCGAGCTCGATCTCGAGGGCGTGGTCGCGGCGAGCTACAACCCCGACGATGGCGTCGTGTTCCCGTGGCCGTTCGTGTGGGGCTACGCGCGCGGCGCCGAGAAGCTCGGGGTCGAGATCGCGCCGTACACCGAGGTCACCGGCTTTCGAACCAAGGGCTCACGCATCGAGGGCGTGGTCACGAGCCGCGGCGAGATCAAGGCGCGCCGCGTGGTCAACGCGTGCGGCGCGTGGAGCCCCGAGGTCGCGAAGATGCTCGGCGTCGCGCTCCCCAACAAACCGCACCGCCACGAGATCTGCTCGACCGAGCCGCTCAAGCTGTGGCTCAAGCCGCTTGTCGCGGATCTCTCGAACGGGCTTTATTTCTCGCAGTCGATGCGCGGCGAGATCGTGGGCGGCATCGGCAACCACGACGTGCCGCACGGACTCGACATGGGATCGTCGCACGGGTTCTTGGCGCGCTACAGCCGCGCGCTCGTCCGCACGTGCCCGATCGTCGGCAAGGTGAAGGTGCTCCGGCAGTGGGCCGGCTGCTACGATCTCACCCCGGACGCGAACCCCATCGTCGGTCAGGTGCCGGAGGTCGAGGACTTCTATCAAGTGTCGGGGTTCATGGGGCACGGCTTCATGATGGCGCCGGTCATGGGTCGCATCATGGCGCAGCACATCGCGGAGGGGACGGAGCTGCCGATGTTCGAGCGGTGGAGCCTGCGGAGGTTCGCCGAGGGCAAGCTCTTGAGCGAGTCGATGATCATCGGTTGA